>MGWC01000019.1 GCA_001800815.1 Euryarchaeota archaeon RBG_19FT_COMBO_56_21
TTTCCCTCTCCTCCTTGAGTCCATCCATGACCCACGCGAACTCGAAAGTCGCCTTACCCTTCTGCTCGGCCTCCTTCTTGTACTTCTCGATGACGTGGGCCTCGATGTGCCCTGTGTCAAGGAGCAGTCGGCCGACTGAGGTCGACTTGCCGTGGTCGACGTGTCCGATGAAGACAAGGTTCATGTGTGGTTTGTCTGCCATTTTATGGCCTCCAATGCCTTCTGTTCGAGCATGATGCTCTTGGTATATTAGTCTTTTTCCCTCGCAACTTGCGCATGTTGGAGTGCTGGCTAACCCGCGTAGTACGACGCGTCATACGGGTCGGGCTTCAGGCCCTTCCTCGTCCTTATCTGAGTAACGATCTTCTCCTGCACCTCGCGAGGCATGGGCTCGAACCCAATGTTCTCTGTTGACCAAAGTGCGCGACCGCTCGTGGCGCTCCTAATCGAGGCCGCAAAGCCGAACATCTCTGCGACGGGGCACTTGCCCTGAACGGTCGTTATGTCGCCTTCCTGCTTCATGTCCTCGATGATGCCTCGCCTCTGCTGTATCTCCCTGATCGCGTTGCCCATCATGTCCTCCGGGACGTTGATGAACACCTTCTGGATGGGCTCGTACAGCACTCTGCCCGCCTGGCACATAGCGCCATAGATGGCGGACCTCGCAGCGGGTATGACCTGAGCGGGTCCTCTGTGTATGCTGTCCTCGTGGAGCTTGGCGTCCACGAGCATGACCTTCATCGCCATGCACTTCTCGTTCGCGAGCGGCGCCTGGTTCATGGCCTCGTCGTAGGCATCCTTGATGAGCTCCATCGTCTCGTGGAGGTACTGGATACCTTTCGTCATGTCCAGCAGCATGTTCGTGCCATGGAACGCGACGACGCTCTTCGCCTCGTCCTTGGTGAACCCGAGGTCCTGGAGTTTCTTCGCCAGCGCCTTCGCGTCCTTGATCTTGCCCTCGGTCTCTATCTCACCGGACCTGATCGCATCCACGACTGCTGGGCTGAGCGGCTCAACCTCGATGTAGAACCTGTTGTGCTTGTTGGGGGACTTGCCCTCGAACGGGCCGCCCCTGCCGGAGACGCACTCCCTGAACACCACGATGGGTTGGGAGGTCTTGATATCGACCTTGTGTTCGTTCACTATCCTGTAGTTCGTGATCTCGAGGTGCAGTTCGCCCATTCCCGACATCAGGTGCTCGCCCGTCTCCGGGTTGATTTCCACTTGTATGGACGGATCGGCCTTGGCGACCGTGCGCAGCACGTCGACCAGCTTCGGCAGGTCCTTGGTGTGCTTGGCCTCGATGGCGACCGTGACCACCGGGTCCGAGTAGTGAACTATCTTCTCGAACGGGGCCATCGCCGGGTCGCTCGAGACCGAGGAACCCGCGATAGCGTCCTTGAGCCCCGCGACAGCGACGACGTTCCCAGCATCGATTTCCTCGACCGGGATCCTGTCGGCACCGACCGTGAGCGCCACCAGCTGCGCCCTGTTCGGGTTCGGCATGCCGCTTATCCAGAGCTCTTGCCCTTTGACGATCTTCCCGCTGTACAACCGACCGACGGCGACCTCCCCCGCGTGGGGGTCGACTATGATCTTGGTGACCATGAATGCGACTGGACCATCAGGGTTGCATGTCATCATCGATTTCCCGAACTCAGATTCGAGGTCTCCGTGCCAGATGACGGGTATCCTGAGCTTCTGCGCCTCGAGCGGGTTCGGCAGGTGCGTGATGACCATTTCGAGAAGCACTTCATGGAGAGGCGCTCTCTTGGCCAGAGCCTTCTGGTCCTGGTTCTTGCAGTACTCGTAGATCTGCTTGAAGTTGATGCCCGTCTTCTTCATGTACGGGACCGTGATGGCCCAGTTGTTGAACGCGGAGCCGAAGACGACGTTGCCCGTCTCGACCTTCAGCGCCCACTTGTCCCTGAGCTCCGGGGGAAGAAGCTTCCTGATCTTCTCGTTCACTTCGTTGACGATGTTCGAGAGACGCTGCTGCATCTGCTCCGGAGTGACCTGGAGCTCGTTGATGAGCCTGTCTACCTTGTTGACGAACAGGATCGGGTGCACGCGCTCCTTGATGGCCTGCCTGATGACCGTCTCGGTCTGAGGCATGACTCCTTCGACGGCGCAGCAAAGTATCATCACGCCGTCGATGGCCCTCATTGCCCTCGTGACATCGCCTCCGAAGTCGACGTGGCCAGGCGTGTCGATGAGGTTGATGAGGTACTCCTGACCCTTGAATGTGTAGACCATCGAAGCGCTCGCAGCGTTGATCGTGATGCCTCTCGCCTGCTCCTGCTCGTCGTAATCGAGCAGCAGCTGCTTGCCCGCGAGCTCCTCGGACATCATGCCTGAGCCCGCGATCAGGTTGTCCGAGAGCGTTGTCTTTCCGTGGTCGATGTGCGCGGCTGTTCCTATGTTTCGAATGAACTGAGGCTTTCGCATTAAGGCCTGCGCCCTCTTGATGTTGTCTTCCTTTCTTCCCATAAGCTCACCATGGGTTCAGCATACAATGAGATGACAGTGAACAATGTGAGACGGTTCGGACCGATCAGCGCGCTGATGCGGCCACTCTCTCAACCTCTTCCTTCTTGCCCACCGAGAAGCAGTTGATGTCGTTCTTGGCCGCTGAGATGATCTCGTCCGCGAGGCACTCCTCGATCGGCTTCTTGCTCTTGTGCGACTGTTCGAGCGAGCCCGTGCAAATGTACCTGATGGCCAGGTCCACCCTCCTCGCAGGGGCGACGTCGACCGCCTTAGGGACCGATATGCCTCCGTACTGAAGTCTGGTGACCTCCTCCCTCGGGGCGGCGTTGACGATGGCGTCCACGAACACCTGAAGCGGATTCGCCTTCGTCTTGTTCTGTATGATCGTGAAACCCTGCTCAACGGCCTTGTAGGACTTGAGCTTCTTGCCGGTGAAATCCTCGGTCCGCATCATGCCGTTTATGAGCCGCTCTACGATGCTCATCTTGGCCTTCGCGAAGGGTTTGTTGGTGTGCTTTCCGCCGGTGTGCGGCACCGCGACCGGTGAGATGTCGATGTATCTGGCCATGCCGACATCCCTCACAGAGACCGCGGACACATCGTACTTCCCAAAGAGGAGAAGTCCGCTCGGCTTGGGCGCCGGTGGCTCCTTCGCGGGAGCTGCCTCGGCGGCGGCATGTTCAGGAGGCGCTGCCTCCGGAACGGTTGCTTCAGCCGGTGTAGGCGGTGCAGCAGCTGCCTTTGGGGCCGGAGCCCGTTCCGGAGACTTCGCTTCGTCTTGAGTTGGATTTCCCTGCTCCATCTTGTTCACCTGACGGGCTTCTCCTTTCTGCCCTTCACAAGCTCGTGCAGGGATACGTTGTTGACCTTGATAACCTTGAAACGCACGCCAGGGATATCGCCGTAGGACCGGCCCATTCTGCCGCCGATGCCCTCCACGATGACCTCGTCGTGCTCGTCGATGAAGTTGATGGCGCCATCGCCGACCGCGAACGCGGTTATCTGCCTGCCGTTCTTGATCAGTTGTATCTTGACGCACTTCCTGATGGCCGAGTTGGGCTGCTTCGCTTCGATACCGACCTTCTCAAGGACGACGCCCTTGGCCTGGGCGGATCCCTCGAGAGGGTCGGATTTCTCCTTCAGATGCAGGGTGTGGCGCTTGTAATACCTGTCGCTCCACCTGTGCTTCTGCCTGTCTAGACGAAGCTTCCTGGCTGTGTACAATCCTCGGGCCAACTATTCACCTATTCCAGTAGGGTTGCCCTTAAACTCGTCGCCCTATTAAAACTTACGCTTGTACCGATGGGCATGCCAGATAGCCAGATGTTCTGCGGCTCAGAACTTCGCACCACACTTCTTGCAGAACACGTCGGTGGAATCGACCTGAGTTCCGCACTTGGGACAAGCTCTCGGCATGCCAGTCTGCGGTTGGGCCGTCTGAGGGGCGGTTTGTCCCTGGGCCCATGATGGGACATATGGTTGGCCCGTAGGCGGCTTCGGATTCTTCTTGAACCCATACAGGTACTGCCAGAAACCGTTCATCAGCCGCTGAGCATCGTTGTCGTATTCAATGTAAGACACAGCCCCGACAGCGACTGTGACAGGAAGGATCAGGATGGCCCCGACAATTCCAAGAGCCGCCCCCTCGTCCGTGAGCTCCGCCGAGAGCGAGAGGTCGACACCGATCTGGGGGCCCTCTTCGACCAGGTAGATGCTTATGGACTGTCTGAGGCCCAGCTTCGAGAAGTACTGGGAGCCCTGCATGCTGTAGGGAGAGCTGAACGAGATGCCGAAGTTGTTGAATCTCCAGTAATACGAAGCAGCATGCATCACCTCTTCCTTAGTTATCTCGGCGATTGGCCTGTGGTCATGCTTTGTGAAGAGATTCTTGATCAATTATCACACCTCCTCCGTGGCTCACGATCTCCAAAGCGACATGCACGTCTTTACCGTTTTCCCCAAACCGCTCACGGGCTGCCGTACGATTCTCCTCGGACCATGGCCGACGCCACGAGGTGCGCGATGCGGATCGGTTCTGGAATCGCTCCCTTCACGGTAGCCGCCGAGACGAGGGCATCCATCTCACGATCGTCGCCGCCGCAGCTGGACACATAGACTGGCTTGTGCTCTGTTTTGACCCTCCTCAGCTCGAGCTTTGTGATGACTTCATAGCGCACCTTCCAGTCGTCGAAATACTTCATCATAGCATCCCTCATCTTCTCGAGATCAGGTTTGTTGCGAGTGATCGTGATGACAGGAGTGCCCGTCGACGAGCACAGCTGCTCGATGTCCACGACGTTGAACCCGGCGAGCGTGATGCCATCGAGCATGACTGCCTTGATCTGCTCTCTGTACCGCGACCGCTTGATCATCTCGACTAGCTTGAGGGTCGCATCGGTCCCGTCCACAACAACCTCGGTCTTCATCACGCTCTCGAGATAGTTCGGGACCCTCACAAGAGCCCCTACAACGAGCGCGTGCTGGTCCTTGAACTTGAAAGGAGAATCGTCTATCCCAAGGATCCTCACGTGAGGTTTCATTCCAGCATCACGCCAGAGGCAACGACCCTGTGATCTTGTCGATGTCGTTCTCGGGAGCGGGCCCGATCCCGAGGCATGTGGTCGTGTTCGGAGGAAGCTCAGTATAGCCTGCGTCCGTGATCAGCGCGTGAGGGAGCCCCATCTTCCTCGCCTTGTCGTTAAGCTCCCTGAGGTGCTCAAGGTCCTTCGCCCTCAGCACGACCTTTCTCTGCCCCTCCTGGTACCAGGCTGCGAACCACTTCGTCTTCTTGGCTTTCGCCTCAAGAGCGCACGTGACAGCTGCGTGAGCGACCTGTGCAGCCAGCTTCCCTCCGGAGATGTCCAGGTCGTCCCTTATCACGACCACGAGCTTGTAATCCAGGGAACTCTTTCTCGAAGCCATCTAGACACCACCCGATTCGATCTTCTTGATCTCCCCGTTGACCTTCTCGATGCGTTCCCGCGCGTTGTCTATACGTTTGCGGTAATACAGCTGCCTCTGGGGATTTGAATCCGACGACCGTTCGGCGAACTTCTTCATGTCTCCGACCAGCTGCCCGCGCTCGCTCAGAAGGCGGTCTAGAGCGCGCTTCCTCGCGAACTCCTTCTTTCCAGGGGCGCCCGAGCGGCTCTCGGCAGTGGGCCTGTAGAGAGACGGATGGATGTATCCAGCTCTGGGATAGGCGCCTCTGACCCATCCGGCCAGAATGAACAGACCAGTCAGGCTCGATAGGGCGATCCAGAGCGGCCCGGAGCGGACATATTGGGTCTCCTCATCGCTGATGGCGTTGAGCGAGAAACCAACGAAGATCGAAATGACCACGCTGAGGCCCATGCCGAGGGTAATCCTGTAGACGAAATCGTACTCGGGGTCCAACTCTCCCCGCCTCGGAAACATCAGGTTCACCAAAGTGTAGCCGGGCAGAAGGAAGATGAGCGCGAGCCCGGCCAAGACCTGTAGAGCGTTGAACATCGTACCCGGGCTTCAAGCACAATCTGGAGCGTATTTAAGTGTTTTCTGGACTAAGGGAGCGCCTCGACAAACAATCAATACCAAGCACACGTTACTCGGGCTGGATGTTCGAGCTCAAGGAGAGGGACGGGCTCGCGAGGATATGCGAGCTGACCACGCCCCACGGAAAGGTCACGACTCCCGTGCTGCTTCCCGTGGTGAACCCCAACTTCCTGACGATTCCGCCGAAAGAGATGAAGGAACGATTTGGGGTCAAGATGTTGATCACGAACTCCTACATCATAAGAGGGACGGAGTCGCTCAGAGAGAGAGCGATGTCCTCAGGGGTTCACGAGCTCCTCGGATTCGACGGGCCCGTGATGACGGACAGCGGAACTTTTCAAGATCATGTGTACGGCGATGTGAAGGTCGATCCGAAGGAGATCGTCCAGTTCCAGGCGGCCATCGGCGCCGATATCGGGACCATATTGGACGTATTCTCCGAGCCGGACTTCACGAGGGAGAAGGCCGACAAAGCTGTGGACGAAACTCTTCGGAGGGCGAAGGATTCCGTCCCCGAGAGAGGCAAGATGATGCTCGCAGGGACTGTCCAGGGCGGCATCTATCCGGACATTCGCGAACGATGCGCCCGAGAAATCTCCGCGCTCGACTTCGACGTGCACCCGATAGGCGGGGTCGTGCCCCTGCTCGAGAACTACAGATACTCCGATCTGGCCGAGATCATCGTGGCCTCGAAGAAAGGGTTGAACCCTTCGCGCCCTGTGCATCTGTTCGGCGCTGGCCACCCGATGGTGTTCCCTCTCGCGGTGCTGCTCGGATGTGACATGTTCGACTCTGCGTCGTATGCGAAGTACGCGCGCCAGGACCGCCTCATGTACTCGACGGGCACGCGCTCCCTGAAGGATCTCCATGATCTGGCTTGCCACTGTCCGATGTGCTCTCGGAATACCGTCGAGGGGCTCCTTGAGATGCCGCATGACCAGCGCGCGAGGCTGATCGCGGAGCACAACCTACATGTCTGCCTCAGGGAGATCAAGACGGTGAAGAACGCGATCCACGAAGGCTCGATCTGGGAACTGGTCGAGATGCGCGCGAGAGCGCACCCGGCCTTGCTCGATGCCCTCAAGAGGCTTGAGAAGCACAAGAAGTATCTGGAACGCTTCGAGCCTGCCAGCAGGAGAGGGGCGTTCTTCTACTGCGGCCCCGAGAGCTACGAGCGGCCAACGGTCTCACGGTACCAGGAACGGTTTTTCTCGCGGTACCGGAGACCGGATGCGAGGGTGCTCGTGGGATTCGAGGAGGCGCAGAAACCTTACGCGAGACACTATTCGAAGGAGATCGCGGCCGTCTCAGAGAAGGTGGATGCCAGCTTCATCGTTGCCTCGTTCTTCGGGCCTGTTCCCATCGAACTTGACGAATACTATCCGATCGCGCAGTCGGTCATCCCCGCCGTCCTTGACCATGAGGTTAAGAGAAAGATGATCGCCGTCATGGAAAAGCATGCCCACCAACACGGCTACCCCTTGGCCGTCATGTGGGAGGGCGAGGAGACCCTTAGATTCCTCCAGGATATGGTCACCGGAGACCCACGAAAGAGGAATCTCGATGTGCTCAGGGTCTGCGCGGTCCTGGATGTGCAGTTCGGCCGGGGAGCCGGGGACGTCCTCGATGGCAAACGAATAGAGCTGGTGAAGTCCGAGCGCACAGGCAAGATCAGGAATGTCATCATCGACGGCAAGCACGCGTTCTCGATGAGAGCAGGGGACGGCAGATTCACACTCAAGCTTCAGGGCGGAAGATTGCTCCTCGCTGCGCTCGAGCCGCCGAGGATGAGGGTGGTCATAGAGGACGAGCCATCCGAGTTCGCCGCCAAGGGCAATAACGTATTCGCCAAGTTCGTCCGCGAGTGCGACCCGGACATCAGACCAGGAGACGATGTGCTCGTGGTCAATTCGAAAGGAGAACTGGCCGCGGTCGGCAGAACGCTGATGAACCGAGAGGAGATGCTCGCATTCAAACGAGGAGTCGCGGTCAGAGTAAAGGATTCGTCGGACTAGTTCTTCTTGGTGACTATCTTCTCGGCGAGTGTGGTGCACGACAGAAGATCATCGAGCGTGTGCAGGAGGCTGTTGAGCGAGGACGCCTCGATCTCGGCTAGGATGGCGTCGCCCTCGACCTTCGTCGAGACATATCCCTGGTTGTCCAGCTCGACCGCGCGGTGTACCCTGGTGGCCTCCTCGTTGCTCGGGAACTCGATTCGGAGGGTGCAGCGGACCTTCGGAGCCTCTGGTGCGGATGACATGACAAAACCTGTAGACAGCAGACAAAATACTTAGAAGTTCGTCCCCATAGGAGGGGGTAGAGGAATCGACCATGGATGTCGTGGAGTGCATCGAGGGCAGGACGAGCATCAGGGTGTTCCGACCGGATCCGGTCGACGATGAGACCGTCAACGAATCGCTGAGACTCGCGAACCTTGCGCCATCTGCGGGCAACCTCCAGGCAAGGGATTTCTTCGTGGTTAGGGATCAGAAGACGAAGAAGGCCCTCAAGGAGGCCGCGCTCAACCAGGACTTCGTTAGGACCGCGCCCGTGAACATCGTGTGCTGTGCGAACCACGAAAGGATCAAGCACTACGGCGAGCGGGGCAGGTCCCTCTATTGCCTCCAGGACGTCGCTGCGGCGATACAGAACATGATGCTCTACTTGCACAGCAAAGGTCTGGGGAGCGTCTGGGTCGGGGCGTTCGACGAGGCAAAAGCGAGGGCAGCGCTGAACCTTCCGCCTCATCTGAGACCTGTCGCGATCTTGTCGATCGGATATCCTGCTGAGAAAGGGATCCACAGGAAGAGGCTCCCTCTCGAGCAAATCGTTCATAGGGTCTAACTGATGGAGGTCATAATCATGAAGGTCGACTGGACAATGGCGGTGTGGGGTGTGGCGTTCGGCATTGCGGCCACTGTCACCGGCATGTTCGTGCTCGCCGCAATCCCGTCCGGGTTCCTTGCAGAAGGATTCTTCCTGTTGGTCATGGGGTGGGTGTTGCTTCTGGTGGGAACGGCGAAGCTTGTCTCATGGCTCAAGACGATGAAGACGAGGCGAAGCAGAGGACCGGAGGAGAAAGAGTAGCCCCGGGAGGATTCGAACCTCCGTCGCGGGCTCCAAAGGCCCACATGATTGACCGCTACACTACGGGGCTGTGGCGGGTTATGGCGAGATAGATGGGCGCTCATATTAACGATTTCCTGATGCCCGGGCATCCTCGCCGACTGGGGTACATCATCTGGAGACGAGGAGGACACCCATCATGACGAGTATTCCCCCGAAGCCTGCAACCCAGCCGATGCCCTCCCCGAGAATTAGCCATGCGAATACAACTGTCACGAGCGGCTCGAAGTAGAGCGTCGCCCCCGTGGACGATGCGCTCAGCCCGGTGAGGGCGCGGAACCAGAAGACATACCCTACGACTGTGCACAGAACCCCGAGATACATGATCGCGAAGAAGAACGAAAGAGGAAACACGATCGGCTGGTTCAGGCCGGCGTCCGCCGCTGCAAAAGGCGCCAGCATTATCGTGCCCATGAGGGCGAGATAGGCAGTCGACACGAACGGATCATACTTCTTCACCAACTTCTTGCCCTCGACGGTATACACGGCCCAGAATATCGCGCAGACGACCCCGAAAATTCCGCCGAGGACTGATTCCCAATTAGAGAGGAACTCGACGGTGCCGTCTGTGATCACGAAGTACGCGCCTACCACCGATATCCCCAGTCCCAGTTTCTGGGGCGCGCTGATGCGTTCCCCGAGGCGCAGGTACGACATCAGGAATATCATAATCGGACACAGCAGCGTGACAAGGATCGCGGAGATGGCAGGGCCGGCGAGCTTCACCCCGTAGTACTGGAATATGTAGTATACTCCCACGCCTATGAACGCGAGCACCATGAATGTGCGCACATCGACCTTGTCCAGTCCCTTCGACTTCTTCCAGAGCAGAAACACACCGAATATTGTGGACGCGACGATCCATCGGCCCATCGCAATCACCGTGGGGAGGGCGCCGTCCGAGATCGCGATGTCGACGATCACAAATGAATTGCCCCAGATCAGTATCGTGACCGCCAGGAACAGATACAGCTTGGTAGACTGCTTCAATCCGCGTCCTCCAGTTCGCCCCGCAGATATGTCGCGGTGGCGTCGGTCACTCTCACTATATGGAATCCGCCGAGCTGATGAACACCCTTGACGACGACCTGCCTGTACTCGTCTGTCCTGAAGATCATCGAGCCCTTCTTCCCCTTCTCCGTGGACAGAGCGGCGACCGTTCTGCCTATCCAGGTCCTGTTCCTCTCCATCGCCACCCTGAACCTCAAATCAGTAATCTCCCGGGACCAGTCCTTAGCTTTCCACCCAACCACTTTCGGCTCGGACATGGCTGCCTTCGTCCCCGGTCTCGAAGAGAACTTTGTGACGTTAACGATGTCAGGCTCCGTTTCCGAGATGGCCCGTAGATTCATCTCGTGGTCATCTTCGGTTTCCCCAGGGTAGCCCACAATGAGATCCGTCGAGAACGAAATTGCAGGACACATCGCGCGCGCCTCAGCCACGATGCGCTTGAAGTCTGCGAACGTATAGCCCCGGTCCATCTCATTCAGGATCCTGTCGCTTGCGCTCTGAAGGGGCAGATGCAGGAACTTGAATACCTTGGGTTGAAGGTACATGCTAGTGACGAGCCGTAACTTTGGGAGGACGTTCTTCGGGTTCATCATGCCCACCCTGAGCCTGAAGTCGTGCGGGATGCCGCATATCCCGTCCACCAGCGCGGGCAACGAGGAGCCGATGTCCGCTCCGTATGCCGCAGTGTCCTGAGCCGTGAGCCGGATCTCCCTGGGACCTGCAGAGACCATGTCGCGAACTGAGCCCACAATTGACTCGAGAGGGCGGCTCTTGAGTTCCCCACGCGCAAGGCGGGTTATGCAATAGGAGCAGCTGCCAAGGCACCCGGTGGCGATCGGAACGATTCCGTACGATTCCCTTTCGACCTTGGATGGGGAGCTGAATCTGGACTCCGTTCTGATAACCTCGGCCATTCGTTCGAGGTCTCCGGGATTGACGAACACCGCGCCCGGCACCACGCGCTCCGCCTTCTCACGGCAAGCGGTCGCCATGCAACCCGTAACAATCAGCTTCGGAACTGTCCTCAGCTCCGCGAGCCTCTTCACCATCGCGCGTTCCGTCTTCTCGACCACCACGCATGTCGACAGAACGGCCAGATCGGCGTCCTCGGGACTTTGGACTATGCTCCAACCCTTGCTAGCTAGGAGGTCCTCGATCTCCCTGGACTCCCCGAAATTGAGAGTGCAACCAAAGGCCTCTACGTACGCCCTCATGACCGCTCCGCATCAGAATCCCATATAATTCAGCTTTCAGAAGGCAATTGGCCTCTGGTCGCCGAGGGCGCCGCCAGAACGTTCTTAAGCTCATAGACCGTTTTTTGAGCGGGATAAGATGGCATCGATGAGGGACGCGAAGAAGTACACGGCGAGGGTGAACGAGCACCAGATCTCAGCGAAGAAGCTCGCGAAGGCGGCCAAGCTGAGGGCAAAGGCCGCCAGGATCCGAGAGCAAGTCGCAAAGTACGATGCCAAGATACGCCAGCTCCAGAGAAAGATAGCCGATCTCGAGCGTCGTGCGAACCAGCTGGCAGGACCTCCCATCAGATGAAGGAGTCGAGCTAGCAACATATATATACGATGAAGTAGATATTGTCAGACAATCGTCATACGATGGGATGGGATGCTGGATTGAATAGGAAGCTAGCGGTCCCCCTCGCGGTCAGGAAAGTGAGCCGCTCGGGCGGGATCATAAGGACCAGGATTCTGAAGAACGATGACGTCTTGGACGACCTGGATATGGTCACCAGGCTCGCTCAGACGAAGGTACGCCTGGACAGGCTGTGCGAGGACATCGAAGAGGACCCCAGATGCCGCCGGGAGAGGCCTGACCTGACTGCCGAGCTCGACTTCTTGGAGACTTCGATAAAGCTCGATATCCTTCAGCTCACAGCGGAACTTGAGGAATCGCCATACTCGGACGAGCTGTTCGACGATGCGGTCGATTCGGGCTATGTAGAGCCCGCGACTGCCTGACCCGCTTACGTCGGAGGGCGGAGCGCCGATCGGGCGCACTTCATCCGCCGAGCACACGGTTTATGCTGAGCCTCGTCTCTCAGGATTCGGGATGTGAGGCTGTTGAAACAAATCAAACCAGCGAAGCTTACGAAAGGCGCGACCATCGGCATTGTCTCCCCGTCGGGATTCTCGGAACCCTTCGGACTTGGGCAGGGTATCAATTACCTCAAGAAGCTGGGGTACAAAGTGACCCTGGGCGAGTGCACGAGGAACCTCGTGAAGTACTCGTTCATGTCTGGGAAGGACGACGCGAGGGCCGGGGAACTGGTGAAGGCTTTTGCTGACGACAAAGTGGACGCAGTGTTCTGCGCCCGAGGGGGATACGGGGCGATGCGCATCCTGGACCAAGTCGACTTTGGCGTGATCAAGGACAATCCCAAGATATTCATGGGCTACAGCGACATCACGACTCTTCACACCGCGATCCGGCAGAGAACAGGCCTTGTCACATTCCACGGACCGTCCGTCGAAGGATATGCCGGGGACAACCCCGAGAAGGACGCCCCTGAGGGAAAGGAAAACATCGATAGAGCGCTCAAACTGCTCTCGACCGCTGCGCCCTGGGGGAAGATCGAGAACCCGCCGACAGGCATGCTTCTGAGAACAATCGTACCTGGAAAGGCCAAGGGACCGCTCGTGGGCGGAAACCTGTCCATGCTGACACACACGCTCGGCACGGAGGACTCGGTTGACACTGATGGCAAGCTGCTCTTCCTCGAGGACGTCTACGTATCCGAGTACGACCTCGACCGGCTCCTGACGCACCTCCACTTGGCTCGCAAGTTCGATAAGGTCAGAGGCATCATCTTCGGGCAGATCTCCAAGTTCCAGAAACGGGAGGATCCAACACCGAGCATGGAAGAGATCCTTCAGGACAGAATCGGCATCTTGGAGTCCGTCCCGTCGTTCACAGGGCTATGCTGCGGCCACGGACGCCACAAGCTCCTGATGCCCGAGGGCGTCATGGCCAGCATGGACGCCTCGAACCCGACGCTGCGAATCGAGGAGAGCCCGCTGAAAGGGTGAGGTGTTGTCACTGAGATCGGCAGACGAGGGCATCCTTGAGGCACGTAGGTGCTGGGACGCCAAGCTGAACTGCGCAGAATCGGTCCTGAGAGGGGTTTGTCACGCGCAGGGAATTGAGCTGCCCGACACCGCCAAGAAGATGGCGACCCCTTTTGGCGGAGGTGTCGGGCGCTCGGAGGACATTTGTGGAGCGTTGGCGGGCGGCGTCATGGCTCTGGGGGCCTCTCTAGGCCGGACATCCCCCGAGGAGGACAGACTGAAGAGCTACGATGCGGCGGGCAAGCTGTACAGGCTTTTTGGTGAGAAACTCGGTTCGACCAAGTGCAAGGACCTTAACAGAAGCGATTTCAAGTCACCACAGCACAGGATCAGATGCGGAGGAATCGTCGCAGAAGGCACGCGTCTCACAATCGACATCATACGCGAGTCGAAATGAGTCCTGTGCTCGACCCAGCTGAATCCGCAAACATACATATACGAACCAGCCCATACGCAGTAGCGCTCTCAAGAGGGATGGGATTTGGGAGAGGAAAAACGGGTTAAGGAGCCGGCGGAAGATTCTTGGTCTGATGCAGCTGCAGCCGCCGGAGCAGTAGAGCGGCCATTCGAAGGGATATCGATATTCAGCCTGAGCGGCGGCATCATGAAGCCCACCGCGAGGACTGCGAACAGGATTGACGGGCTGCTTGCCAAGATGCTTGTACAGCCCAGGACAGGCAAGTATGTCGCGGACATCGACAAGAACCTCGACTTCCTGTTCACCTCCCTCCAGCTGGACATGATCAACATGGCGGTGGATAGCTCATCCGAGGAGCCCTTGATCATGCCCCCAGAGGAGACGCCTCAGTTGCCTGATATCAAGCTGCAGCTAGGACAGCCCTTCCACGACGATAGCCGCGAGGGCTGAGCTTCGAGAGCTTCTCTCCGACAGATATCCGCAGTTTGCAGACCACAGAAATGTGCATTTGTCGGATAATCGTCACCGAATTCGACACGTGACCCCCCAGACGAAGAGCCAGTAGCGGAAACAATTAGAAACCTATTTGTAGCATAGCCGTAATGAGGGTTAAGAGAGTTGGCTTGATCCGGCTGTCTCGCGAGGCTTGGATCCCGGGGGGAGTCCTGATTATCCACGCTTGCGCTTCGCATCCAGCAGTCGGACGGTTAAGAGGGAGGAGAAGCATTTGGCAAAGAGAGTTGCGACAGCTATTCTGATGTGCGCTGTCATGGCGCTCGTGGCTTTTGTGCCGCTGGTAGCCGCAGGGGAGTACACAATCATCAAGGGACCCCAGGGACCAAGGGCAAGCGCGATGACATGGACCTACGAAACTACGGATTACGGTGTATGGACAGCCAAGCTGGACAACCACGGGCTCAGGTCGTTGGTGGTCGACGTCTACGACAACACCTCAGGAGCCCTTGATCAGGTGTTGCACCAGAGGATCAGGTTCGCGGCCTATGACGCCTATCCATCTGGAATCATCTATTCGGAACCTGTCAACATGGCAGCGGGACGCGTGTACGAGATAACCGCCACACCCAACGGACCGAGGGATTCCTATGTCGTTGTAAGTGACCAGTGGATGATCAACGAACTCCCGGTCGCTTTGTTCGACGCCACGCCCAACTACCTGACAGTGAATGTCAATGCCTCTGCGTCCTATGACACAGATGGCACGATAGTCGAATACATCTGGGAGTGGGGCGACAGCACGATGGGATCCGGCGAGGTCACCAGCCACATGTACGGTATGGCAGGGACCTATGATGTCACCTTGACAGTTGTCGACAACCTCGGTGGCTCGGACAGCCTGACCCAGCCTGTCACAGTTATGGCTCCGCCGAACGAGCTGCCAGTTGCGATGTTCACACCAACGGTCAATGAACTCGTTGTTGACGTTAATGCATCTGCGTCGTACGACACAGACGGGACGATAGTTGCGTATGGCTGGAACTGGGGCGACGGCTCGCCTTCAGTAGTGTCCGCTTCGCCTAGGGCATCACACACGTATGCGATGGGCGGAACATACGCGATAACTCTGGTCGTGACGGATAACGACGGTGGTATTGGATCAGTCGCGCACGATGTCATGCCATGGGCTGCTGTCGATGAGCCTCCAGTTGCGTCCTTCACAGCCGTTGTGAACGGATTGACCGTATCAGTCAATGCATCCGGATCGTCAGATGATAATGGCATTGTCAGCTACGCCTGGAACTGGGGCGACGGGACGACTGGCAACGGCGTCGTTGCCACGCACACCTACTCGGGGGCGAAAGCTCAATCGTTGACCACCGAGTCCCGTGTCTCGATACAAGCAGACCCAGTGCCTCCGTACTACGTCGCGGGCTACACCCTCGACTCGACTGGCGCCGCCTTGCCTGATTGCCAATTGACAATATCCAACATGAGGACCGGGATGTCCGTCGTGATTATGTCAGATGCCTTGGGGTTCTACATGTGGGACATTGCGAATCAGCTTGAAGGTGGCTACCTTGTCGGCGACCTGATCAACGTCACCGCCGTGAAGGGCACTGCGATCGGATGGAACGAGGGATTGGCAGCAGCCGGAGGTTACATTCAGTTGGATGTGACGCTGGTCGCGCCGCCGTTCGATGTGACCATCACTTTGATTGTGACGGACACGAAGGGCCAGACGAGCACGATGACAATGAAGGTGACGCTCTACCCGTGAGCACCATCGCGTAGACCACAGCGCAGGCCCGCATGGCCGCGGACCTGCCGCTCAAACTTCTTTGGTGAAGAGCCCCTTGGGGTTTCTTCACAACTGCTTTTCCTTTTCCTTTCGTATCCGAGCATCCGCATTCCTGGAACCCGAACAGACAAATAGAGAATCAGCGTCCTCAGCGTAGTGGAACGAGGTCAGGCAGACAAGCTGACAATGGGCAGTGTGGGGAGCCCAGTGCATGTGCCCCAACACTTCGTAGCCCCTGATCGCTCGTTCGTGGAGGAGGAGACACATATGGCGAGGAGAATCGGAACGGCGTTTCAATTGTGCACCGTAATGATGCTGACGGCGCTCGTGCCCTTGAGAGTCGCGGAAGACCACTTCGTTGCGAAGGGATCCAATGGACCTCGGGGGGGACAGAGCGCTGTCACATGGACCTCACGAGCGGGGCCCAGGAGCTATTGCTCCACCAGCGGATTCGGTTCGCAGACTAAGATGCGATACGAAACGGGACAGTGTATTCGGATCCAGTGTTGATGGCGCCGCGGCATGTGTATGAACTCACTGCAACTCCGAATGGCCCGAAGAACGCCTATGCCGTAGTCTCAGACCAGTTCCAAGGACCTGCTGCGCCCATTGCCTCGTTTGTCTTCTGGGGCGCCTATCTCACATTGTTCACCGACGCGTCGGCATCGTACTATTCGGACGGGGTCATAGTGGACTATCAGTGGGACTGGGGGGATGGGAACTTCTCCATCGGTGTAACCGCGAATCACACGTCCCTGACGTGGGTGTACTGGACGATAACGCTAAAGGTCATCGACAATGACGATATGACGGACACCATCTCCAAGGATTGTGTCGTGCTGCACTGCTGCATGATCCCTACCGCGGACTTCACGATAAGCATCTACTCCATGAGTGTCCATGTTGACGCTTCGGGGTCCTTCGATCCTGACGGGACAATAGAATCATACGACTGGGACTTCGGGGGGACGGCGCGACAGCAACGGGAATCACGGCTGCGCGCACCTATGTGGCCTTTGGCGTGTGCTCCATAACGCCGGTGGTCACGGACAACGATGGCTTCACGGCGACGACCTCGACGGGCGTCATCTTGATCGGCTAACGGCCTTCGACGTGATCACGCCTTGGAAGCAACAATCTCTCATGGATTCTTGCTCACGCCACAGAGAAGCTCCGCTCGCACACAAAAATGAAGAAAGAGAAATTTGAAAGGGGTTTGCGTCTCACACGCTCTGCAGCTACTTCTTGTCGCCTCTGCGCTTCAGGCTCACCACGATGAACAGGGCCATCAAGCCGACGACCGGCAACGCCACGATCGGGAACTCGGGAATAATCCCGCTCAACGTGACGTCGACCTGCGTAAAGCCACCGGTGACAAGCGCCGTCTCGTTCCAGCCGACCGCGAGGTCCTTTGTCGCCGTGACATTGACGATGTCACCAATGGCATGTACACTGGGCCACCCGTTTGCGACGTCGACCATGTAGAACCCGTTGACATCCGACATCTCCGTGATGTTGGACTCCCCTGTTCTCAGGTTCGTGATGTTCAGGGCGCAGTTGCCCAACAACGCCCCGAATGCATCATACGTGAATCCCGCGACGTAGTAGGGCGGGCGCGGCTCGTTCACACCCGGGGGGTCCGGCATCTCCGCCGACACCTTGCTCACGGGCACCGTGGCGACAGAGGAGACGATGAAGATCGCAGCAGCACAGACAAGGAGCACCGAGAGCGTACTCGCGTATCTCCTCGAAGCGGATGTCGACCTCAGACCGTCCGATCGCGACCTGATGTTCATGCAGCTCGCAGAGGACCCGATGAGCCGGGTCGCTCGTGCTTCCATATGGCGAGGCTCTATTCCCGAGCCGCTGCCATCCATTCCTGTCCTGTCACTGCTGTTCTTCATGCTTTCCTCCTCATAGCACATCGTACGAGAACGATCCGCTATCTACGCAGTAGACCCAGTATCCCTGTCCCGGAGACAGCACAAAGTCCGTCATCGGGAATATCGTGATGTACGACTGGTACGTGCCAGTCGCTGCGTTCCATCGCGACACGACGTTGATTGACCCGCTGTAGTTCGCGACGATGTCGCTCGCCTTCATGGTCGTCTTCAGCGTGTTCATGCCGAACGCCACGTAGCCTCCGTCTGGGGACGGCACGAGGACCGGCCTGGTCATCGTGTCCACTGTCGGCAGCCTACCATAGAGCGTCAGCGTCTTCGCTGTGCCGGTGTAGATCCAGTAGCCCGTGCTCGGCTCTATGTCGAAGGCGGTCGATGGCGGGGACAATCCGACGATGAAGCCCTGGCTGTAGGTCTGCGTCGCGTTATCCCAGCCGGATACCACATTGCCGAAGGTCAGCCCGAGGTTGTTCGCCGTGTAGCCCCAACCGATCAGAGGCACAGTCACGAAGTTGTACCCCGCGTAGAGGCTCAGACTGAAGGTCATCGGCGTGACATCGACGGTCGTGAAGTCCTGCTGCGGAGCTGCTTGGTTGTCGGTGATCGTCGCCCACGCGTCGTAGGTTCCCCATGTCGGATACGTGTGCTGCACGACCCACGGAGTCCCCTGAGTCAGGTTGACCCACTCGGTCATGCCGTCACCGAAGTCGATGTTCATTGTCAGCACATCGGACGTGTCTTGATCCGTCGCCAGCAGCGTGAACGTCGAGACCGCTCCAATCACAGGTGCTCCATTGTCCACCAAGAAGCTCGAGATGGATGGGACCTTGTTGTTCGGAGCGCTCACACCGACTATGCTCGTGTCGCTTCTGTTGTGGTTCGGCAGGCCCGTAAGATCGTCGCACCATGTGACCAGTGTCATCACACCCTTCAGCTGATACCTGTGGGTGGTACTTGGCGTGGTCGTCACCGAGAACGAGCCGTCGCCCCAGAACCAGGTGTATCTGTGCTGATCCCTAGCATCCGGGTCCGACATCGTGCCGGTGAAGGTCGTAACTTGCCTGACCGTCACGACTGGATAGTCGGGCACGCTCCAAGACGGAGCAGTATTGGCCGACACTGATACGAGCTTCTGCCGCGGAACCGGCCTGTCGCCCGTTCCAAGGTGGTGGTCGTCAACATACACCGTCACGTAGCTCGGGACGCCCCCAGTGAACTGGTGTGTCACCTGCTGTCCGACTCCGCCCGTCCCGTCGCCGAAGTCCCAGCTGTAGTACAGCTGATCCCCGACATTGATGTCTGTCGCGCTCCCGTTCAGGAACACGATCGTACCTGAGTCAGGATCGAGTGGTGAATATACGAAGTCGACGTTCTCAGGAGCGAAGTTGCTTAGGTCCACGACAGTGACCAGGGTCTTCGTCCACGAAATGAACTCGGCACCTGTACCCGTCTCCTTCACAGCAACATACGCCGTGTATTTGCCGTCCGTATCATATGCGTGAGTCCTTCCCGGGGTCGAGCTCCAGACAGCGTCCTTGGTCCCGTCGCCGTAGAACCATCTGTACTGCAGACCAGTTCCCTGTTGGACGGAATCATCGGTCGCGGTGGCGGTCACCGAGAGTCCGGTGTCCGCAATCCCGTCATATGTTGCCTGGGTCGATATGTCAGGGGCCTGGTTGTCAGCGAACGCACCAGGCTCGATCATCATGTAGATCCAAGGAGCTAGCTGGCTCGGGTCGAGCAGCCAGTTGACTGACCAGTCGCCCCAGTTGACCCATTGGTCCGCGGTAGGTGACTGACTGGCAGGCACGCTCCGCACGGCGAAGAGGTCTGCTCTGTATGCCAACAGCTGGCACGCGTTGGCCTCATAATTGATCCTCTGCAGCTCGTCGGTGATCGCCTTCCTCGAGGCGAAGTCCATCGTCACGAGGGACTCGTTGTACAGTGCATCGAACTCCGGGTTGCTCCAGTAGATGTCGCTCCAGCTGCCGATCTCCTCGGTTGTCAACACCGAGAGGATATCGACGGAGACCTCCGAAGTCGGTGTGAAGACCCAGTCCCAAAGCCACATGTCATAGTCCGCAGCCATCCAAGCACCGTTCATCTCGTTGGACGATTTCAGTGCGTAATCGCCCCGGAGGTTGACTCCTATCTGATCTGACCAGTTCATGAGCAGCTGACCGCCGGTGTTCCACTCCTGGGATTCAGAGAGTGTCCAGAACCTGAAGCTCAGCTCGCTCGTCCCACCGATCTTGCACAGCGGGACGTATGTGTAGTATTCCGGGCTCCCATATGTGATGTGCCCCGCTCCATCGGCAGCAGTCTTGTACTGCCAGCCATTGTTGTAGAGCTTGAGCCTTGCGCCCGCAATATCCTGTGTGATTTCGACCTCGCCTGGAGGAGCATCAACGCCTCCGTAGTCATAGTAATACGGGTGGGCAAACGGCACCAGCGAGTCCGCTGGCTGCCCAAGGCCTCCGTAGACCTCGTCGATGAACTGCTGCTTGTCGTAGGACATGGCTATGGCCTCCCTCACGACTGGGTCCAGCAGGAGCTGGTTGTTTGAACCTCGGTTGTATGTGCCTCCGAGATCCGCTCTCATCGCATCGGTCATCTGGTTCAGGTTGTACTCGTAGACGAATCCAGTTGACGAGTGGAACCTTGTGGCCGTTCCCGCCGTCTCCATATCTGCGAGCGCACCCTCGTACTGCTCGGACGTCGCCCACAGCATGGCATCAACGCCGCCAGCCTGGAAGTCCGCCAAGTTGCTGTCTGCGCTCGTCTGGGACTTTATGACCATCTTGTTGACATGTAGCTGCCAGCCGTGCTCCTCAGTCGCGAACCATGTCGGGCTCCTTACGAGCTCAACGACAGTGCCGGAAGGCAGCCCTGCCTGGTTGTAGTAGAACGGGCCGCTGCCAATGAGTGGAGCGATCAGCGGGCTGTTGTCGTAGTTGTTCCATGTCAGGGCCTGCCCTTCCCAGATGTACTTGGGTAGAATCGGGATGGAGTGCAGTGACCCGAGGAACGGAGCATACTGCGAAGACAACTGTATCGTAAGATCCCAGGGAGTCGGGCCAACAGCCATGCTCTGGATGATTGGCTGTCCCCCTACATTGGGGAAGTACGAGTGCAGGTTGTTCTTGGTGTCATTCTGAATGGCGAAGAACGTCCACATCACATCGTTTGCAGTCACCTGCACATACGGACCAGCTGAGTTCTTGTCGTAGAAGACCGCGGTCTCGTACAAGTGGAAGGTCCATGTCTTGCCGTCTGGCGTTGTGCTCCATGTGCGCGCCAGGTCGCCTATTTCCTTGACATTCACGTCATATGACAGCAATGTGCTGTAGCATGGCCATATGACCAACATCTCCTCCGCCATCGTATACTCAAGCGGATTGAGAGTTGCAATACTGCCTACCGCACCGACGATGCCGAGCCTAAGCGCACGATCGCCGGGCGAAGCTGCCGCGTTGTCTGCAATACCGAGGTCGGCGTCATGACCGACGATGCTCACGCCCGGTGAGCCGACCATCAGCAGTGCGAAGAACACGGCCCCAAAAGCCGTTATCAAAGTCGCTCGCCCACTGTACTGTTCCAATTGTATCCTCTCCTCAAACGCCCTCAATTGCCACACGCACGTATCGAGTCAGGACAAGGGAACGGAGAAGCGGTCAAAGGGTATCCCCTGAGACCAGATTCCCAACTTGCTACCTTATCCCCCCAATCGCACGCGGCAATACGACTGCCATTGATAAGACGCTATAAGTCGCTTTCGATAGAGGGGATATGAAAGCCCGTGCATTCTACGGATGTGTCCAGTATTGGACATAACGCGACGTGTTGCGAGCATCCAGTCCCGCGAAGTCATCTCTTACGACCAAATGCGTTCGTCCGATCGGTGTTAGGACCTACCTGTGCTTCAGTTTCGGATTAAGTATCTCGTCGAGCGCGTATCCCAAGAGGGTGAATCCCAGGACGACCACGACGATGCACAGACCAGGTGCGAGAATCCACCAGTGCAAGCCGATCTGGAATGCACTCGCTTCCTGAGCGTAGGACAGCATCGTGCCCCAGGTGACCTCTCCAGCCGGCCGGAGGCCCAGGAAGCTCAGCGTTGCTTCCGAAAGGATCGATACAGCCACGGTGAGGATAGTGTTCGCAAATATCAGCGGGAACGTGTTGGGGAACACATGCCTTCTTATGATATCTATCTCGCCTGCTCCGATCGACCGGGCGCGCTCTATGTACTGCCTCTCCCTGATCGAGAGCACCTGAGCCCTGACCATCCTGGCAGTTGTGGACCAGCCTGTGAGACCGATTATGAGTATGATCCCTGTGAGGTCTATCTGTCCTAGGAAGGCGGCGACCACGATCATCAGCACCAGCCACGGGATGGACAGCACGATGTCGTTGAGACGCATAACGGTCTCGTCCTTCCAGCCGCCCACATAACCTGAATACAACCCGACCGCCGCACCGAGGAACGACGCAATCAGCGCCGATACCATCCCGACTATTATCGAAGTCCTGGCACCGTACAGCAACTCGCTGAATATGTCAATGCCGAGGCTGTCCGTGCCCATCCAGTGATCAGGAGACGGGAGCTGCATCTTGTTGGAAGTGTCTATCACCTTCACATCGTACGGTGCTATTGTCGGCCCAAAAATGGCCAATCCAGCAAAGAACACAAGGATGATGACCCCGATCGCGCCCATGGGGTTTCGCATCAACTCCCCGAATATCTTCCGGTCCTTCTGGAGAGTGAGGCGCGTCTTCTCCCTGGAGGCATCGGTGACGATAGGCTGTCCCGTTATGATGCTCTTTGAGACGAAGTACACCGGCCTCGACAATAGGATCGCCGCAATCCCTATCAGGAATATCTCCAGCCAATACTTCTCGAAGAAAGTCTGCGGTTTCTCGCGGATCACCACGACCATCTGGTCGGTGGCGTTCAGGCCTGCGCTGTCCGTAACAGTCAGGTTCACGAAGACAGCAAGGCCACCGACGACGGAGACGTCGAACTCGTAGGTTGGACTCACTCCGTAAACCTCGTGAGCTGGTGTCCCAGGGAAGATCGTGAAGTTCCAAGTGTAGTTCTCGATTGTGGCGCCATCGGACGCCACAGACGCCGAGCCGTCGAACTTGATCGTTTCTCCTGCGGTAATGTTCACATCTGCCCCGGCGTTTGCCACTGGGGTAGCAGCCAGCATCGATGCTGCACCTGCTGGAGCAGCTGTCAGGCCCATCAGGCCGACCGCGAGGAGCAGTATGAACCCTATGGCGATGATGACCCTCTTCTGTCTGGAGATCCCGTCTATGATGTTGGAGAGCACTTCATCACCTCTAGGATATCTTGATCCTCGGATCGATGTAGATCAGCACGAGGTCCGAAAGGAAGTTGGCAATCACCACAGCCACGCCGCCGATGACGACGATGAACTGAAGTATCGGGAAGTCCAGGTCTCCGATGGACTTGATCGTCCTCCACCCTATCCCGGGATAGTTGAAGATGTACTCCACCTGGTAGGCGCCTCCTATGATGAATGCAACATCCATCGCGATGAGGGCAATCATTGGTGGCAATCCGTTCGGCAGTGCGTGGTGTCTCAGGACCTGATAGTCCGTAAGCCCCTTGGCCTTGGCCGTGAGGATATAGTCGTCAGTCATCGTGTCGATGAGAGAGCTTCGCATGACCAACGACACTCCCGCCACGGTGCCGACTGCGAGCGTCAGAGATGGGAGTATGAGATACTTCATCATGCTAAGTACGACTGGCAGAGTCCACTTCAACTCGGCACCATAGGTGTCCGTATCGTAGTATCCACCAGGGGGTAGTTGGGGCCACCAGCTGATCCCGATTGGATGAGTGGTGAACAATATCTGGAGAAGAATTGCCAGCCAGAAAATCGGCATGCCGTAGAAGAACAGAGAAACAGCGGTCGAACCTACGTCGAACGCGCCACCTCTCCGATAAGCGGAATAGGCGCCGATAGCCATTCCAAGCAGAAGTGTGAAGAAAGTCGATACCCCGACAAGAAGCATTGTCCAGCGCATATCACTAATTATGATATCGAACACTGGACGTTCATTTGCCATATACGAAGTGCCCCAGTCCAGAGTGAACGTGTTCCAGATGTACCACGCGAGCTGTTCAGGCATGGAATCGTTCAAATGGAACTTCTCCTGAAGCTCCCATTTCAGCGACACATCGAACTTGGGCGACCGCGGGATCATATTGCTGATCGGGTCCCCTGGCATCAGGTGGATCAAGAAGAAGTTGAGGACCATGATGCCGATGATCGTGAGAAAAACGTTGAACACTCGTTTCATTAGGACCCTTCTGAAAGATTTCCTTGCCATTCTAGTCCCCTCCACTAGCGCTTCGTGCCCTCCGCCTGCCTAGCGAGCTCGCGTTCGAGCGCCTCCTCCTCCTGCTTCACCCTCTCGCTCTGAATGAGGCGGTACTCCTCGAGCGTCATGCCCTGGGCTTCGATCACCCTGCGCTGTCGAGCGACGTACATGAGGCGCAGGACTACGAGGACTGGTATCATCGCGAAAAGCGCGAGACTCGTGTAGTCCCACCAGGACCATTTCTTGACGATTATTGGCGGAGGAATCTCAACTTTGACGGTCAGGTTGTAGTACTTGCTGTGATTCAACAGGCCAGACTTGTTGTCAGTGTACCAGATCTCGATATGGTAGTTGCCCACACTCGAGAAGGCATGCGACAGATGGAGAGTGACATTCCCTTCAACGAATTCAGTCAGGTTGTAGTACTCATATGGGCTCCCATCGCCCCACGAAACGGTTACCCGAACCAGATCTAGCTCGGGATCAGTTATGTTCACCGTGAAGCTGATCGCAACATTGGGAAGCTCGAAGCTGCCCTGCGAGTAAACGTAGGAGAATCCGGTAACGCTCGGGGGCAGGTTCGTCGAGTTGACGAAGATCATGGTCCACTTGTAGACTTCGTGACCAGGTCTACCGTCCGTCACAACTACAGACACATTGAACTCACCAGTTACCGTGTAGTTGACCCACTGCTGAATAATATAAACGATCTTCTGGGCACCTGATTCATTGTATCTCAGCGGGCTGCCGTCTCCCACGTCCCAGGTCACATTCATGATCTCTCCTTCAACGTCGAGGATCTCGATCGAATACGTCACATTGATGTATCCAGTCTCGTTGATGATCGGGGTCAGCGGCGTGACCGTGATATTTGTGAGGTATGGGACCTTGTTCTCATAGGACTCGATAGCGGCCGAGTCCGAGGTGTTGTGGAGGCCGGTCTGATTCGCGCCCAGGGCATCGCTGACGTACAGTGTCACCTCGAAGTTACCCTCAACCCCGAAAGTGTATGTGATGTTGCGCCACTGCCAGGTCGCGGGCTCAGTTGCAGGTGTGTTGTACACGAGCGTGAGGAAGGTCGAGCCGCTATTATTGAAGACGAAAGTCCAGGTCAGGGGCTCGCCCTCGGTATCGTTCGCCATCGCAGTGATGAGCACAAGATCGTTCGGGTCGACCTTAGCTGGTGCAATTATGTCTGACTGGGGACCGTAATTCTCAGGGAGATAGCATTGCACCGTGGATGTCCTGTATGCATAGTTGCCGTTCCCGTCGTCGATTGTGATGTTCAGAGTATATTCGATGTAGCCGCCGCCCACTCCCTGCTCGATCTCCGGATTCCAAGTATGCTCGATGTATACTGTCTGTTGCAGAGTGGCCGGAGCGGTCATGTTGACGACTGTTGGGGTACCGTCACCGAAGTTCCATGTGACGTTGACATTGTCACCGTCGACATCCTTGACGCGCACGAATATGATCTTCGATATTCCGGGAGATACTGTGATCGTCGCCGGCGGCGATGTCCCTTCGAACGTCGGTGGAGTGCCCGTCGCCGAGACCTCCATGACTAGTTCCGTGTCCGCCTCATCTCCGCCAAAGATTCCGAGGGCGACAGGCGCCATCAGAGAAGCTGTGACCATCATCACGAATACGAACACGGCAGTCTCACGCCTTTCAACGCTAGCAAGGATTCCTCTCGTCAGCCTCGGAAGAATGCCTCGTCCCCGGGAGTCCAACCCTCGGTGCATCAAGTAATGCTCCCCCTCATGGCCGCGCCACTTGACTGGTTATGCCCACGTCTGGATATCATCCAGACGCATAGAAGGCGCGAACATCATTGTGCTATATAAGAGTAGCTAACTTGCTAAATCCGCACCCGACACGCGACAGCCGTTGTCGGAGCGGACGGAGTTCTTCCCGCCGGCAGAGACTCGAGGTCTGGTCAGTACCTGCCCTGCAACGCGACTTCCGATGCGAGGCTGCCGCTCGGCTCGTACAACACATAGAGTGTATACGTCACTGAGCTGCTGAACAGATGGTCCGTGCCCGACGTGATGATGAGGAAATCGCCGACGTTGGCATACCCGTTCCCTGCAAGATCCACGATCGTGCACATCACGGTGATATCGCCCAGGAGCTGGAGAGAGAATACCTGCTCAGAGTATGTCCCGTTGTTGAGCTGGCTGGATTCCGGGGACCAGCTGGCGGTCCCATTCGCGTCATTAAGCATCACGCGAAGGTCGTACCATGAGATGGCCCAAGCGGCTGGAATGTCATCGTTGATTGAGGTCACCGAGATCTTCCAACCGTTGTCATGCACAGCAGCGTTCATTGCGAGGACAGGCCTCTCAAGATAATCGAATCCGAAACCGACGCTCAGAACCGAAGTCCTCAGTGGATTGACTCTGATCGATGTCGCCCAGTCCATGATACCGTCGACGTCCGTATTCTGGGAGTCGTCTGGGAACCCGTAGTCGATTCCGATCCTGTGGATGCCCGCGCGGACACTGAAAGATTTCGCGTAGTAAGTGCGCTCCGAGATGTACTCAACGACCTTACCCTCGCCGTCTATGTAGATGGCTGCATGGAGCCTTGAGTCCATGTCTTCGTTCGAAATGGACACCTCTACGTCTGACCATGGGAGGGCGTACGCCAGTCCAGCAGCTCCGACCGCCACGGTCAGAAGGATAATCGCAATGAACATCGGACGGATGGATTGTACCAGAGCCGTAGCGAGCCCTGTCCATCGTACGGGCCCCGGGCTCTCAAACCCCGCAGAAGGTGCCCTCGGCGAACGAGCCGATGGCCATGAGAGGAAGAACGCCGCTCGCCTCTCCGATAACCTGAGCCTCCAGCGGACGAGCATCGATCCGAATACGATCAGAATGCACGCCAATCCAAGGTACAGACCGATCCCATAGTATGACGAGGCTGTGTCGGTATAATACGGAAAATAGAATTGCACATGTGCTGCTTCCTCACGCATCGCGTAGAGGAATGCACCTGCTCCGAAAAGCTGGCCGAGGAAACCCAGAGGGGTAAGGATTGAGACCAAGGAACCCGCTAGAAAGAGGACCACAGCCAACATCAGCAGCTGATCAGAGTAGTAGAGGCCGACGAACTCGAACATGGAGAAGTCGTACGCGTAGGCAACCCCGGAGTAAGCCGTAAGCCACTCGAACCGGAACCACACAAGGGCCATGCTGAGCACCCCGAGGGCGCCTCCTATGATTGACAGGATGTTCAGGGAGAATGTCCCGCTATCGGATGTCCTGCGGACCGTGACGAACCTGTCCGGAATCGGGACCGTCCTCCTGATTACCATCGAAGCGATCCCAAAGACGCATGCGGCTATGCCGAGGTACAATCCGATAGCGTAGCCGCTCTGCGAGGGCATTGAAATCGTTGCGAAGGACACCAGGCCCGCAAGCTGAACGATGCTTCCGACTCGGGTGAAGAAAGCCAACACCGAGCCGAGAAGCATGCCCGTCGCGGCGAGACCGAAAACGAGGGCGTCGATACTGGGCTCGTCTGCAACGTAATGCCAGAGCGTCGCGTACTCTTCATAGTAGTAATTGGATGGATCGTGTACCCAAGGCAAGCCGAGACTGATGAGTCCTAGAATCGCAGCTAGCAGACAGAGCGCATCAATCCGCATCGCGTCGGGCCATCTCCCCGCGAAACGCCTGAAGAGAACGAGCTTCTTTCTCTCGCGCTTGCGCTCAATCTTGAAGGCCTTTGGTCGGGGTTCCTCGGGCGGCTTAGGAAGCGCGGGTGTGACTTCTACCGCGGTTGACTGGTCCTGCGCGAGTACCTTATCCTCCTTGATCTCCTCGGACGCGATTCCCACCTGCAGCGAGGGCTAGCAACATTATATGGCATAATGATTTGCGAGGGCTTCCAGAAGAGCGCGAGGAGGGGGATTTGAACCCCCGAGCTCTTTCGAGCATTGGATATCTGCCTCGATCCGCCTCGGACCGGGATAGCAATCCAACGCCTTACCGGGCTGGGCCATCCCCGCACGATTTTCGCATAAGGCGAAGTTCGGTCTTAAACGTTTGTCGCCAGTCGCCATCGGTTCTGGAACAATTCGTGTGGTGAAGATCCGGAAAGGCATTTGTCAGCCCTCCCAGACACTACATGCAGTCGGTGGAATGTACTACCTCCAGACTCGTTGCCAGAGCGATGTTGATCAAAGGGGTTGTCTTTCGACTCGAGTCTGACCTCCCTCCGGAGGCCAAGTTCCTCATGGAAGACTTCAGATTGGCGGTCAATAACGCGGTCCGTGCCGGCCTCCTGGCGAGGGTGACATCCCGAAATGCCCTCAACAAGCCGGCGTACAAGGATTTCCGTCAGGACCACCCTAGGATGTACGCTAAGCATCTGGTGTCGGCTCTCGACGTGGCTGCCAGCATCCTCAAGATTCACCGAAGGCGAGTCAGAAGCAGCGCCGAACCACGGGTTCCATTCGTCAGGCGTCTGGTGATGAGGGCAAACAACCAGGCGTACAGACTAGACCGGAACTCCGGGATCGTCGACCTCCCTGTCAGGGCCGGCTGCCATGTGAAGTTGAAGCTGGTCGTCAGCCAGTATAATCGCAAGTACCTCGATGACCCGACTCTCTCCCTGGGCTCGCTTACCATCCTTCCGGATCGGGTCATAGTCACATTCAGGAAGGAAGCTCCCGAGCCTTACGCTCCGGAATATGTCATCTCTCTCGACACGAACGAGGGCAGTCTAGATGGTGTGTGCCTCCGGAGAGACGAAACCAAGATTGTAAGGGCGAGGTTCCCAGAAGTGGCAATCATCCAACAGCGACATCATGACCGGCGCAGAAGGCTTCAGAAGAAGAAGGCGCATGACAGCAGAATGGCTCGCTCTCTCTGCGGAAGGGAGGGGAGAAGGGAGCATCATCGGATAGACTACCGATTGCACCAAGTAGCCAACTCGGTCCTCGAGTTCGCCGAGAGGAAGAAGTCCGCCATCGTCATCGAGAACCTCAAGGGGATGAAGTTCAAGAGGAACAAGGATCTGAACAGGCGGCTGAGCGTATGGCCAAGAAGGAAGCTACACCAGATCATCGAGTACAAGGCAGCGTGGAGAGGGATCCCC
>MGWC01000020.1 GCA_001800815.1 Euryarchaeota archaeon RBG_19FT_COMBO_56_21
GCCTTCCAACTACTCCGAAAAGGAAAAACAAAAAATGGAGAGGGACGAAAGCCAACGGCCCGGGTTCAAATCCCGGCACCTGCACTTCCGTTCCATTGAGTTGTGTCCAGCCCTCTCGCATCTCTGCAATAGGCCTAGTCTTCCTCAGTATCTCCGTGCACAGGTGTGTGCGCGACTGCGTAGTCCTCATCGAATCTTCTCGCCTCGGCCAGTGCCAGAGGCAAGAAGCTGCTCGGGTGGAATACCGCCACCTGCGTGTGGTCGTAGCTCGCGAAGTCGTCTTCGAATTCTCTCTCTGCCTTCGCCGCTTTCTTCATTCTCCTCAGTCGTACCATTTCAAACACCTATCCTGCGATTTCCGCGTACTCACTCGTCTCAGGCTCAGGAATCGTCTGCGTGTCGGCCTGCAAGCTCCGATCGATCTCAATCAGATCATCCAGGAGCTGCGAAATGTTCGTGACATCCTCTCCAAGGCTCGACATCTCGTGAACGAGATCCTCGAGGTCCTGGACTGTGTGAGTCTCTACCCACTGAATGGCCCGCGCATTCTGAACCGCAGCCCGCGCCGCATCCCTGTGCTTCATTGCATCCCATCCAAAGGTTTTGTCTGACGATTTGTCAGCTGTTCCGGCGTATATCGCTCGATAGTATTTATACATTCCCAGAATGACGCTTTCAATAAGCCAGATTCGTCAGACTATTCATCTAGGGTCAACGGAAGAAATCTCTACGAGATTTCTTACCTGGATTTGGAATTGAACGCAATCATTGCTCTCAGATCGGTTCACCTCATCGTCCGACGAGATTTCCACCGTTTCGGACCTCCTCAACGCACGCCAGACCGATTGTCTGGAAACCCTTTTATGAAGTCAAGGACATTAAGTCGCCAATCGTCCAGGTGACCTACCTTGGGCCTTCTAGACACTCTGTTCAACAAGGAGAAGAAGCTGCTGGAGAAGACCAAGAGAGAGCTGGCAAAGGCGAGTTCTCTGGAAAAGAGCGGCAGCAGAGCTGAGGCGCTCGCCGAACTGGACAAGGCGAGCGCGATGCTCAAGGAGAACATGCTTTTCATCAACAAGATGAGACTCGATTTCTCCAAAGTGTTCTGCGACCTGGGCTCCAAATATCTCGATTTTGGCAGATGGGAGAACGCGCAGGACTCCGCGAAGGTCTCCCTTCAGCTCGACCCTAAGAATGCGGACGCCATGGGGGTCGAGGGCCGCGCCGCACTCAAGCTTGGAAATCAGGGTCACGCACTCGCGACGCTCAGAAACGCGGTTCAGACCTCTCCGCAGTCGGAAGTGCTCCTGATCGCACTTGGCGAGGCGCAGGAGACTACCGGTGACCTCCCGTCCGCGCTCGACACGTATAGACGCGTTCTCACGATCAACCCTGATTCGATCAGTACAATGGAAAAGATACTCGCGCACACGCCCAACGACGTGGAACTCGTGAAGCGCAAGGGAAGCGCCCTCACCAAGGTGCAGCGCTACGACGACGCTGTGAAAACATTCGACGCTGGACTCCAGATCAACCCGAAATACAAGGACCTGTGGATCGCGAAGGCTGCAGCCCTCAACTACCAGGGCAAGCCGGAAGAGGCGGTAAGTGCTCTCAACTCCGCGCTCAAGATCGATCCGAACGACGCGTACTGTCTGGACAACATCGGGAGGATACAGCACAAGCTGGGGAAAAACGAGCAAGCCCTTCGCAACTTCTCGAAGGCTGCGGATATCGCCCCAGGCAACAAAGTGATCTGGAACGAGCTCGGAGTTGTTCAGGAGGAACTGGGCCAGCACGATGACGCACTCGAATCGTTCGAACGAGCTCTCGCAATCGACCCTGACGACATTGACGTGATGGTCAACAAGAAGAAGACCTTAGTCAAGGCGGGCAGACCCGACCAGGTCGTCCTGATTGCAGACAGGATCCTGAGGATGAATCCGAGGGATCTGGAATCGCTCATGGACAAGTCGAGGGCACTGTTCGCGCTCAACCGGTTCGAGGAGACTGTGACCTTTTCCGATGCAGTACTGGGCATCGCCCCGAAATCCAAGGAAGCAATGAACCTCAAGAAGGGCGCGCTCATCAAACTCGAACGGCATGTCGATGTGGTCACTCTATGCACCAAGATCCTCGACATCGACCCCAACGACATTGTGGCCATGCACGACAAAGGGGTCGCCCAGATGAAGTCCGGAAAGCCCCAGGACGCCGTCAAGACATTCGAGAAAGCTCTCAAGAGCGCGCCGGAGCCGCTACCCATGCTGGAGAGCCTGAAAGAGGCTTACAAGCTGCTCCAGAAGGACGACCTCGTTGTCCACACTTGCGATAGGATCATCGCGCTGGACCCGAAGAACAAGGCAGCCTATTTCGACAAGGCAGTCGCCCTGGACAGGGCGGAGAAATTCGATGACGCGCTCTCCGCGTATAGGCTGGCTCTCAAGAACGACCCCGCCAATCCGGACACATTCTACAACATAGCCTCAATGCTTCTTCGGGTAGGAAAGCCGAAAGAGGCGATTGAGTACGCCGCTCAGGGGATCAAACTCGCCCCATCAAACAAAGCGCTCTGGGGCATGCGCGGTAAGGCGGCCTTCCATGCTGAGGACTACGAGGAGGCCGTGCTGGCATACACGAAGACGAGCGAACTCGACCCGAACGACAAAGACGCCCTGACTAGACTGGGACGCGCACTGGTCGAAATGAAGCGATACGAGGAAGGGTTGATGGCCTTCGAACGCGCTCTGAAGCTCGATCAGAGAGACGCTGATCTGTGGTTTCAGCGCGCTGTCGCATTGGAATGGCTCGACAGGGATGCAGACGCCCTCACATCAGTTCGCGAGGCCGTCCGGCTGAACCAATCCATGCCTGAGTTCAGGATCAAGGAGGGCTCGTTGCTCGTCAAGATGGGCAAGCAGGACGAAGCGCTCCGCGCCTATGACGAGGCCCTCAGGATCGCTCCTCGTAACATGCCCGTGCTCGTCGCAAAGAAGGAACTGCTGAGGTCGCTCAAGAGGAACGAGGACATCATCGCAGTATGCAACGAGATCCTGGCGCTGTCTCCGAAGGACAGGGAGGCGCTCATCGACAAGGGAAGCGCATCGTTGTTCCTCAAGAGGCCTACCGAGGCCCTGGTCTGCTTCAACAAGGCCCTCGAACACAACCGAGACGACCTCGACACGCTCGAGCTTAAGAAGATGGCCTTGATCCAGATGGACGACAGCGAGAGCGTCATCACGGTCACCGATCAAATTCTCAAGCTCAGCCCGAAGAACAAAGGCGCGCTCGCGGACCGCGCAGCCGCCCTCGAGAAGCTAGGCAAAGGCGCGGAGGCACTGAAAAACTACGAGAGCGCCCTCGCGCTCGATCCGAAGGACATCTTCTTGTGGAACAGAAAGGGGCTGCTGCTCCTCGGTGGGAACAACCCCGCCCAGGCCGCAGAGGCCTTCGATCACGCGATCAAGCTTGACTCCAACCAGCCCTTCGTCCTGAACAATAGGGGCAGGGCGTATCTGGAGCTAAGGCGACTCGACGAATCCCTTGCCGATTTCAAGCGTGCCATCAAGATACTCCCCAATGTCGCCGAGTTCCACATGAACGAGGGGCGCGCGCTGGCTAGCCTCGGACGTTTCGAGGACAGCATCGGCTCGTTCAACGAAGCGAGGAGGCAAGCCCCGAAGGACGTGGCCATCCTGAAGTACATGGGCATGGCCCTCCTGAAACTGAACAGGACCTCAGAAGCCCTCAGCGCCTTCGAAGAGGCCATCAGACTCGGGTCCAACGATAAGGACATGTGGAAGAGCAGGGCGAAGGCATTCGAGGCGACCGGCAACAAGGAAGAGGGCGTCAGGTCGTACATGAAGGCACTCGAGGTGGATGCAGGAGACCAAGGCGCGTGGTATAGGCTTGGCCTGCTTCACATGGAGATGAGGAAATTCGTAGACGCCAACTCGTGCTTCGACAAGGCCCTGGACATAGATAGCTCCAGCCCGAAGATATGGATGAGCAAGGGCTACGCCATGGAGAAGCAGGATCTCTTCGAAGAGGCTGTGAGTTCGTACGATCGCGCGATCGGCCTCGACTCGAACGACAAGGAGTCCTGGAAGAGCAAAGGCCTCGTGCTCATGAGGCTCGGGAGGCCAGAACAGGCTCTCAGGAGCTTCGAACACGCTCTGAGCATCGACCCGTACTTCGAGGCCGCCACCGAGGGCAGGAAGCAGGCAGAGGTAGAGATCCGCAGGAACAGAATCGAGGACTACTCTAGGGCGGTGCTGGAGTTCGAATACACTCATGGCCGTCCCGTCAGCAAGGAGGAGGCCTTCAAGGTCTGCGGCATCCCCTATGTGTTCCTTGGGGATGTGATGGAGTTCCTCAACGGGAAGGAACCGATCAGCCTCACAGGTATGACCAAGGAGGACTTCGACAGGTACGAACGCGTCTCCAGAGAGGTCCTCGTCAATACAATGGAGAAGCGCGACCTGGCAGAACACGGACTGAGGCTGTGCGACATCACCATCAACTTCCCCGACCTGAGGATCTCCAGCGCGAAGAAGATACTGAGCTACATCCAGTCAGTCGAAGAGCATCAGTTCGGAACTAAGACGACCGACCCCCAGACGGAGGCGCTGCTGAGGCAGGGCCTCGAGCTGCCGAATGACCAGAAAGATGTGCTCGGGCTCATCAGGAACCTCGGCATCGGACCCTATTGGGCGAGACAGCTTGTCACGATCCTTCAGACATTCCAGGGAGCTGGGTTCGAAAGCCAAGCAGTGGCAGTAAGATCCATCGTCAGCCAAGCGTATGGGCAGTACGGACCCTTCGAGGAGCGCGGGTCTAGGAGAGGCAGGCAAGAACCAGAACGCGAGCGCGTTCGTGAACGGCCCGAGGAACGACGCAGAGAATCTCCTCCTCAGAGGAGGCAGAGGGAAGAAGAACCTGAAGAAGTGGATGAGGAGCCGAGGCCAAGGAGATACAGCAAAGAGGTCGAGGCCTTCAGGGAGCGTCCGGACAGACGTGAGAAGGAGAAGCCCAGGCGCGAGAAGGAACAGGAACCCAAGGAGGAGGTCCAATCCGACCTCGTTGGCAGAAGATGCCTGTTCCACGGCGGCGTCGCTGTGACACGCTGCCAGAAGTGCAAGGCGATCCTGTGCAGGGAATGTATCCGGGGATCAGACAGATGCCCGAGGTGCAACAGCCCGCTGAAGGCGGTCGAGGAGACCCACGAGAAAAAGCGCCCACGCGAGGAAGAGCGCGAAGAGGAACCAGAGGATACTGAAGAGGAAGAGGTCCGTCCTAGACGCCGCGAGCGGGAGGAGCCGAAGCCGCCCAAGAAGAAGAAAGAGGATGAGGACGACCTCTCGAGATTGTGAATCAATATCAACAGCGAGCATTACGGGTTGACAAAGGAGGAAATGAGATGGGCAGGATATCGCGTGGATGGCAACTCGCGAAAATGAGCTTGAGAATAATCAGGAAAGACAAGGAGATTCTTCTGTTTCCGCTGCTCTCCGGAATAATCACGCTTCTGATCCTCGGGAGCTTCTTCGGTGGCATGTTCGCATTCTACGGGCTCGAGGGCATCACCGACGATGCGAACTCCATCGTATTCTATGTGTTCTTCGGCGTGTTCTACTTCGTCTCGTTCTTCGTGACGACATTCTTCAACGCATGTGTGATCGGAGCTGCTACCATCAGGATGAATGGCGGAAATCCGACTTTCTCCGATGGCATCAAGGCGGCTACTGGCAGCCTGAAGCAGATAATCGTTTGGTCACTATTCGCGGCCACTGTCGGTCTCATACTCCGTGCCATTCAGGAGCGCGTCGGGTTCCTCGGCAAGATCATAGTCGGGGCACTCGGATTGGCCTTCACGGTGGCGACGTATTTCGTCGTGCCTGTCCTGGTGTTCGAGAAACTCGGCCCTTGGGGCGCGCTCAAGAGGAGCGTGTCGATACTCAAGGGTGCCTGGGGTGAGGCGCTAATCGGCAATCTTGGCCTGGGAATCATCTTCTTCCTGTTCGGCCTGCTTGGACTCATACCCATCATCGCCGGCATCTGGATGATGACGTTCTGGTCCATCGTTGTCGGTGTGGTCGTCGCAATCGTGTACTGGCTGATACTCGGGCTAATCGCCTCGGCGGCAACATCTGTCCTCGTCGCGGCCCTATACAGGTACGCGACCACCGGAAAGACTGCGGAGGAGTTCGGGGACCTGTCGTTCTCCAACCCATGGGCGGCTCCAACATACCGTTGAGAGTCGAGCCTACCCGTGGAGCTGCTTGGTGAGCTTCGCCACCCTCTTACCATAGCGGATGCAGTTCCTCTCAGCGCGCGCGTCAGGCTTCTCTACGGAGACCGGCCCATAGTGGTCGCCTGACGAGTCGCCACACACGACCATGCCGTGGATAAGGAGGCTCTGCAGGATGGCCATGACAGTGGTCTCGTTCCCACCGCCGATGTTCGAGCTCGAGGAGAACGCCCCGCCGACCTTGTCCTGGAGCTTCCCGTGGTACTTGACGCTCTTGTCCACGAGGTCTTTCACTTGAGCTGCAGGTCCACCGTAGTAAGTCGGTGAGCCGATGATGATCCCATCGTAGTCCTTGAGGTCGTCAGCCCGAACTTCCTTCACATCCTTGGTGTCGACTTCGACGTCCTCTTCCATCACGCCCTTCTGGATCAGGTAGGCCATTTTCTTAGTGTTCCCTGAGCGAGAGTAGTAACATATCAGTATCTTCGCCATAGTCTGCACTCCTTGAGCCGGTGCGGAATCACCACGACCATTGATAAGCAATGCGCCTCATAATGCGCGCCGAATGTCAGATGCCTCAGTTGAGCATCGCGAGCCATGTTCCCAAGTAGATGAGGATGTACACCAAGAAGACCACGCCGAGCACTGCTAGAATCTTCCAAAGCAGGTCGGGTTTGATGGCGAAACGTTGTGTTGGAGTAGCAGAGTCTGGCTGACTTACCAGACCACTCACGGGTTCCCCCTGTCCTGTGTTCGCCTCAGTCATCGACACTCCATGCGGCGACCCGCTATTTAGAAATTCGCGGTGCCTCGTGCGAAGCATGAGCACACGCATCGGGAGCCCGCGAGAAACCTTGAAGAGCAAGTAGGGCTTATCATTGGCAGGAGAATCGGCCAGATGCGAGTATGCAACAGATGCAGGAAAGAGACCGAGCAGATGTTCTGTCCGGCATGCCATGTACTCACTTATCCTCCTAGAGCTGCTGGAAGCGCACCGACGTCGGCCGCTGGCGAATTCTTCGATGCGACGATCTGGCAAGGGCCCAACAGGTCGCGTGGGATCGAGATTGCTCAGAACGAGCGGGACAAATACTTCTCCAAAAAGCAAGACCTCGTAGTCCTCCATATCGAAGGCAGAAGAACAGTCGCTACGCTCGGACAACAGTTCTGGAAGAAACCCGCCGTCATCAGGAAGGCAGTGGATGACGCGGGGAGGGAACAACTCGTCAAGTTCTTCGAGAAGCATCACCTGCTGCCACCGGCTCAGTCAATCAAGGAGAAGGGCATCGTGGACACGGTCGTCTTCGAGGTCGTCGTGCCCTGCGAGGAGTTCAAGATCGCGGTGACAGAGCGCGCAGAAGGTAGAGGCTCTGAGGAAGAGTCCTAGACCAGCTGCAGCTCTTTTCCTATCTTCTCAAAAGCGCTCAGGGCTTCGTCGAGGTCGCTTCTCGACAGGGCGGCATTCATGATGGTCCTAATCCTGGCCTTGTCCTTCGCAACCATTGGAAAGACGATCGGCAGCGCGAACACGCCTAGCTCGAAGAGCCTCGAGCTGAATCTCTTGGCTGCGCTGCTTTCGCCCATCATGACAGGGATGATCGGAGTCTCGCTCCTCCCGGTGTCGAAGCCGAGAGCGCGTATTCCCTTCCTGAAGGTGTCCGTGTTCTCCCATAGATTCTGGACATGCTGAGGCTCCGTCTCGAGAACGTCTATGGCAGCTGCACAGGCCGCCGCGACTGCAGGCGGATGAGATCCGCTCAATAGCCAGGTCCTCGACTTGTTGTAAGCGAAGTTCACGAGGTCCCGACTGCCCGAGACATGTCCTCCGACCACTCCGAAAGCCTTTGAGAAAGTGCCCATCTCGACCTGCACCCTGTCCCTTTTCAATCCGAAGTGGTGAACTATGCCTCTTCCGCCAGCGCCGAGGACGCCCTCTCCGTGGGCATCGTCAACGTACACCATCGCACCTTGCGCATGTGCCAGCTCCGCAATGTCCTTCAATGGAGCCACATCACCGTCCATGCTGAACACGCCATCGGTGATGACGAGCATCCTTCGGTAGGCGGGCGAGTGTTCCTCTGCCTTCGCGAAGACCTGCTTCAGGTCCGCCGGGTCGCAATGCTTGTACACTGCGCGGTCAGCTTTCGAGAGCCGCACACCATCGATGATGCTACCGTGGTTGAGCTCGTCGCTGATTATGATGTCCCCAGCGTCTGCCAGCTGCGGAATCAGGCCAGCATTCACCGCGAAGCCGGTCTGATACACTAACGACGCCTCAGCCTCCTTGAACCTCGCGAGGCGTCTCTCAAGGTCCATGTGAATGTCCATGTTGCCAGCGATCGGACGGACCGAGCCCGAACCCGCCCCGTGCGTCTTGATAGCGTCGATGGCCGCCTGCTTGACCTTCGGGTGGTTGCTCATGCTGAGGTAGTTGTTGGAACAGAGCATGAGCACGCGTTTGCCGTCGACAACGCATCTCGGCGTGCTCGGTCCCTCGAGCTCCCTCAGCTTCCAGTCCAACTCGTTGTTGACAAGCTGAGTGTACTCCGAACGCAGAAAACCGACCGGGTCTCTTGTGGCCATGTCGTCACCACTCGGGCTTCAATGAAACCTTAGCCGCAGCCTTGCTGCGGATCAGGTGCATTCCCTCCTCGATGTCCCTGATGGGTAACGTGTGCGTGACTATAGATGATATCTTCGACCTGAATGAGGGCTTCTTGAGGAGTGCGTACATCTGGTCCCAAGTCTCGAACATCCTCCGACCCGTGACCCCGTATACGGTGGCGGATTTGAATGTGATAGCGTTGTTGACGTCGATGGTCACGGGATCGTTGTACAGGCCCAGAATCGACACCCTTCCGCCAGGTGTGAGCATGTCAAACACTTGCCTGAGTGCGGGCGCTGCTCCTGACATCTCCAGGCAGACGTCCGCTCCGTTCCCGTCAGTTGCCTCTCGGACCGCCTTGACAAGCGCTCCGTTCCCCATGCCCGCGTCGAGCACAAGGTCGGCTCCCATCTTCTTCGCCAGCGCAGACCTGACCTTCTCCGAACCAAGCTCGCTGACGATGACCTTCTTCGCGCCTAGCTGCTTCAGGAGGGCTATGGCCATGAGGCCAATAGGGCCGGCTCCTGCCACTACGACATTACTGCCCTTGATGTCGTCAATATCGTCCGTCGGGAGGACCGTGAAGGTCGCGTTGCCCAAAGGCTCGAGGAGCGAGCCCAGGTCCGGCTTGATGTACGACGGAAGCCTCATTGCGTTCCGCTGTGGAATCTTGACAAGTTCTGCGAAGACGCCGTCCGTGTCCACTCCAAGGATTCTCATGTCCCTGCAGATGTGCATCCTGCCGGTCTTGCACTGATAACATGTGCCGTCAACGATGTGGGTCTCGGCGGAGACCAGGTCCCCTACGTCGACTTTCTTGACCCCCTTTCCGACCGCGACCACCTCGCCGCAGAGCTCATGCCCGAAAATGATGGGAAGACGCTTCACCCGCTTCTGAGCCCAGTGGTTCCAGTCCCAGATATGAACGTCCGTGCCGCATATCGAGGTCCTAAGGGGCTTGACGAGCACTTCACCGTCGCCCACACTGGGCTTCTTCACTTCTTCAATGCGCGCGCCCGGCTCCCTACAACACTTGACCACCGCGTACATGGTGTGAACGGAACTCCTGTAAGTTGGGAGGTGAGACAAAGCTCGAAGTTCTTAAGCGATTAGGCGCTACAACATAGCTAAGGTGCTCATAGCACCTTGATCGGCTTCCGCGGCTCGGGACATACCAGCTTCTTCCCGCACGCACTGAACATATCCGGGTGCTCCGTGTGGACTGGTATCAGCGTCTTCGGGGAAACCTGTCTGACTATCTGGAAGATCTCGTCCATGCTGGCGTGCCCCGATGCGTGCGCCTGCTGGAAGTCGAGCCCGAACCAGCTGATCCAGTTCTGAAGGACCTCTTCCTGGGCGTCGTCCTCTTCGAACGGCTCGCTCTTCGACCGGATGAACAAGCTGCCCTTTGTGGGCTCTATGTCTATCAGCTCCGTCAACTGGGCGAAGTCGGTGTGATAGATTAGCTCGCGTTGGTGCTTCTTGACGTATGCCGAATCCACAACGTGGTCAGAGTGCCCCAGCATCTTCACGTATTCGTATTCGTACCTGACCCTCTCCGGTGAGGCCATCTTCCTCACATAGACCAGCATGTTGGGGTCATTGAGAGGGTCCGGAACGTTGATCCGCGGATCTTCCTTGAGCGACCGCAGCAGATTTGCCACCTTAGCGGAGACGACGAACTTCCTGTTGGTGGCCTTTGCTACATCCCTGAATGTTCGCATCCTGTCGACGTCCTTCGGGTAGAATGAGACTATCGCCACGCCCCCGGAGCCGGAAACCAGCTTCTTGGCACGGTCACCGACGCCCTCCTCGGACAGGTTCTGACGGGGGTCACTATCTGACACTCGGGTCCCCTCGCACACCATCGCTATTGGTTTCTCGCGAGAGGCTTTCTCAACGAACTCCTCAGTCATGTCGCCTCTTGGCCCGTGGAGCCTCAGGTCACCAGTGTAGACCACACATCCGTCGGTAGTGTGTATCAGAAACCCGTACGCACCTGGC
>MGWC01000021.1 GCA_001800815.1 Euryarchaeota archaeon RBG_19FT_COMBO_56_21
CGAGAAGGGCGCGATCGTAGTAGACGAGCCTAGGCGTGGGTACGGCAGGGCATACAAAACTGGTTTTGAAAAAGCCTCGGGCGAATTCGTCGTCACGCTTGACGCGGACATGACCTACCCTGCGGAGGATATTCCGGAGCTCCTGGAAACGCTGGAGAGGAAGCAGCTTGACTTCATCACGACCAACAGGTTCGCGCGCATGCAGAAGGGAGCGATGAGCGCGAAGCATAGGTTGGGCAATAGGGTGCTCTCGATCACGACGCGGGTTCTGTTCCGGGTGAAGCTGAAGGATTCTCAGAGTGGGATGTGGGTTTTCCGCAAGGCGATGCTCAAGGACCTGGAGGTCGAGAGCGACGGCATGGCGTTCTCGGAGGAAATCAAGGTTGAGGCGTTCAGGAAGAAGCGGGCCGCAGAAGTGCCAATAACGTATCGCGTCAGGATCGGCGAGGTGAAGCTGAGCAGCTGGCGAGATGGCATTGGAAACCTGAAGTATCTCTTCAAGAAGCGCTTCTAGGCGGTCCGTTGTTTCTTCTTGAAATCCACATACAGCATGATGGAGAACGCGAGAACGAATAGTCCTGGCAGGATGGAGAACAGAAGCAGCACGTTGAAGTCGGCCTGCGGTCGTGTATCTTCAGGGAATATCGCGATCTCCAGGGTCGTGTATGTGTCCGGGACGAAGACGTGTGTGGTCGATACTGTCTGGCCATCGTCGTTGAGCACCTCTATTTGCACGAGCTGTCCAACCGCCGCCTGCGTCGGGACGGTTAATCGCGCATAGAACTTGCCATTGGATACTTCGGCGTAGTCGGCCAGATTCGTCGAGACAACTCTAACATCGTATCCCTCGGACACAGCTGTCCCGTCCATGAGCAATTGCACTTCGATTGTCGAGGTGCCGTGCAGCGTGATGCTTAGCACACTGTACGAGACAGCTGATCCGTTCACGGTGGCGCTGGCAGATACCACGAGCTCCCCGGCTATTCCGGATACCGTGACCGAGCTAGTATCAGACTCGTAGGTTCTGACATGCGTCATTCCGTGCGGAGAATACCTGAAAACCCAGACTGAGACAGTTGGATATGCATCTGACCAGACAAGCGTGACTTGGTCCATACGCCCGTCACTATCAGTATCACTGTAGTTGATGACAGGCCCCGGCTCGCTGTCGTTGGTCTGCGCGACCAACCTCGCTGATTTCGCGAACTCGTCCCAGTTCGTCGCTGCGAGATCGAGGTCTAGATACCTCACGTCGAATGGCGAAGTACTCGGCGCGTAGATAATCGCCCCGGAAGCGTTCGTCACCCTGATTCCGTCAAACGGGTCGGGATGATCGAACTTGTCGAAGCGTGTGACCATCTTCGAGTACGCCAGGAACGCATCAGCGGCCAGGGTTTTCATCTCAAGTGGGACGTCTGAAGCGCTCAATTGTACGAGGAAGTCGCCGAGGTCAAAGGTCCACTCCGCATCGTAGTACTCCGAATCTGCCATGGCAGTATGGATGCTGGAGTGGAATATGCTATCATATCTCAGACCTTGCTCGGACAGCCCCACAAGGGCGTTCGTAACGGCTGTTACCTTGGTGAGGTCGAAGACCGCGAGGGTCGCTGAGTTTTGTGAGTTGACTGCCGACCACGCTATGTATTCTTCGACGATAGCCCCACCGAAAGTGGCCAGGTTCTGACCGGGATCTTGCTCGAGAGCCGTGAGTATCTGGTAGTAAGGCAAACCCTGGTACGGTATGTTGGTCTGGGCAGCCACAAAGTAATCAGCGCAACTCCGCATCTGATACAGAGTCTCGATGGTCGCTTCGACACAAGCATCCACCGCTATCATGTCCAGTGATCGCCCTAGTGTCGAGCGCGCATCCACGAGTCCTTCTTTGAGCTCGATGAGTGTCAGTATGTCGATTCCATCGAGGCAGAGACCGTCCCATCCGGCCCCATGACCCCAGAGTATGAGGACATATCTGTCCGCGGGCCAATGAGAAGTGCTGAATTTGACGAAGTTGGCAAGCGTTGTGGAGTTGCCGGTGTTGACCTCTCCGCTTGAGCCAATTACTTCGCCATTGTCATCGACCGTGTCAGAGATGATTTGGGACTGATCAAGGTTCGTGTCGTGCTGGATATCTAGTAAGCGAGAGTTGCCATCGCCAGGTTCGTCCAACATGACCAAGATTCTGGTTCCGGAGGCGCGCTGAGCCGCCTCCATCGCGTTGATGTTGTCCTGTGATGGCAGGGGACTCGTAGAGTCGTTTGCCATGTAGACCATTATCGTCCAGCTAGCGTCAACTCCTGATGATCTGCCAGATGACCCTATCATTGTGGAGATCAAGAGTAGAATGATCAGACAGGCCAAGAGCATCCGGGGGGATCGCATTCGCTGGGTATTAGCGCTGGCTGGGTACATAATATTTCATTCGTGACCTGCACATCTCAAGCCATGTCTGCTGCAACGAGTGCAGTCCTGATGGAGGCTCTGAACCCGCTCAGGTTCTTCCTCTGATACAGGCAGGCTGCCGGATGATATGCTATGATGAACTTCGTCGGTCTACCCGCGATGATGATCTGCGATTCCTTGCCCACCATCTTGGACATGCTTTCCCTTGTTCCAACGAAGTGCTTCGCAACGGTCTGACCGAGCGCGCACACGACCTCCGGGGCAATCTCTTGGAGCTCGCGGTCCAAGTACAGAGACGTGCAGGTTATGGTCTCGTCTTTGCGCGGACGTCTGTTCTTCGGTGGCCTGCACTTGACGAGGTTCGTGATCCTCACCCGATTCCGGCTAACGCCCGCGGATTCGAGAGCGTCGTCGAGGATTTTTCCAGCCCTGCCTACGAAAGGTTGACCCTTCAGATCCTCATCCTTTCCTGGAGCTTCGCCTATGAAAACGATCTTGGCGTCGCAAGGGCCGGTTCCGGGGACGACCTTTGTCCTGTTCTTCGAGAGCCTGCAATTCGGGCACTTAGGATCCACTTTCCCGCAGCTCATACGAGGTCCTTCGCCTTGAATATCGAGATGAGTTCGATGCCATGCTCCTTCAGGGCATTAGTGGCTCCTTCCTCTCTGTCGACCACAACAATCGCTTTCGATACTTGAGCGCCCTTCCCTCGGAGCGCGTTCACAACTCTCAGTGTGGACCCACCAGTGGTGGCCACATCTTCGACTATCACGAACCTCTCGCCCGGAGCGACCTCCCCTTCGATCAGCTCCTTCGTTCCGTGGTCCTTGGGCTCCTTCCTGACCATGACGAACGGTTTGTTGGTTTCGAGCGCGACCGCGACCGCCAATGGGACCGCGCCAAGCGCCATCCCTGCTATCTTCTGCTCGTCCCCAACATGTTTTGCCATCTCACGGCCGATCTCTCGCAACACTCTCGGGTCCGTGCTCGCGCGCTTGATGTTCACGAAGTAGTTGCTCTTCTTACCGGACGCAAGGATGAACTCGCCAGTCTGGACGACCTTCAGATCCATCAGCATCTGCTTCAGCATGCCCTTCCCCTCACCATGGAACATCTTTCTTGCCCATCTTATAACCTATGACATTCACGCCCCTGTGAAGCAGTGGCACCACGATCAGGAACAGTATCAGGCCGTAGATTCCGTTCCCGTCGATGTAGTGATCGATGAACCAGTTGGGCTGGAACGCAAGGACCAGCAGGATTGCGCCCGCAACGAAGTTGTACTGATCGAGCAAGGGGGCCTTCTCGCCTCTGCCGATCTGCAGCCTCCTCTTCACGAAAGATCCAGCGGAGTCCCCGAGCATCGCCCCGAACGACAGGCTTAGGACCGCACACGCAGCCACCTGGAATTCCCCGTAACCCCAGGAATCCTCCGTTTCCAGCACCATCGAGATGCCAGTGAGCAGGAGCCCGAGGACTGTTCCTGAGAGAGCTCCTCCGAAGAATCCGCGCCAGGTCTTTCCGTCGCCGAGGATCCTCTTCCCTCTCCAGGACCTGCCGAAATCCATGGGCCGCCCGCCCCCGAAAAGGACCGCAGCGGAATTAGGAACCAGCGCAGGGATCATCAAGAGCACCCCTGCCAGCGCAGCCTCGAGCGGGGTCATGGCAGGGCATATCGTGGAAGGGTGTAATAATCTGAGCGCACGCTGGAACTCACGGGCGCAGCCTGCAGGCGTCTTGAGTGACCTCGCGCGGTCTAGCGGTCGCCGCTGGCCGTTCGAAGAACTCGGAGATCTCTCTCGCGGGGTCGTCCGTCCGCCTGGCCTTGACGGTATCGAGGAAGTGAACTGCCCGCTTGTCGAGAATGACTGCCACTCCCATGTCTGTCTCGCTTCTTATCAACCTCCCAATCGCCTGCTGCACCTTCCTCTGAGTCGGAGCCTTCACGGCCATGTCCCAACCCTGCCCGTACTTGATCTCGCAGAAGTGCTGCAGAGCGCGTTGCTTGGCGGTAGGCTTGGGGTACGGGATGCCTGCTATGATGGCCAGCTCCATCTCCGCGCCTGGGAAGTCGATTCCCTCGCTGACCCGTCCGCCAGCGATCGCGTGGAGCAGAGCCTTACCAGGAGAGAGCTTGTAGTCGTTGATGATCTTCATGAAATCACCCTGGTTCAGATTACGTTTCTCGAAGTACACGCTCCTGCCGCCCCATGCTAGTCTGGTCTTTGCGGCCAGCCTCTCGAGAATCGCGTAGCTCGGGTAGAATACGATCGTGCTCCGAGGGATCTGCGACACTATCTCGGAGATGCGTTCTCCGAGCCTGTCGACCATCTTGTCGTCGCGTTCCATGTCCTCATACTTCGTGGTCACATCGTCCACGTAGAGAACCAGTCTGTTCTCCTCAGGGAACGGCGATGGCACATCGCACAGCCTCGAGTCCTTGGGCAGGCCGATCGAGTCCCTGTACTCCTGCAGTGGCCTGAGCGTCCCGGACATGTGCACGCTCGCGTGGCACTCCGCGATGGGGCGGCACGCGATGGAGGCATCCAGACAGAACGCTTCGAACGCTTTCGTGGAGTCGTACTTCGTGATCAGCTTGACATACTCCGATTCCTCCAGGGACTGCCAGAACGTCAGGAATCCGGCAATCCCGTGCACATAGGACCTCGGGAGCCTTCCTGCCAGCTTCCTATTGTCACGAACCATCTCTCCGAAGTTGGCCACCTGCGATATCAGCCCCCCAAGACTCCGGCTCGTGAGGTGGGTCCGGAACATCAGCTCCTCCTCGAGGTGGGACTGCGGAATGATGCCATCCTCGTCTATGAGGTACTCCTCGACCGCTTTGTCCAGCACCTCTTCGGTCATCATAACGAAATCCCTGAGGCTGATGCCTTCTGCGACCTCCGGGTCCCCGAACTCGCCAACCTCCTTCTCGGCCATTCGGAGGCCGATCTCGCTGAGCATGGCGGACTCGAGTTCGCGAGCGTAGGAGGGCAGGTTGTGCGCTTCGTCGACCACCAGCACGACGTCCTGAAGAGAGCAGGCCATCCAGTCCATGAGCGCGTGTCTGATGAAGCCGTCGAAGAAGAATATGTACGGCGCGGTGACGACCTCAGCCGCGGGAATATGCATCTTCGATATTTCGTAGGGGCAGAGGCTCCTGTCCGCGCAGTATGCGCAGAACTCTTCCGCAGTCGGCAGCTCCTCGCGGGCGAATTTCATCACGGGCTGAAGGTCCTCGGACACCGTCGAGGCGTAGTACTTGCACGCCTCCTCGTCCCCCTTGATAACGCGGGCCTTGCGCTCGGAGCATGCTTTCGAGAGCTCCTCCGGGTTGCCCTGGGAGAGTTCGGAATCGTTCTTGGCCAGGGGACACATGTTCCTTCGACCCTGGAGGGCGACGCCGAAAACTCTGGTCAGCTCTGAGATCTCCCTCAGCTCGAGCATGACTTGTCTCTGCTGGGAATTCGTGCGGGTCAAGTAGAGCAGCTTCTTCCCGCGCTCCTTGCAGAATTCGACCGCGGAGGTAAGCGCGCAGACGGTCTTCCCCGTGCCCGTCCCGCTCTCCACGACGAGGTGCGCCCGATCGTTGCACGCCGAGCGAATGGCCCCTATCAGCTGCCCCTGTCCTAGCCTCGGCTGGTAGGGGAAACACTCTGACGTCATCTGACCGGAGTCAGCAGCGGGGAAGTCTTAATCGCTTTCGCTGGGTGTAGTGAAAGTGTAGATTAGCGAAAGGGTTTGATTCGGTTACTCTCTCGACCAGATATCGTCCGGGATCTCGTCGTAGACGTTCTGGTCGACACCGTTGACCAGCTCCCCGATCTTCTTGCCTGTTATGAGCTCGTGTATTCGCTCCTTCCTGAACATCCAGTAGTGAATACGCCACTCCCTGCCATCGTAGAGCGTGGTCTCCTCCCTCTCCGTCATGAGGATGCCCGCATCCTCCAACATGTAGAAGGCGTCCCTGTCCTCGGGCTCGAGCACGTTGTCGATGATCCGCTCGCTGTACCCGAAGAAGTTCATCACGTGCTGAGCCATCGCCCTGGCCTCCTCCTCGGGCATGCCCTGCTTGTCGATGCTGTTCTTGATCGCCTTAGTGAGATGCTCGACCGTGAGCGTGGTGCCGATCGATTCCCCCTCGGACTTCTTCAGCTTAGTTAGTATGTTCACTGAATTCGCCCTGGACTTCACAAATACGCAACCCCTGTCCCTCTACTGGGGGGACAACCCTCTTCGGAACATTCATTTAGCAAGTCATCGTATAAATATGTTCTCGTACGACGAAATCAGGGTCGAAAGAAAGCCGCGTTTCCACTGGAAACGGGTCAGTATGCCTGATGGACAAATACGTACAGAGGGTGAGGAGATGCTTGCAGAGTTCAGTGTGGTGCCTTTGGGCAAGGGAGAGAGCGTGAGCCAGTACGTCGCGGAATGCCTCAAGATAGTGGAGGCCTCGGGGGTCCCCTACAGGATCAACCCTATGGGGACTGTGCTCGAGGGGGACTTCGATGAGGTAATGGGGGCCATAAGAGCGTGCCATGTTCGCGTGATGGAAATGTCCACCCGCTGCATCACCAGCATAAAGATCGATGACAGAAGAGGGGTGAAAGGTGCTCTTGACAGCAAGATCAAGTCAGTCGAGAAGCTAGTCGGCAAGAAGCTGAATAAGTGAGCGGAGAATAAGGAAAAGCTATTCGGAGGAGGCCGAATCTGCCTCTTCCGAGCAGAGGTTTTTGCGCCGCTGGCCACGGGGTCTTCGAGTCTTCTAGAATCCCCACCAGATGCTTGCGGACCAGTAGCCCACGAACAGGATGATTGCAGATCCGGCGACGATCATCGCCACTCTGACCCATCTCTCCATGTCGTGTCTTAGCATCCCGCCAATCACGAGTCCCCATGTCGCCATGAGCACACCGAATGACTTGAGTGCCAGGCCAGTCTCTATACCGCCTGACCTGTCCGCGACGCCAGCGATCAGTGATCCCAACCATACCAGAAACAGCCCAACAAAAAGCAGGGCGGCGAGCACCAAGTCCGACAATAGCGGCTTCAGGTAGTCGCTCATCGGTTTGTGTACTGGCTGGTATGGTTGCTGATACATCTGGTATGGACCCTGTGGTCCTGATTGTCCAGAGACCATTTTTATCCCTTCCATTTCGATAATGACTTCTTGAATAAATATCCTTTTCGGAGGCCTATTTAAGGCACTAGGGCAGGTCAGGTGGAATCTTCGATCGATCTAGCCGGTCCTCTATCCAGAATACTGATGTGATAAAGACGAGGTCATTCGTCTGCGCGTTGCGCGTTCTCCCCATTGCCGTGCCGCCTCTTGACCACAACGAGCCTGCACTTCTTCACTCGCGCGACAACGGGCTTTCCAAAGTGTACTTCCATCGCTTACGCCTTCTGCTTGGTTCGGGGGATTACTTGAGACATATGATTCTCCCCCCTCGTATATAAACAAGACGTCCAGTTTCTCGACATTGATAGTATGCTGCCACCTAGTGCCCGGGTCAGAGAGCCTATTTCTGGGACTGGTATCTGGCCGCCTTTGCGCCAAGAACCTCGGTCTCCTTTGTGATCCATGCGAGTTCGTCTTTCGTTGTTTCTCGGATCACCTTCCCGGGCGCCCCGACTACGAAGGACCCGGGAGGAATCTTGGTTCCGGGCGTGACTATGCTTCCAGCGGCGACCATCGAATTGGATCCGACCTCGGCACCGTCTAACACTATCGCCCCAATTCCAATCAGGGTTGAGTCCCCGATTACACATCCGTGAAGCCTCGCCCCATGGGACACTATGCATTCGTTGCCGACATGCACGGGCCTGCCCTTGGGCGCTTCAGCGAATGATAGATCCATGATTGCCGTCCGCTGCCCGATCTCTACCGCGTCATCGTCGGCCCTGAGCACCGCGCCGGGCCACACGCTGGCCCCGTCGCCCAGCCTGACGTCGCCAATGACGATCGCGCTCTCGTCGATGTAGACATGCGCTCCGAGGGTCGGCTTCTTGTCTCCGTATCGTCTGATAGACATTCAGACCCAGATGTCGCCCTGCTCGCATAATCCTTTTTCCCAGCGCGTACCAGCGCCAGCGAACAACTTATCTACTGCAGAGGATGTTACAAATGTCAGCTTACGAACACGATTGCAGAATTCCTTCCCCCGGAGGATGCTTCGATTGGCAGACGACGCGACAGCTAGCATAGAGGTCCTGAATCTCGCCCACAGCATCATGCAGAAGATGCGCGAGCTTCAGTCTCCGCAGGAGGCCTTCATGGTTGCCGCGGACGAGCTCAGGAAACTCTCTGGTGCCGATTACTCTGCCGTCATCCTAGTGGAGAGCGGCAGCTCTACCGTGCGTATAGTTGGTTACAGCGGAGTCACGAAGGAATCCTTCGGAGGCCTTCCCAAGGTCCATGTTGACCAGGCATTCCGGCGCAAGATGGCCGAGAAAGGCAAGTCCTTCTACCAGAAGTTCAATTCGATCGATGAGTTCCCTTCAGTCATGCGCCCGCTCATGGATTCGCTGGGAGTTGAGACAGCATTCGTTGGATCAATCATCTCCAGAAGGGATTTGATTGGATACCTCGCACTTTGCTGCAGGAAAGGCAGCCCATCCATGCAACCGCACGCAGGGATCCTGTTGGAAGTCGTGGCGGACGACATATCGATGGCGCTTGATTTCATGCGCGCCACGCTGGAACTCGAGGGGTCAAAGGCGGAGGTCGACCAGGTCTTCTCGCTCGCGCCCATAGGGATCATGACATGCGATTCCATGGGCATAGTCAAGTCGCTGAACAAGCAGATGGTTCAGATGCTCGACAAGGTGACCGATTCCGAGATGGTTGGCACGAGCCTGTTCGAGCACATCGCGATCGCCAGATCCGGGCTCGATGGCCTCATCATGCAGGGCATGGACGGGCACGAGGGCGAGAAGCCTGAGCTCCACCTCGTTCTGAGGCCTGACAAGGCCATATACCTCCACACCAAGGTGACCCCGATAAAGGACGAGCAAGGGAAGGTCCAGGGCATACTGATCGTCGCCATGGACATCACGTCGAAGGTGCGCCTCCAGAACCAACTCGAGAGGTCCTACGAGAAGCTGACGCAGACCTACCAGGAGCTCGAACGACTGACCAAGATGAAATCGCAGTTCATAGATGTCGTCTCCCATGAGCTTCGCACTCCTCTCACCGTCATGCGCGGATACATCGACCTCGTGGACTCAGAATTCAGTTCCAAGCTCGACCCTCGGTTCGGCACTAGGCTGAGAACCATCAAGGCCAACACTGACAAGCTCTACTCGCTGGTGGAGAGCATGCTCGACATGAGCAGGCTCGAGAAGGGGGCGTTGGAGATCCACCCGGAGCCCGTTAGAGTAGAGACGATCCTTGAGGAGGTCGTCGTCGCGAGGCGTGATGACGCGGACGAGAAAAGGCATAACCTGACCCTCGAGATCGAAGGGAAGCTGCCCCTCATGAATGCAGACAGGCGCAGATTGAAGGATGTGTTCAACAACCTTGTCGACAACGCCATCAAGTACACACCTGAGGGCGGCAGGATCCAGATACTAGCGCGTGACGAGGGGAGGATGCTCCACGTATGGGTCAAGGACAACGGCGTTGGAATACCGCTTGATCAGCTGGGGAAGATATTCGACAGATTCCACATAGTGACTAGCAACGATCTGTCGCACCAGGTGAATAGACTTGGCCTAGGCCTTCCCATCGCGAAGGGCATAGTCGAAGCTCATGGTGGCAGGATGTGGGTCGAGAGCCAGGTGGGCAAAGGGAGCGTGTTCCACGTGGACCTCCCCAAGGTCTCCGCCAAGTAGGATTCTAATACTCCCGCATGATGTACGGCCCGATGGCCTCAAGGGACAGAAAAGACGCGATATTGCTGACCGTTTTTGCGAGTCTGATCTGGGGGACTTCGTTCCCTGGCACGAAGTGGGGGCTCGATTTCATCGGCAACGATGTGCTCTTCCTCTGGCTCAGGTTCGTCGTGGCTACCGCAATAACGCTGGCAGTGGTTCTGGTTCTGAGGAAGTTATCCGTTGCCATCTTCAGGAACCCTATCATCTGGCTCATCGGCGCATTCAACGCGGCCGGCTTCATCATGCAATATGTGGGATTGACGATCACCACCGCCTCAAAGACGGCACTCCTCGTGGACATCAACGTCGTTGCAGTGGCGATCATATCGTATCTCGCGCTCAGGGAACGACTGGGGAGGAGCCAGGTCTTCGGCGTGGTCATAGGCATGGTGGGAGTCTTCTTTCTCACGCTGAACAAGGACTTCGTCTTCGATCCGGACCAGCTGATCGGAGACGTCATCGTCTACGCGGCGGGCTGGAGCTGGGCGTTCTTCATCATACTGAACAAGAAGATGCTGGCTAAGCACAACGGCGTGGAGATCAGCTCGGCAGCCATCACGACATGCATGGTCTGGCTTACCATCCCCACCGTCTTCTTGCTAGCCACCGGAGGAGGCGATTTCTCAATCGAGCCCTTGGGATGGGTCTCGATAGTCTACCTCGGGATCTTCTGCACATCAGTCGCGACCCTCCTGTGGGCGCTGGGACTTGAGGGAGTGTCGGGAACCGAGTCAGCGACGATCATGCTGATCGAGGTCGTGACCGCGCTGATTCTCGCCATCGGGCTTCTGGGTGAGTCCATGAGCCTTGCGGCAGCGTTCGGCGGGGCCTTGGTTATGCTCGCAATATTCCTCGTGGCCGGGACTGGCGCTGGCGAGAAGGAACCTATCAAGTCAGTCTAGTCACGAGTGGGCACGTCCAGCTTCCTCTTCTTGGAAGTCCTCCAGGTCGGAAATACCCGGTGAGGTCTGCCTTGGGTCTTTTCCTACCCTCATCAGCTCAAGCGACTCCTTCAGCCTGCGCTGCATGTACCATGAGGCCAGCTTCATTGCGCTCGACTTCGCCCTACTCAGTCTATTCTGAGCGAACAGGTCGTCCATCAGCTGAGGGATCCAATGCGTGTCATGATCGATGCATTTCGCAAGTAGCATCCAGTGTTCTGGCAACATCGATTCCGGCTTGAAGAAACTGTCCTCCTTCAACTCGCCGAGTGGCACGAAGAAGAGCGGGACGATGAAGCTCTCGTACTGCCTAAGGTCTTCGACGAGTTCGACGGTCTTCTCAACATCTTCCCTCGTTTCGCCCGGCATACCCATGACAAGGGTGCCGCAAGGGACCCACCTGTTGTCCGACAGGAGCTTGAAGGATTCCCTCACGACCCCGGGCCATTCCTCAGGCTCGAATGGCATCGCCTTGCCCTTCATGTGCTTGCTCACTAGGCTGGGAGAACCTGTCTCGATTCCGGTCTGAGCGTATAGGTGACGCCTGCCCTTCGTCGCCCCAGTCAGTGCGCTCAGATCTTGAATCAGGTTCGGCTCGGTGAGGGCGGAGGACAGAGCTATGTGGCTTATCCCTACTTCGCTCGTCAATTCCAGGACTCGTTCGAACAGCCCCACGACCTCGTCCCGGTCGGGCTTCATGCCCTTTGCCTTGTATCTCAGCACATCCTCGGCGTGGAGCGTGATTCTGCGCCTAGTTCTGATGTTTATCTTCACCTCTTCAAGTATCCTGTCCATAGGCACGTGTCTAACGAGGCGCATGTTCGGGTTGCAGAACTCGCATCCACGCCCGCAACCCCTGCTTATCTCCACGGTGCCATTGATGGTCGGGCCCACCACAAGCGGGATGTCACCGACGGGAACGGGCCCACCAGTCACCACGGGAGGCAACGGCCTTCCATCCAACGCGTCCATGAATAGCTTGGGGGCGACTAGCTCTCCTTCGCCTTCCACAATGCAATCGATACCCAACTCGGTCCTCGTGCTCCCGTTGCTGAGTTGCCAGGTCCCTGGGCCGCCCACGATTATCTTCGCCCTGCTCGTTCTTAGAGCGCGGTCTCTCATGAGTCTCCTGAAGAAGTACGCGGTGTAGCTCTCCCGTCCCAGCAGGCTGCAGAAAGTGCTCGATGCAGGTCCCAATCCGAGTGGGTCGGAGCTGTTGATGCCGACCACTTGAGTCTTCGAGTCGATCACTTTGCTCAGGTGCTCCGGATGCGCGATCGCGATGTCTTCTGGCGGTATACCGGCGCGCAAGAGGGCCGCCTGGATCTTCCTGAGCCCCGCAGGGGCGACTGCGACCTCTCCCCTCGTGTGTGGTTGAGATGGACAGAATACCCTCTTGTAGAGCCATCTAGGGAGTACTCTGGGGAAGCAAGCGGCGAAGCCGATGAACATGCTCCCGTTGTAGCTGGACATGAGCGTCCGATCAGCCGTGAGCACGATCCTGTGACTCACTGACGATGCACCTCCAGATTGTGCAGTGGTTAAGCGAAAACGAGGGCGTGGAATCTGTATGCTAGTATATGTGCCATAACCCCAGTTCGCGCTCGCCCGTGAAAGCGTCGCGAGGATATTTAGGATTTCTGCACTAGGCTAGCCATCCACTTAGACGGATGTCGAATTGCATGCAGATGCGCCGTTTTGGTTTCGATGCAAAAATGCCATTACCGTGCTTGTGTATTCGCCACGCGATCACATGTATTCGGAACAGGAACTTGAGACAGTCCACTCACGGATCGGCAAGGACATCTCCAAGCACATCGGAACGACTCGGAAGCTTCTGATGCAACCGAGCTCGAGCCAGCAGGATATCGGAATAGATAAGTGCGCTGCACTTGTCGCGAAGATGTACAAGGATGCCGGATGCGAGAAGGTCGAAATCGCGGAGACGAAAGGCAACCCCATCGTCTACGGCGAGTGCAAGGGCGACTCCGACAAGACCCTCCTCGTGTACTTCATGTACGATACCATGCCTTTCAACGAGCCCGGCTGGAATCACCCCGCGATGGGCGCGAAGATTGTCGACATGAAGCTCCCAGCAGGCAAGGTCAAGGCCATAGTCAACAGGGGTGCGGACAATACCAAGGGCCCCCTGGCCACGTTTCTTAACTCGGTCGACGCCTGCAATAGGTCGGTCGGGAGACCACCGTGCAACGTGCTTCTGGTTGCCGAAGGGGAGGAGGAGCTTGGAAGCCCGAACCTTCCGGTCTACGTGAAGAAGAACAAGAAGAGACTCTCTGATGCGGATGCCTGCTATTTCCCGTACTTCGCTCAGGACCCTGACGGATGCCGCACTCTCATGTTGGGGGTCAAAGGAGTCGTTTACTTCGAACTCAAATGCTCCGGCAAGAGCTGGGGACGCGGGCCTGAGGATTTCGCTGTCCACAGCTCGGGGAAGGCCTGGCTGGATAGTCCGGTCTGGAGGCTGGTCCACGCTCTCAAGACGATGACGTCCGACGACGGGAATCGCGTCTTGATTGACGGATTCTACGATGATGTCGCCCCACCGACCCAGGAGGACGAGGAAGTGATCTCAGAGACCGCGAAGACGTGGGACCCCAAGATGGCCAAGAAGGCAATGAAGGTCAGCAGATTCATGATCCCGGATACCGACCGGGAGGAACTGATCAGGCTCTATACCTTCGCGAGCACATTGAACATCGACGGCATCTGGGGAGGATGGATCGAGAAGGGTTCGAAGACTGTCCTGCCTCACAAGGTCACATGCAAGATCGACATCCGCGTCGTCCCGAACCAGAAGAAGGACGACATGATGCCACTCGTGAGGAAGCATCTCGACATGCATGGATACAAGGACATCAAGATGACCGAGGTCGACAGCGGTTACGACTGGTGTAGGTGCAGCGTGAAGGAGCCCGTGGTTCAGGCTATGATCAGAGCCCAGGAATCGTTCGGCGGGAGACCGCAGGTCTGGCCGACGAGCGGAGGCTCTGTGCCGTTCTACGTGTTCAACAGGATCCTCGGCATACCATTCACGATGGGCGGGATCGGACACAGCGACCTCGCCCACAGCCCCAACGAGTACATGGTCGTCGGGGGCAACAAGAAGATCGCTGGGCTGAGTGACATTGAGAAGTTCATGGTCAGGTTCATGAGCGAGTATTCTCTGACTTGACGAGAGCTTTCTCGTATGCGTCGAGCACGACCCTAGCGGTGCTGTCCCATGAGAACTCCTGGGCTCTGTTGGCTCCTGCTGAGCCCATCTTCGCTCTCAGTCCAGGGTCCCTTAGCAGCTGGACGATGGCATTGGCCAGCCCCCTGACATCTCCAGCGTCCACTAGTATGCCGTCGACACGATCCCTGACGAGCTCCGGGATGCCTCCCACGCGCGATGCGACAACGGGTTTCCCGCAAACCATCGCCTCCATGAGGGCCAGTCCCCAACCCTCGGTCTTCGATGGCAGGACTAGCACATCGCACTCCGAGTAGTACTCAAGGAGCTTCTCTTGGCTCACGGATTCACGGAACTCGATATGCTCCGCGATGCCAAGTCTCTCGGACAGTGCTTTGAACCACCCGACTTCGTCTGTCCCCCTGAACCCTGTCTTTGCAACAGCGATCAAACGCGCATCGGGCAATTCATCAACTACGTGCTCCAGAGCATGCACGAGATACTCCAGGCCCTTCCTTGGCTCCAGACCGCCCACGAAGAGGATGGTCGGCGCCACTGCCTTTCTCTTGGGGAGCGATGAGAAATCCGAAACGTCAATCCCGTTGTAGCTTATGATGGAATCGTATCCATACTCATCCATCAATACTCTCTGCCAGTATCTCGAGACCACGAACCTGTAATCGGCGTGCGCCACCGCGCGCTTCTCGAACTCGAACAGTCTCGGCTCCGCGAAATCGTCAACGTGGTGAATCGTTCGAAAGATGGGGGCAGACACTTCTCCTTTGGCTCTCATGTGCGCGAGCGCGGTTCCGCCTACGCAGTCCTGCGCGTGGTAAATGTCCATGTCCTTGGGGAGATTGGCGGAGTATGACTCTATCATCCTCTCGAGCCGGGTGATCAGATCAGGATGCCATTCATACTGGAAGATCTCGTAAGGCACGGATACGCTTCTGAAGTAGCCCGCGGATGAAGGTGAATCGTCCATGCGCGCGAGCGAGTACACAGTGATGTCGATACCGAGCGCCCGCAGTCTTTCCGCCAATTTCAGCGCGTGGACAACTCCTCCCCTCGGCCTCGTGCTGTAGGTCAGCATTGCCACTCTCATTTGACCAGCACGCGAGTGAACGCAATCGATGCATAATTCATTTCCCAGTCTTCGACTCTCTCCCTTTGCTCACATTTGAGCATATCCTTCGGTCGGTTGCCTGTAATGCAGCAAGAATTTCGGGCTCTCGAAAGGTAACTGAGAAATGTTATTAAGCGCGGGACATTTATCCCCGTACGCATTCAGTCAGACTGTCTGCACACGTCCCGAAGGCTGTACGGTAGGTCTCGGGGAAGAATGCCTGCAGCTCGTCGATTTGGGGGACGACGGACCGAACTCACGAGCGCAAAGTGAATCAAGCCGCGGCGTCAGTATGCTTTGGGCGGGGCGAATAATGCTCAAGGGGGACAACGGCTCGAACAAGAAAACGAATGAGCTGCTGCTATGGTTCGAAGATTTGGGCATCAAGGATATCCCGCGCGTCGGCGGCAAGAACGCCTCCTTGGGGGAGATGATCCGACACCTGACCAAGATGGGCATCAAGGTGCCGGAGGGTTTTGCAGTTACTACCAATTCATTCAGGGCGTTCGTCGCGCACAACCAGCTCGAGGAGAAGATCAGCGACATGGTCAAGGCCCTCGACCCAGACAATCCTGCGGATGTCGCCGAGCGTGGGAAGGCAATCCGGCAACTGTTTCTCGATTCTGACTTTCCGCCGGATGTACGCCGAGAGGTTGAGTACGGCTACTGGGAACTCGGCAGGAAGCTCAACATGCCGAATCCGAGCGTCGCCATACGTTCGAGCGCGACCTCAGAGGACCTCGATGGGGCTTCCTTCGCGGGACAGCACGAGACCATCCTCAATGTTCGCGGCGAGCTGAAGGTGCTCGACTCCATCAAGCAATGCTTCGCGTCTCTGTTCACGGACAGGGCAATCGCGTACAGGTGTCACAAGGGGTTCGGGCAGACCGGCAACGAGCTCTCAGTCGGCGTGCAGCGAATGGTCAGGAGCGACCTCGCATGTTCAGGAGTCATGTTCACACTCGACACGGAAAGTGGCTTCGACGGAGTGGTCTACATCACCGGGGCCTGGGGTCTGGGGGAGACGATCGTGCAGGGCGCTGTCAACCCTGACCAGTTCTACGTCTTCAAGAATGCCATCGACAAGTCCGAGGACCCGATAATAGAGAAGAAGCTAGGGAGCAAGATGCACAAGCTCATCTACACGTCCAAGGGGCACGAGAACGTCGAGGTGCCAGAACGTGACCGCCAGAGATTTGTGCTCGAGGACGATGAGATTGTCAAGCTCGCGAAGTGGGCCTGCGCGATCGAGGACCATTACAAGAAGGCGATGGACATCGAGTGGGCCAAGGACGGCATCACAGGCGAGCTGTACATCGTCCAGGCGAGGCCGGAGACGGTCCACGCCGTCAAGTCCCAGAGCACACTCGAGACGTACGTGCTCGAAGAGAGGGGCAATGTCCTCGTCAAGGGCGAACCGGTGGGCAGCAAGATTGGCCAGGGCATCGTCAGGGTGCTCGAGAGTGTTTATGAGATATCTGATTTCAAGAAGGGCGAAGTCCTCGTAACTGACAAGACCGACCCCGATTGGGAGCCGATCATGAGAATTGCCTCTGCAATCATAGCGGATAGGGGAGGGAGAACCTGCCATGCTGCGATAGTTTCCAGGGAGCTGGGCATTCCGTGCATCATTGGCACGGGGAACGGAACGAAGATCATCAAGACCGGGCAGAAGGTGACCATAGATTGTTCGGAGGGCCAGGGGCTCGTCTATGACGGCATCCTGAAGTTCAGGGTTGACAAGACGAACATAGCCAACCTCCCCAAGACCAGGACGAAAATCATGATGAATGTGGGCGTGCCCGAGCACGTTTTCACCCAGGGCCAGATTCCTTGCGATGGTGTGGGACTTGCCCGACTAGAATTCATTATCGCATCCCACATAGGCATCCATCCGCTTGCACTCATAGAGTTCGAGAAGCTCAAGAAGAAGGCGGAGTCAGATCCCGAAATCGCGAAGATTGTCGACGCTATCGATGAGCGGACTCCGGGATATGAGGACAAAGAGGATTTCTTCGTGGAGAAGCTCGCCTGGGGCATCGGCAAGATCGCGGCGACTTTCCATCCCCGAGACGTGATTGTGCGCCTGTCTGACTTCAAGACGAACGAATACGCCAGCCTCCTCGGGGGAACACTCTATGAGCCCACGGAGGCGAACCCGATGATTGGCTGGAGAGGCGCCTCGAGATACTACTCCGGCCATTTCAAGGAAGCCTTCAAGCTCGAATGCTTGGCGCTCAGGCGTGTCAGGGACAAGAAGGGTCTGACGAATGTGAAGGTCATGGTGCCTTTCTGCAGAACGCCTGAGGAGGGCAGGAAGGTCGTGCACACGATGGCGGAGTTTGGGCTGAAGCAGGGCGAGAACGGGCTCGAGATCTACATGATGGCGGAGATTCCAAGCAATGTTGTACTGGCGGATGAGTTCGCGGAGGTCTTCGACGGGTTCTCGATAGGTTCGAACGACCTGACTCAGCTCATGCTTGGGTTGGACAGGGATTCTGAGCTCGTATCCCACCTGTACAATGAGCGCAACCCGGCCGTCAAACAAATGATCCAGACTGTGATCGAGCGGGTGAAGAAGAAGGGCAGGAAGATCGGCATATGCGGACAGGCCCCGTCTGACTTCCCCGATTTCGCCGAATTCCTTGTCGAATGCGGCATCGACAGCATATCGTTGAATACTGACTCGGTGATCAAGACTAGGTTGATAGTCGCGGAAAAGGAGAAAAGCTTAGGCATTATGGCCTGATTTTCGTTTCGTCAACCCGGATTATCAACTATGATAACATTTATAAGGTTCCACGCTTTTATTGTGTCCGTTATCCTCCCCCCTTTTTCTGTTTACTGCTCAGCGAGCGCTTTTCTTGTGATTTCTAGAAATGCTTCAGCGCTCGCATCTGTGGACGCTGGGTGGCCTTGTCGACCTGCCTGAACCATGCCCAGAGCAGCAGAATGCCGACGGGTGACAATGCTATCCCTAGGAGGAGCATCGTCTGCGGCGTACCCCACTTCGTGGCGGCCCATCCGGACGAGATTTCGACCACGGTCAGTACTGCTGTGAAGATGAAAGTCCCGATGGCTATGACCGTCGATCGGTGCTGACTCGATGCCACTCGTTTGTTGATGTATCCGTTGGTGATCGGGCCGAGCAGCCCGGACACGGTGTACATCAAGTATTGTACAATGATAGCGGCCGGGGAAGTCACTACGAACACTATTGTGAAAGAGAAGAGGACCGCCATGAAAAGGAACACGAGAGAGTACTTCTCCCCCAGGGCCGACTCGATCTTGCCTGCTCGGATCATCACAATTCCTGTGACCACGCTGAAGCTTCCGTAGAACAGACCTATCTCGAGGTACCCTAGCCCGAGGTCTACGTTCATGTAGACTGCTCTGAAGACGGCCATGACGTATATCGCAATCTCGATCACGACCTGGAAAAAGATCAGAACCAGGATTGGCCTGGAGAAGAGGACCATCTTCAAGCCGGCCCTGAGCTGTCTCCTGAAGGAGTCCATGTGCCGCCTGTCCACCTTGGGCTCCTTGAGAATCATCACTGTGAATGACCCTGCTAGGCCAACGAACGCTGCGAAGATCAGGGTAAGATCGAGTCTGTCAGTGGTGGTGACGATGAACCCGCCGACTATGCATGCCGCTGCGTTCATGACGAACATGACCGCGTAGGCCTTCGACATTATCGTGATGAACTCGCCAGAGCGCTTCAGCTCCAGCAGGGTGTCGTATAGGAACGGCGTGTCTCCGCTGACTATGAAACAGACTCCCAGCGCCCACACCATGTTCGACGCGAGATACTGCCAGAACTCGGTGCTGAGTCCGAACATCAACACTCCGACAGCGAACAACACCTCGCCGAGGAACAGTACCGTCTTCCTACCGTACTTGTCCCCGATGAGACCTGTCGGTATCTGGAAGACGATCATGGTTATCCAGAAGGCCGCGTCGACGAGCGTCAGCAGGAACATGCTCATGACGTTTCCGTAGAGCCACAGGGTCCAGAACGGTATCCAGAGCGAGAACGCCGTGACCGCGCGGAAGATATAGAACCTTCTGATTCGGTCGTCCCCGAATGCCATGTCGGGCAGTAATGGCAACTGTCTATAAACTGATAGTGCTGGCTCTGAATGGTATTCGGATCAATGAAATGAAAAGCGATTGGACCGATGGTGCCTTGACCATCAGTCCTTTGAGTTGCGTTTTCAGAGCTTCTTCTCTTTGTAGTTCATGCCGAACTTGGGGAGCATTTTGATGAACGGGTCCGGGTCCATCATTTCCGGAGGGAACACTCCCTTCATGGTGATTTTGCCCTGCGCGAACAGGATCGCTGCGACCGCGGCTGGAACTCCAACAGACCACGCTGTGGCACTGTTGTTCCACTTGTCGAAGCACTTCTTGTGATCCAGGGAGGTCCATCCGTAGTATCCAATGTTCTTGCCGTCCTTCTTTCCATTCACAACGGCGCCTATGGCGCACTGCCCTCTCGCGAGGTGGCCGAGGGTTGACGGGTCTGGCAGGACTGCATTGACGACATCCCTTGGCGCGACCATGACGTCCTTGACCTTGACCTTTTTCGGGTTGTCGAGGCCGAGCTTGCCGATCATCTTGATCGCGTCGACATACTCGTCTCCGAGTGCTATCTTGAAGTCGGTGTACTGGCAGCCCTTTCCGAGGACCTCTCCAATGTATGTGCCCAGCGTCTCCGACTCCTCATGAGCGACGTTGTAGATCGGTATTTTGCCAACTCCATCTGGGAAGTCGAACGTCTCCTTGTTCTCGAACGAGCCATACTTCCTGTACTTCCCGTCCTTGAAGTAAGTTGCGGGCATGAGCACTTCCTCGATCAGTGTCTCGGGCGACCACAGCGGCGCGAAGTCGTAGCCTTCGACGCAGCCGTTGTCTCCATCCCGAATCAGGATGTCCTTCACTGAATCCATCTTGTCTGCCCCCTTCCTGGCGAAGAGATTCGACAAGCCGGGGTCACACCCGATCCCAAGCATGCCAGTCAGTCCCAGCTTCTTCCATGCCGCGTCCTTTTTCAGGTACAGGAACGACGGAGGTCCGGGGTCGCATATTCCTCCCGGGGGCGTCTTGTCGATTGCGATATCCCACGCGGTGTCCAGGTAGTTCACTTTGGCCTTCTGGCAGGCCTCCATGATAGCGAAGTTGAACCTCGGTATCGCGAGGTTGCAGACGAGGTCGAGGCCCTTGAACGCCTTCGTCATTGCGGAGACATTCGAGGCGTCGAGCTTCACTACGCTCACCTTGTCCGAGCCGATCTTCTTCTCCAAGCGCTTCCCCTTCTCCGGGTTCCTCGCGCCCAGCAGGACCTTGTCGAATTCGTCGGAGCCGGCAAGGCATTGTGCAGTTACAGATCCGATTGCACCTACTCCCAAAACCATAGTCTTCATTCTTTCCGTTGCCTCCGTTGTGTGGGAAGACTCTCTACAATCCCCCAACCGCCAATGAGTGATGCCCTAATTAAACCTCCCTCGGAGAGCATCAGCTGGCATGCTGGGGGTTTATGAATCCCGCTGTACTGCAACGATAGGTCGTCGGCCCGATCAGTACCTTCTCTGCTCGAGTGTGTGAACCGGCATCCCGAGCTTCTTCAGCAACGGCAGCCACGGCTCGGGCTCGAGCATCTCTGGCGGGAAGACTCCTTTCTGCGATATCTTGCCCTGCGCGAACAATATCGATGCGATGGCGAGCGGTACTCCTACCGAGTACGCGGTGGCGCTGTGGCCGTACCTGTCGAAGGTCTCCTTATGGTCGAGCTGAATCCATGAGTAATAGCTCACGTCCTTGCCGTCCTTCACGCCCTTTGTGACTGTACCAATCGCGCAGTCGCCCCTAGCGCGCTCCCCAAGGGTCGAGGGGTCGGGCAGACATGCTGCGACGACATCCCTCGGTGCGACTTTGGCACCTTTCACATCGATCTTGCCCGGGTTGGACAAGCCAAGCATGCCTATCATTTGGATTGCTTCGACATACGAGTCGTCCAGAGCTATCTTGAAGTCGCAGTAGTCGCAACCCTTGCCCAGGACCTCTCCGATGAACGTCGGTAGGGTTTCCGCCTCTTCGTGGTCCACGTTGTAGATGGGCAGCCTGCCGACAGGCTCTGGAAACTCGAAGAGCTCCTTTCCACTGAACGGGGGAAGCTTCCTGTACGCGCCGTTCTTGTAGATGGTTGCAGGCATTAGGACTTCCTCGATCAGCGTCTCGGGTGACCACATCGGGGCGAACTTGTGCCCCTCGACCGTGCCGTTGTCACCGTCCCTGACCAGTATCTGCTTCACCTTGTCGAGCCGGTCCGCAGCCATCCTCGCGAATAGATTCGATAGGCCCGGATCGCATCCGAGGCCCATCATTCCGGTCAGACCGGCTTTCTTGAACTCGGCGTCCTTCCTAAGCTGCTCCCAGGCAGGCGTCTCCTTGATCACGTCTCCGGCCTTGGTAGTGTCAAGTGCTACATCCCAGGCCATGTCCGCGTAGCTTGCCTTCGCCTTAAGGCACGCGTCCATTATTCCCAGGTTAAACCTCGGGATGACGCCGTTGAGTACCAGGTCGATGCCCAGGAACGCCTTCGCCATCCCGTCGACGTCTGATGCGTCGACTTTCTTGACGGTCACTTTGTCGTTCGATATCTTCTTCTCGACGCGCTTGGCCCTATCAATGTTCATGTCCGCAAGGATAACCTGTTCGAACTCCCCGGAGTTCGCGAGCACCTCAGCGGCCACGGAGCCAACCGCTCCTACTCCCAAGACCATTGTCTTCATTATTTCACATACAACCCCAGGTGCTGGTTCTAGTGACCAGTACCCGTCGGGTGCGCCAATGTGGATACCTTATTTAAGCTGTGCGGGGCATCTTCGAAATTCGTGCAGTAAGTGGCCTATATGAGACACGGATTTCGATTTCGAGGAACGCAGATAGAATGTCGTTCAGACGGACGATGTTCGTCGCACTCTATCCGCGAAGCCCCCATTTCCACTGACCAGGTTCTCATCTGCTCTATTGGTGCTTCGATGTTCTCTTCTTGTGGTTCGGGAAACGGGAGAGGTCCCTGTGCGGGAGGAACATCGCTTGAGCGAACTCTTTCTGGAATTCCTTCTCCGCCGCCAGCTCGACGTACTGCACCTGCCGCGAAAGCTGGTCCGCGAGCTCTCTCTTCTCCACGGAGCGTAGACACATCCTAGCGCCAGAGCCTGCAGCATTCCCTATGAAGCTTATTCTCTCGACCGGGACCTCCGGGTACATACCTATGTTTATCGCGCTCGATGCATCGACATAGGTCCCGAATGCCCCCGCGGCGTATACATGCGCCAATTCCGAAGGCTTGATCCTCAATCTCTTCATCAGAATGGAGACGCCTGTGAATATCGCGGCCTTCGCCAGTTGTATCTCCTGGATATCGTGCTGCGTTATTGTGATGTCCTCCCCAGTTGCAGTGTCACCACCGGTCGCCAGCACGAACTCGGACAATCCTTCCTTGCCCCTGCGGACTCTGGCGTTCTCGGATGCCAGCAACTTGCCCGATGGGTCAAGTGCACCCGCCTTGAACAGCTCGGACACCGCGTCGACTATTCCGGATCCGCATATACCTCTCGCGGGAGCGTCGTCGACTGTTCGGAGGTTAACCTCCAGTGTCGATGGGTCGATCCATACTCGTTCGATGGCTCCGGTAGATGCGCGCATGCCGAACTTGATGTGGGCGCCCTCGAATGCAGGACCGGAGGCGCACGAGCAGCTCAGAAGCTTGCGCTTGTTGCCCGCGATGATCTCGGTGTTCGTCCCGATGTCAATCATCATACCGATGTTCTTGTCGTTGTACAGCCCGCTTGACACGAGGTCGGCGACCGCATCCGCACCAACGAAGCCGGCGACGTTCGGGAGGGATGAGATCTTGCCGAACGGGTAGATGTTAACTCCGATATGGCTTGGGCTGACCGTGAGAGATGTCCTCACAGCAGGAGCGTAGGGTGCCGCCGCGACATGCTGTGCCGGTATGCCGAAGAACAAGTGATGCATCGCGGTGTTGCCCACGACCATCATCTCGAGGACGTCATCCCTGGAGATGCCTTTTGCTGTGCAGAGCCTAGTCACGAGCGTGTTGATTCCGTCCACAATCGCGTACTGGAGCCGTCCCGCGCCGTCTCTCTCCTTGATGGTGTAGGAGATCCTTGACATGAGGTCCTCGCCGTAGGGTATCTGGGGATTGGGCATGCTCTCGGTCGCGGCAATCTCCCCCGTGAATAGATCGATGAGATAGGCAACGACCTTCGTAGTCCCGATGTCCACTGCCACTCCGAATAGGTTGCGCGACGTGTCCCCCGGCTCCACTTGGATGACCTCCTGGTCCCTGTAGAGCGTTACCGTCGTCACCCAGTCCTGCTTTCGGAGAGCCTCGGGGATCCTACCATGTACTCCAGGTGATATGCTGCTCCTCATATGGGCCTTCTTGAACAGTACATCGAGCAGCCGGTCGTCATCGGCCCTCAGATCCTTCAGTGTCGCTGGAGGCAGCCTGAGCACCACCTTCTTGAGAGCAGGACTGAGCTTCACCTTGGGCTCCACCCCTGCCGCGAGTAGACGGTGATGTCCCCTCATGCTCCCCTCGGGCACCTCGACGACGATCTTCCCGAACGACTTGATGTTCGCCTGACAGGCCAGCCTCATTCCAGCACGCCTGTCTTTCTCAGATACGAGGTTCTTCTCACTCTCAGTCGCCTTTGACAAATTCGCGGCGCCCGAGGTGACTACGATTCTGCACTTGCCACATTTCCCAGCGTAACCGCATATTGATTCGATCTGCACTCCGGCCTCTCGCGCCAGGTCGAGAAGGGGCGTCTCCTTCCGGGCTTCAACCTTCCTTCCCAGGGGCTGAAAATGAACCATTCGCTCGGCCGTTCTGGTCACCATTTCCCAGATGCCCAGCGTGGATATATAACCGCTCCATATCAGGACATTCATTATGGCCTGGTCTATTCGCTCAGCAACTCTTTTATACGGAGAGCCTTTACTTGTTCTGCTCTTTTGGATAAAGGGCCTGTGAATGATGACGGTGCGCAAGCACCTGAAGGAGGTATCAACTTGGCAAAGCCTGTATACGTGAAATTCGAGATGCCGAAGGAACTAGCTGACAAGGTGTACGAACTCGTGGAACTCGCCCGAGACGGCGGGAAGCTCCGAAAGGGCACGAACGAGGTCACGAAGCTCGTCGAGCGAGGGGAGACTCAGATGGTCGTCCTCGCGGAGGATGTCTCTCCACCCGAGATCCTGATGCACATGCCGGCACTATGCGACGAGCGCAACGTGCCGTACGCGTTCGTCCCGAGCAAGGCCGAGCTCGGCAACGCCTGCGGGCTCGAGAAGCCGACTGCCGCGGTCGCCATACTCGACGCCGCAAAGGGCAAGCCGCTGATGGACGAGCTGGCGGAGAAGCTGAAGGCTCTAAAGAAGTAGGTGTCTTAGATGGCTGACGATGATAGCATTCCATCGACCGTTGTCGAGGTCATCGGCAGGACCGGCATGACGGGTGAGGCGACCCAAGTCAAGGTCAGAGTGATGGACGGCCGTGACAAGGGGCGCATCATCACAAGGAACGTCATGGGTCCCGTGAGGGTCGGCGATGTGCTGATGCTCAAGGAGACTTCGAGAGAGGCGAGGAAGCTCAGCGTGCGCTGATAGCTTCGGTCGTGTGAGGTGATGTTAAATGGTAGAGCGCAGAGTTTGCACGTTCTGCGGTGACGAGATCGAGCCGGGAACGGGCAGGATGTACATCAAGAAGGACGGGGTAGTCTACAACTTCTGTTCTTCGAAGTGCTTCAAGAATCTTGTCATTCTTAAGAGGGTGCCGCGCAGAACTACATGGACCCGCTACTACGAGCGGGAGAAGCAGACCAGGATGAAGGGTGCCCCAGAGCTGGAGGAAAAGCCGAAGCCCAGGAAGTTGAAGAAACCGGAGAAGGGGGAGGCCGAGGCGAAGCCCGAGGTGAAGGCTGAGGAGAAGACTCCTGCGAAGGAGGAGAAGTTGAAGGCCGCCGAGAAGAAGCCAGCCCCGAAAGAGGAGAAGAAGCCCGCCGCCCCGAAGAAGGCAGAGCCCGCAAAGAAGGCGCAGGAGTCGAAGGCGGACATGCCCAAGAAGGAGACGAAGGCCAAATCCTCTGAGGAGGCCAAGTAATGATTGAGAAGACCTTCGCCATGGTCAAGCCAGATGGAGTCCAGAGGGGCCTCGTCGGGAAGATAGTTCTGAGGTTCGAGGAGCGCGGGCTGAAGATGTGCGCGATGAAGCTCATGCGCATTCCAAGGGAGCTCGCCGAGAGGCATTACGAGGAGCACAAAGGGAAGTCGTTCTACGAGCCGCTCCTCTCCTACATAACCTCGGGTCCGGTGGTCTGCATGGTGGTCGAGGGCGAGAACGCGGTCGCATCCGTGAGGGCGATGATGGGCAAAACCAACCCGCAGGACGCGTCCCCGGGAACGATCAGGGCGGACTTCGGCCAGGTGACCGGCAGGAATCTCGTCCACGGTTCTGACAGCCCGGAGAGTGCCAAGCGCGAGATCAAGCTGTTCTTCAACGACTACGAGATACAGAAGTACGACAAGATCGACGAGCCTTGGCTTTTCGAGCAATGAACCCCACCAAACCCATTCATCTGTTTTCTGTCGATAGCCAGTGCCGTGCTCCGATTACTTGATATACGGTTCGGTGTTTTGACCGTATATGGCCGCCCGGCATCCGATAGTCTCGGTCATGGGACACGTCGACCACGGAAAGTCGACAATCCTCGACATGATCAGGGGGACCGAGGTCGTCTCGAGGGAGGCTGGCGGGATCACGCAGCATATCGGGGCCACGGATGTGCCAATCGAGACCATCTACAAGCTCTGCGGGCCGCTGATCGGAGACAGGAAATTCAACGTGCCAGGCCTGCTTTTCATCGATACCCCTGGCCACTACTCCTTCGTCACTCTGAGGACTCGCGGAGGCGCTCTGTCCGACCTCGCTGTGCTCGTCATAGACGTCATTGACAGCATCAAACCACAGACGGTCGAGTCCATCAACATCCTGAGGAAGGGCAAGACGCCGTTCGTGATTGCTGCTAATAAGATAGACCTCATCCCGGGCTGGAGACATCACGTGAAGATGCCCTTTCATCAATCTCTCGCCGAGCAGGACCCTCGGGTGGCAGCAGAACTTGACGAAAGGCTCTACAACATCGCAGGGAAGATCTTCGACCAGACTGGTTTCAGCGCGGACCGATTCGACAAGATAACAGATTTCACCAAGACGATTGCGATGGTGCCCACAAGCGGCAAATTCGGCGAGGGGCTCCCAGACCTTTTGCTCATGCTGGTCGGGTTGGCCCAGAAATTCCTCGAAGAGGAACTCGCTACTGAGGAGGGGCCGGGCGAAGCAACTGTGCTCGAGGTCAAGGAGGAGCGGGGGATAGGCACAGCGGTCGACTCCATAATCTACAAGGGCACAGTCAAGGTCGGAGACCAGATTGTTGTCTCCTCTGTCAAGGGCGAGCCGATAGTCACCAAGGTCAAGGGACTCCAGAGGCCTCGGCCTCTGGATGAGATCAGGGATCCTACGCAGCGGTTCGACCGGGTCAAGGAGGTCTCTGCGGCAGCTGGAATAAGGATTGTCGCGCAGAACCTAGAGCACGCGATGGCCGGTGGAACGATCAGGGTCGTGAGCGGCAATCTGGACGAGATCAAGGAGGAGGTCAGGCAGGAGAGCGTCATCAAGGTCGATCTCGCTGAGGAGGGCATCATCGTCCGGGGTGACGCGATCGGTTCGCTCGAGGCATTCGCCTTCGAGTGCAAGAAGACCGAACTACCGATAAGAAAGATCGATATTGGGAGCGTGACGAGAAAGGACGTCGTGGAGGCCTCGCACTTCAAGAATCCGTTGCACCAGGCAATATTCGCGTTCAACGTCCCCATCAATGATGACGCGAGATCTGAGGCCAGGTCGCTCGGAGTGAAGATCTTCGAGAACGACGTGATGTATCGGCTGCTCGAGGAGTACAACAAGTGGTGCGAAGAGAGGAAGAAGGAACTCGAGGTCGAGAGACGGCTCGAGGTCGTCTTCCCTGGCAAGATCATAATCATGAGGGACCATGTGTTCAGAGTCAGCAAGCCGGCGATCGTAGGGGTGAGAGTCCTCGCGGGGAGAATCAGACCAGGCCAGGGCCTCATCAAGCTGGACGGGAAGTCCGTTGGCAAGATCAAGAGCCTGAGAAGCGGCGAGGAATCCATGAAGGAAGCAGTCGCAGGTCAGGAGATCGCGGTCGCGATAGACGAGCCCACAGTCGGTCGTCAGATAGACGTCGAGGATGTGCTCCTGGTCGATGTGCCGGAAAGCCATGTGGCAGAACTCGCAAAATTCGAGCTAAAGGCGGACGAAATCGAAGTGCTCGAGCAGTTGCGTCAGATCAAACGGAAGGAAAGACAGTTCTGGGGCGCCTAGCCTTTCTCCGTGGGGTACCCGGCCTTCTTCCAATCTTCGAGGCCGCCCTTGAAATCGAAAACGTTAGTGAATCCGTACTTGTCCATTTTCTGTGCCGCTATCGTGCTGGATTCGCATGACCATCCGGAACAGTAGCTGATGATGGTGCAGTCTTTCTTGTACGATTTCAGCATATGCTCACCGAGACGATCAGCGGGTATGCGAATGGCCCCTGGCAGGTGCTCCTTCTCGTATCCCTCATGGACTCGTGCATCAATGAGGACGAAATCATCATCGTTATCCATCATCTTCTTGAGAACCTCGTGTGTGATCTTCTTCATGTCGAATCGCCTGCCAACTGCAATCACAGGACGTGGTGATATCAATGGCGACGTACATCTGCGTCCGTGTCGGAATAATCGGCTCCTCCAGCATTCGGAAAAACGGACAGTGCCAGCTCCGAAACCTATATAACTCCTTGCGCGTTAGGCCCCACTGCAAACCGGAGTGGATTGTTTGGCAGACTTCAGAGCCGTTATCAGCGATCCAAAAGATGGCAAGACGTACCAGGTGCCTGTCACAGGACATCATGCGAACTCGCTCATCGGCAAGAAGATAGGCGATGTGATCGACGGGATATTCGTAGGACTCCCGGGGTTCAAGCTGCAGATAACCGGCGGGAGCGACAAGGACGGTTTCCCGATGAGGAAGGACCTCCCTGGACCCAGGAGGAAGAAGCTCTTGCTGTCGAGAGGAATCGGATTCAAAGCCGAGGAGGGCGGCCTCAGGCGGAGGAAGAACGTGAGAGGCAACACGGTCGCTCCGGACACGCTCCAGGTCAACATGAAGGTCACACAGCATGGGATGAAGCCCATTTCTGAGATCGTCAAGAAAGAGGAGAAGAAGAAGGAATGAAGGTTCCGACCCAGCCAGAGACT
>MGWC01000022.1:0-3498 GCA_001800815.1 Euryarchaeota archaeon RBG_19FT_COMBO_56_21
TGGATATGCCATCAGCCGTCATACCGTTATTTCAACATCACGGACATTTGCTGCAGGATTTGATGCAAATCCAATTGACGGTTGGCGGTGGAGACTGGTCGAGATACTCGCCCCCATCACTGAGAGAAGACGTCACCCGAGCGATCTTGAAAGAAGATACGAAAACACTAAAATGGAAGAGGTTTAGGATCAGAGGACTTACTTCTTCCTCTGATTCCTGACTTTGCCTACTATCGCCACGACAAACATCATTCCGACCAATGGGATCAGAACTTGCGAGAATTCGGGTATCACAGTGCCCGGCGTATAGACGTTATTGGCGATCATTGTAACCGCTGACTGTGCCAACGCCATACCCTCCAGCGATGCGCCAGAGTTCATCACAATCGCTGTTTGGCCCAATATGACTCCCTTCATGACGGCCGTCGTACCAAGGGTCACTTGTCCAGCTACCTGCCAGAAGATATTGGAAGGCTGTGCGCCGCCGCTTAGAGTAACCGCGGCACCATTCCCCATGTTCAGGGTCTGCGCTATCTGGAAGATCCAGACATCGCTTGCGCCACCCGAGATTGTGACACTGCCACCATCAGACACTAGGACCCCAGTACTCCACACGTAACAACCAGCCGTGAGGGTCTGCCCGGTAAGATCTCCGGCGTACTGATTGGTATAGTCAGGTGCCACTAAGGCTGCGTTGGTGTACGCAGTCTCCATGTCGCTCACAGCCGTGCTCAACGTACTCGGAGTTGGGACCGTGTAGTCGGAGGCATATACATGTCCAGTGACCAAAGCTGATGTCGAAAACGTACCTGATCCATCCAGTATCAAGTCGAATCCAGTCATGTCCGTCGCGGCCCCTGGACTGATTCCAATATCGCCCCAGATATGGGTGGTTCCCGTGGTTGTGATTGATGATTTCGCCAGAATCACGTAATTGCCAGCTGTTCCAAGATCTACTGGCGATGGACCGGCTGACCGAGCTGGAGCTGCCGCATAGAAGCCTAGAACAACAATCATTGGGATAACAATCATCATTGAAATGAGCATCGCAGGCAAATGTCGACCACGATTTGCTCTCTTCCCAAGCCTTGATCCGACGATGGATGCCGACCTTCCACGATAGGCATCCGAGCGATTCCCGATCATACCATTCTCCGCTACAAGCGCCAATTTTACACTCTCCTGCATATCTTGTCTACTTCAGGTCGAGATACGCCCTGGTCATTATACCGCTATTTCAACATCATTGACAGTTCAATGCAGGATTAGATACAAATCCAATCAGTTGTCCCCGGCACCAACTTAACGCGCTTGCGCCTTGTCGAGAGCCTTGCGCAGCTCGCTCTCCAGCGCTTTCCTTTCTGTAATGTCGCTTACGACCGCCAGCATGCGGGCAGGTTCTTCGTTCTGGTCCAACAATACGTCTCCGGCTTCGCGTATCCAATGTATTGAACCATCGGACCATACTGCACGGTATTCGATGTCGTATTCCTTCTTACTCTTCTGAGATGCTTCTATCGCATCGGCGACTCTATGACGGTCTTCGATATGGACTCTCTCTAGGAGTGACTCGCGGGTGAATATGACCTCACCCTGGCCAAAGCCGAAGACCCGTTCCAGACCGTCGGACCAAGCCAACATACCTGTCTTGAGATCCCAATCCCAGGCGCCACTCCTTGCGGCGAAGAGAGCCGACGAGAAACGACCTTCGCTCTCGGCCAATAGATCCTCTGCCAACGTCTTGACCCTAGCCAGCGTAATATCCTTCACAACCTCCTCAAGAAGACTGAGTTCCTCCTTGTAGATCATATGGCCAGGATTCAAACAAACGCTGAAGATCCCTATGAGGCTATCCCGATACTGCATCGGAATTATCACGTTCGATTCTCGTTGTTGATCACAATTGCGATGACATTGTACGCAGTCTTCTCCAGTTCCGTTGACGATGGCGGTCTTCATTGTTCTTACAGCTGATTTCACGCAATTGGGTCCTTGCCCACTCCCTTCAGGCGTTACTCTCCAAGACTCGCTTCCATGCGCTCCGCTATGCCCGATAAGGATGATACTATTGCTGTCAGGATCACGTTGAAGGCCAATGGAAACGTCGGTGAACAGCTGCGTATCATAGAGCCGGTCGGCCACTCTCTGCATGAGGGTGTCAATGTCTGAGACTCTGTTTATCAGCTGATTCACGTCATTTATAGCAGTAAGAAGCACATTCAAATATCGCAGCCGTTCCTCGTTTTTCTTCCTGACTCCAATATCTCTCGCCAGAATGGAGTACGCGACTGTCTTCCCCTCTTCGTCAGCAATGGCCCCGACACTGATCTCAAGATCGATCGGCTTTCCCGAATTGTCCTTACCAACTATTTCTTGCACGCTTGTCGAATTCTTGTCAGCTACATCTTTGATAGTCAGTTTGAGGGACTCAGGATCATTGAATATCGGTATTGTCTTTCCAAGGTTTTCCTTGTCAGAGTATCCAAGCAGTTTTTCAGCGCTTCTATTCCAGAACATGACCAATCCTTCTTCGTCGACTACGATCACTGCATCGTGCGCCTGTTCGAAGACGTCATGAAGGAATGCATAGGAGGTCTCTCGGCCTTTGAGTTTGCCGGCGATGTCTTTGAAAATCTCATAATTCTGCTCCAAATCAGGCGACAAGAAATAGACTTCACCATAGCCCGGAGACGACGACAGGGTCAGCAAGCCGTTCTCACGGAGAACGTCTATGTGGTGCTTTACCGTTCGATAATTCAGTTGCAGGTGATCCGCCAACTGATTGATGTTGTACGGACGTTGCTTCAGCAACTCTATTATCAGGATTCTGTTCTCTCCGCCTTTCTGTCCCAGTACCAGATGCGACAACGTTTGTACTAGACTAGGCATAATAGGCAAATTTGCACGATTGCATATGAAGTTTACTCCCTCTTGATCGATTCATATTGATTCTGACTGCTTTGAGAACCACCCGACACCAGATCCCATAAACGGCACTATGCGAGATCAAAATCATCAATCGCGCCTTTCATGTTCTCGAACCAATCGTCGGCGCACCTGTGAAGCTTCGCCTTGAGTTGGGCCGGTTCGACTGCTGCATATACATGATAGTAACCTCCTCGCTCGATGTTCTTCGTGTCCCTGAAGGCTAGGCCGGCAGCCACTAGTTTCTGCAGCGCTCTATAGACGGTGCTTCGGTCTCTCTTGAGAACGGGAGCGAGGTCGTCAGCCCGCAGCGGGCCCTGCTTGACCAACTTTCTGTATATAGCGAGTTCGAAGTCGGAGAGCTTGTACATGCACTTGACGATGTCCCGGCAGGTCGCCTCACCGCTCAGGATTTTCTGGGGTTCGACCATATTGCACGGTAGTGCCAATTTTATACTTAACCGTTGCCACTAACAGGGAAAACCGGACCACCTGGCAGTGTACAACGTGGCAATCTTTATAACGGGGCATCAGATACGACTATGCGCGGTATTGTCAATACCGTGGGAGAAG
>MGWC01000022.1:3602-5128 GCA_001800815.1 Euryarchaeota archaeon RBG_19FT_COMBO_56_21
GCTCGAGCTCTTGGCCGACGACATCGGAGCAAAGGAAGATGTTCCTGCCTGGTGCTCAAGAACCGGACACCAGCTGGTGGGCACCGAGGAAGAAGGGAAGATTCTCAAGTTCTACATCAAGATAGAGTAGGAAACCAAGGGAGAATGGATTGAAATGACAGACAAATTGTGTATGGTTGTTAGTGAGGGCACATTCGACAAGGCGTACATGCCCCTCATAATGGGAACGACAGCTGCGTCCATGGGGACTGAAGTGCACGTGTTCTACACGTTCTTCGGGACAGGGCTCCTGAAGAAGACCGTGAAGCCGAAGCTTCCTGGGATGTACAGGCTGTTCACAGGCATGTTCCAGAAGAAGATGAACGCGGTCGGAATCCCGTCCCACGACGAGATGATGAAGCAGGCGATGGATATGGGAGTCACGTTCTACGCCTGCACGACCACGATGGGACTCATGGGCATCAAGGAGAGCGATCTGAAGCCAGGCGTCAAGATACTGGGCGCCGCCTCATTCCTGAAGCTCGCAAGCGAGTCGAAGACCACACTGTTCATTGGGTGAGCCTGGGAACATGCCGAAGAGCGCATTCATAATACTGAGGTCGCCTCAGGAGCTCGACCCGACACACACGATGAAGAGGTTCGCGGAGAACAGTGAGGCGAGTGCGATCCTGTTCGAGGATGGTGTCTACCAGGCGCTCGTGGACGGGCCTTCGCGCAAGCTGAAGGATGCCGCTCACGAAGTGTTGGTCTCCAGGGAGGATCTGGAGGCGCGAGGTTTCGGCCCAAGCGATCTGAAGGTGGGCACGGTGGCTGAGTACGCGGACATTGTCGACTGCATCATGGAACGGACCGAGCGGACGATCACTGTGTGAGGTGAAATAATGCCGAAGACACTGACGATTCTGTGGAGGACTGGATCGATGATGGCCATGGATGCTAACGTCGCGGTCAAGCTCGCGCGCGCTGCGCTCGCAAAAGGGTACAAGGTCGACATGTTCGGCTACGGCGAAGGCGTGACTGCGGTCAAGAAGGGCCAGAACCCAAAGCGGTTCCCGAACGTCGGCAATGAGCTGGAGGAGACCATGAAGCAGGGCGTTTCCACCGCAATATGTGAGACCTGTTACGCCGCCAGAGGGTTCGAGCGCGGAGAGGAGATACCGGGCGCAAAAGTCGGAAGCCTCACGAACGACCTATTCAAGTTCGTCTCCGAATCCGACCGGTTAATCACCATAGCGAGGTGAGAAGAACGGCCAACTCAACTCTTGTGTTGATCACAAAGGCACCGTACGGATTGGAAGAGGCCTTTGCTGGTCTTCGCCTGGGGCTCGCGATGAGCGTCAACGGCATGAAGACCTCCGTGCTCATGATGGACGACGGAGTCTACAACGCCATGGCGAGCCAGAAGGCCGAAGCTGTCAAGATGCCTTCGAACATGGAAGCCACCAAGGAACTCTACGATTTCGAGGTTCCCGTATATGTTGTGAAAGAGGATCTGGCCTCGAGAGGAATCGATGAGTCGAAGCTCT
>MGWC01000022.1:5169-15479 GCA_001800815.1 Euryarchaeota archaeon RBG_19FT_COMBO_56_21
ATGACGTTGTAACCACTTTCTGATCTTCTGTCACCGGAGGCTCTGCCTCCCAATCCATTGCTTTTTCTACTCTGGGCGCAATCTGCAAGCGTGCGCTTTGAAATCGTTGAAAGAGACGGACTGGCCAGGATCGGCCGCCTGGAACTTGATGCTTCCAGTTACACGACGCCTGCAATCGCCTTCGTAGAGACAGAGCGCTTCGCTGCCCCTGAGGGTTCGCTGAAGATGAGGAGCCTTGACGGAGGAAGACCAGGTGATCTCCTTATGGCGCCGTCGGATTTCTCTGCTGATAATCGTGTCGCGACGAAACCCATCTCGCAATTAGCTCCACATCACCGTGAATCGCCTTACGCCAGTGACCCGGGAGAATCGGACATTCTCACTCCCAAGGGGACATCTGCGCTGCTGCTGGACTCGCACAAATTCGCAAACGCCATCGAAACGATGAAGACGGGGGGGAACCTCCTCAAACCGCTCCTCTGCTCCGTCATGGGACTACCTCACAGGCTTGCTCTTCTGTCGTATTCTGGTTTCGACCTCTTCGATTCGCTCCCGCTCATCATGGCCTCGGAGAACGCAGGCTACCTGACGAGCACAGGGATCCTTCCCTATGAAAGGCTCAAGGACCTTCCGTGTTCATGCCCATCATGCAGCTCCGGCAAAAGAGGCAAGGAAGAGCTACTCAACCACAACTACGCGGCTGCAGAGACAGAGCTCCGGATGGTCAGGCACGCGATTTCGGAGGGGAAGCTCAGGGAGCTGGTAGAGAATAGGGTCAGAACTGATCCGTGGCTGGTCCAGAACATCAGGCTATTAGACATCGAACATCAGGAGCTACTGGAACGGCACGCACCTGTGAAGGGCGCACCCTTCCATGCGGGCTCGAAGGAATCGCTGAGTCGACCCGAGATCATGAGGTGGAGAAAGCGGCTCGAGACAAGGTACGCCAGGCCAGCTGGTACGAGGATCCTTGTCCTGATACCATGCTCCGCCAGGAAGCCGTACTCGTTCTCGAAGTCACACATGCGATTCAGACAGGCAATCCAGCAGAGTGGGAAGGCAGACATCGTCCACGAAGTGATAGTGACCTCTCCCATAGGGCTTGTGCCCCGGGAGCTCGAGTTGTTCTATCCAGCCCAGGACTACGACATCCCCGTGACTGGACATTGGGACCGGGACGAGAAGATGCTTGCCCAGGAAATGGTCTCATGGTTGGTGTCCACTCAGCAGTACGATCTAGTGATCTCCCACCTCGGAGACGAACGCGAGCCTGTCAACTCGACGCTAAAGGATTTCGTGGATACATCTCTCGGAAATCCCGGCTCACCCGAGAGCTTGGAGCGGCTCGAGAGTACGCTTGGAGAGTCCGGGCTCGAACCGATTTCTGCTCAAGGGAAGCCTAGACTCACGGAGGACATGCGCTCAATCTGCAGGTTCCAATTCGGGGATGCTGGATCGAAGCTCTGCGACGACGCGTCTCTTTGGGGGAGGTGGCCTAACATCAAGCTCATGCGCGGGAATACTCAGCTGGGGATGCTCACCGGAGAGAGGGGAATGATCTCTCTCACACTAGAAGGAGCGAAGGTAATCGCTTCGGCTGGCAGGTACAGCGTCGAAATCGACAACTTCACGCCCAAAGGGAACTTGTTCGCGGTCGGGGTCGAGAGTGCGAGCGACGAGATTCGGATAGGTGATGACGTCGCCGTCGTGCACAAGGGAGATGTCAGAGCGGTGGGGGTCGCGGCAATGACTCCAGAAGAGATGACCCTAGCCGAGCGTGGCGAGGCAGTCCACATCAGACATACTCGCTGATTTCGCATTTTCGAACTGCCAGACTACTTTCGCGCAACTCCCCGCATCACATTAATGACCTCCATTTCCAGTAGAGTCTACAGGAAGTGTGGAAAGAATGGTTGATGCGGATCACTACAGTTGGGAAGAAGTCTACGACCTGCTCGGAGTCGAACCGGACTTCGAGATTGTTCCTTCTTGCGATTATTGAGGACCATCCCGGATAGGTAGGAACGATTGCTCCTCCTGCCTATCATCCTCCGTGTTCATCCCTCGTTTTTTCTTTTTCGGTGCCTCAAACCCCGTTTTCCCACGAAATCATTATTATTGTTGATTTTGATGCCCGTGTGTCAGGAAGATGGGATGCGATGCACCGGAGGTTCTGCGAGGAACGCTCGCGAGCCCATGGCTTTGCACTGATCCTGAATAGGGCAGGGTCATGAGGGATCTCGACCAAGCGTTCAGGGCTAATTCAGCGGTCACCAGTGGAATCACTAGCCACCTCCCTCCACGCGGACATGGCCTGACAGGTCGGATCATCGTCGTGGATGACGAAGAGTTCATCAGAGACCTATACAGAAGTGTCTTCGAAGCGAGGGGGTTCACGGTCTTCGCCGCTCCCAACGGTGAAGAGGCAGTCAAACTCCTGAGAACGATGAAGTTCAAGCCAGATGCTGTCATCATGGACCATAGGATGCCGGGAAAAGACGGCATCGAGACCACCAGAGAAATGCTGAAGATCGATCCGTGGGTGCCCGTGATCTTCTCGAGTGCGGATGAGTCCGTGAGGGAGAAGGCGCTCGAGGCGGGAGCGGTCTCGTTCTGGTCGAAGCCCTTTCCAGTGTCCTTGCTGGTCGACGCGATGGTCGACATGATGAGAGCCAGGAGAAGACAGACCACCGAGTGAGCATCAGGACATCTTGTATCTAAGCAGCGCAGCGACTCCGCCCAGCGACTCCAGTCTCCTACCTGCCTCGTGAAGCGAGCTGACGATCACGAAAGATCCTTTCGAATCCTCCACTAGTCTGAGGACCTTGTCGACTGCACTCGTCCTCACTTTCTTGTCGAGCACCAGAAGAGTTGTGATTGCCCCAGCTTCAGCAGCCGCCTCGACCTCAGCGTCTCCATAAGCGAACATGCCGCCCTTCCCAATCTCGGTGAAGAGCTGCTCCATGAGCCTCGTCTCCTGCGCCACCCTGGTATCCTCGAGAATCTTGACGCTAATGCCCTGCTTCATTATCTCGTGTATGCCAGCCATACCGGCCTGGCCAGTGTGCTGCAGATTGATCGACGACGCAATCTCTGGAGCTTTCTCTCGAAGTCGTTTCGCGAGCGCCTCCTTGGTGAATCCAGGACCGAGTATGATGAGCAGCTCACCGTGCATCACAAGCCTCAGCTTCTGGACGACCTCGTCGAGATACTCTACTTCATTCGACTTCGCGTCGTACATCTTCCCCCCCGGATTGCGAGAGATGGTAGCGTGCTCCTTGATCCCGTACTCCCTCGCGGCGGCGATCACCGCGTCGGTGTCTTCGATTGCGACGAATACTATCGAAGGTTTCTCCGAGGACGTGATTGCACGCTTGATCCGGTCGAAGTGCTGGGGCTTCCACTCAGGCTTGACTATATCCACACTGTCTCCTACCGCAAGCATCAGAGTGTGGTGCTGGCTGAGATCCTGAGGTCCCTGCTCAATGATTCCGAGCACCCTCAAGACATCCTCGGATTCCTGGAACTCGACTTTTTGCACACGTATCCCGAGTCGCATCCTGATCTTGTCTGCCCTTTCCGGCCTTAGCTTATCCGTTTTCTCCTCTCCCCTCCGGTAGGTCATCGCGAACACGAGGTCCTTCTCGTCGATGAGGTTGTACAGATGCCAGAGGTCGTCGAGGGTTTCGGGAAGAAGCTTGATTTCATTGCTCCTCGAATCCTGGTGGAGAAGTTTCATGTCTTCCGTCGCACAAATCATCCTGACCAGATATCAACCCATCGCAGGCCGAACCTCTGACCCACGAAAGTTTATAAGCTCTCGGACTCATCACACGAAACTGGTCAGAGGGAGAGCTGGACAACCATGGTAGAATACCTTGCCCTCGAGGAAGTCTTGGACGAAATCCGCTCTATCCCGTCGGTGTACGAGGTAACGGTCGTCTCTCGAAGTGGGATGCACATAGCAGGGGACGCCCCGAAAGGAGTCCACCTTGAGACTTTTGTCGCCATGTCGGCGATTCTGCTCGGAGCCGCGGAGACGGCAACTGGAGAGTTGAAAGACAAGCTCCAGTACGTCGCGATCGAGCTCACGAGGGGCCGGATGATGTTGGTCAGTGCCGGTGCAAGAGCGCTCCTGGTCCTGACCGCCTCGAAAGATGTTCCCACTCAGGACCTGGCGGCAAAGGCCAAGGACTTCGCAAGCAAGATCGCCGAAAAGATCTAAAGCCTTCTAAAATCCCCTCTCAGCCATTCTACGAATGTCTCCCAGGAATAGCGTAGGCCCTCGGTGCCGGTTCTGCTCCTTCCTCCAACGCTCGTCATCCCTTTCCTTATTGCCTCGAGGACATCGTCCTCTGAGTCGACGCCATCGATGATGGTGTACGCCCTGCCGACCTGATCCAAGGCGTGGGCATCACTCCCCGCAGTCACCGCTGTTCTCTTCCGATCAGCCACTCTCTTGGCGAGCTTGTTGCTACTGCTGGACGACCCGCCGTTAACGATCTCGATAGCGTCGAACTTGGCATCGCGTGTAAGGTCCAGGCCGATCCCAGATGGGAATCTCTTCGGATGGGCCGCGACGCAAATGCCCCCAGATGCGTGTATCCGGTTGATGGTCTCCTCGACGGGAAGGTCTCTGGGGACAAGGTCACCGACGCCAAGTGCCAGTACGTGCCCTTCTAGTGCAGAGACCTCAACGCCTCTGACAACGATCACGCCCTCCTCCTTGGCAATCGAAAACGCCTCCAGGGAACCCTTGATCGCGTTGTGATCGGTTATGGCCACGCCATCCAAGCCAATGCTCCTGCACTGTCTCAGTATATCCTTGGGACTCCCCGAAGCGTCTCTTGAGTAATCCGAATGAATGTGGAGATCTATCTTCATCTGATCTTCGCACCGACCGGTATGTCTGAATCGAAGACTATCTTGGTCTTGTCCGCCGCATGAAGCACCAGAGCCTTGTCGCTCATCACGAAGGCAGCATACTTCTTCCCGCTGACCGGCTGGTCAACTACGCACTTGACCTTTCGGGACCCCAGGTCCAGCATTGGAGGGTCCCCTGCCACAGTGCCCGCACGAATCTCGAGCTTCTGGAACTCCTTGAAGCTCACCTGCTTCTGGCCCGGTTCCATCCCGCTTGAGATCTGCGTGCCTACGGGCAAATCCTTCTCTGGCGTCAACAACGACAGCGTGTGCCCTTCTTCCGCCGCCAGAAGCATTCCCTCCGATTTTACCCCTCGAATGGTTGCAGGCTCGAGATTGGTCACGATAACTAGCGTCTTGGTCTTCAGCTGATCCGCAGTGTAGAATTCCTTCAGACCGCTGACCATGGTAATCTGCTTGCCGATGTCCACCTTCATCAGGTATAGCTTGTCGGCGTCCGGATGAGGCTGCACATCCAGCACCTTGCCGATCTTCAGGTTGAGTGAGGAGAACTGCTGGAAATCGCCACCCGATTTCACTTCTATCTTCGCGAACTGAGGCACGGGCTTGTCCATCTTCGTTCCCTCATTTAGCGGCGTCTCGAGGCCCTTCCACCCGGACTGCTCCACCGTTCCCTCCAGCTTGAGCTGACTCCAGACGCTCTCCGACGAGAAAGGCATGAACGGGAACGCCAGGACTGCCAGTGCCTTGGAAATGAGAAGGCTAACGTGGAGGACAGTGCCGCACTTCGCCTTGTCCGTGCCGACCAGCGACCACGGCGCGACCGAATCGAAGTACTGGTTCCCGAACTGCGCGAGATCCATTATCTCCTTCAAGGCTCTCTTGAACTCGCATGTGGAGAGCGCCGCTCTGACCTCTTTCTCCGCTTGGGCTATGCGCTCCAGAGCTGCTCTGTCCCGATCATCTAGCGGGCCTTTGGCGGGAATCTCGCCGTAGTTCTTGAACACGAAAGACAAGGCCCTGTGAAGGAAGTTCCCATAGGTGGCCACGAGTTCGTTGTTGATCCTGGAGGCGAAGTCCTCCCAGGAGAACTCGCTGTCCTTCAACTCTGGCATGTTCGCCGACAGGTAGTACCTGATCACGTCTGGCTTGAACTTCGTGAGCATGTCAGGGATGTCTATGCTGACGCCCATGCTCTTCGAGAACTTCTGGCCCTCGAAAGTCATATACTGATTGGCCGGAACGTCGTACGGCAGGATGAGCCCGCCGTATCCGAGTAGTATCGCCGGCCAAATGATCGTGTGAAACACGATGTTGTCCTTGCCGAGGAAGTAGTAGTGCCTGCATGTCGAATCAGTCCAGAACTTCTTCCACTCATCAGGCTTGTCCTCGAGCTTCGCCCATTCGATCGACGCGGAAAGATAACCGATGACGGCCTCGAACCAAACGTAGATCCGTTTGTCCTCGAACCCTTTCACGGGGACGGGCACTCCCCACGAGATGTCCCTGGTTATCGGCCTGTCGACGAGGCCCTCTTTCAGGACGTTGATCGTAAATGCGCGCACGTGCGCGCGCCAATGAGGACTGCGCTCCGCGTAGGCTATCAGCTCGTCGGTGAAGTGCGAGAGCTGCAGGAAGTAATGCTCCGTCTGCTTCAACTGCGGCACGCCGCTGCATATCTGGCATCTGGCATCGATAAGCTCGCTCGCATTCAGATCCTTTCCGCATGAGTCGCACTGGTCCCCTCGCGCGCGTTCGTACGCGCAATGGGGGCACTTGCCCTCGACATACCTGTCAGGCAGAAATCGCCTACAGTTGTCGCAGTAGAACTGAGGGGTCGATTTGCGTTCCAGATGACCCTTCTCGAGAAGCTTCAGAAAGATGTCCTGCGTGACGATTTCGTGGTTCCTTGTGTGTGTGCTGGTGTACAGGTCGTATTGGAAGCCCATGTCCAGGATAGCTTTCGAATTGACTGTATGGTACCTGTTTGCGACTTCTTCCGGAGAGATCTTCTCCTTGTCCGCCAGGACGGTAATCGGAGCCCCATGCATGTCCGACCCCGAGACCATGATCGTTTCGTTCCCGATCATCCTGTTGAACCGGGCGAATATGTCCGCGGGAAGAATCGAACCCGTAACATGTCCGACGTGGATGGGGCCGTTCGCATACGGCCAAGCCACACATACCAGTACACGTGCCATTTTGAACAGCCGCCCATCATGGAGAGTAGCGCACTTAAAACTAGCGTGGTCATCTCGCGTCATATATGAGCCAGGACGCAAACGAATATCAACGATGACGGCAATTATCACGCCATGGCCTCCCTAACTGTCGAGAGGCTGAGAGAAGACCTCGAGCCGTTCCAGAGAGAACTCATGGAGGAGTTCTACCAGAACTATGCGGGTCTCAAGGACGATATAGCCACAGTCAGAATCTATGAGAAGTACGCGCACTTGTTCTCCGAGGACGCGGTCGCCCTCACCAGAGCAAGTGCTGAGGCTGGCCGTGGGACCGAAGACGGTAGATGGCTGAGGTACCTGCGGGAGTTCGCGACCTTCGGGTACGTGGACAGCGCTGTCAAACAGCTGAGCGACGGAGCCAACACATTCGAAACCCAATCGGTCATCGACTGCGACGGCGAGAAGATACCGTACAGATACATTGCGACCAAGATCAGGAACGAGCCGTCACACGAAAAGAGGAAGAAGCTGTTCGAGGGCAAGCTGTTGGAGACCCAGAAACTCAACGCGATCCTTCTAGAACGAATGGGGACAGCGCACGATATTGCACCGGTTCTCGGGTTCAAGAACTACCGCGACATGTGCTCATCCTTGAAGGGCATAGACTACATCGCTTTCGAGGACCAGATAGAGGAGATGCTGAGGCGGACCGAGATGCTCTATCTGGACTCGATGGACGACCTGCTGCAGAAGCGCGCCGAGACGAGCCTGTCGGAAGCCTGGAGCTACGACATCCCCTACGCATTCCGAGGTGAGGAGTTCGACGGGATATTCGCCAAGGACAAGCTGGTCGATGCGTTCTTCAAGACCTTGGATGGCATGGGACTGGAGCCCAGGCGGTCCAAGAACATCAAGATAGACATGGAAGAGCGGCCGAAGAAGAGCCCGAGGGCGTTCTGCGCTCCAGTGAGCGTGCCCCAGGACGTCAGGCTGGTCATCATGCCCTCTGGCGGGTGGCGGGATTACGACGCGTTCTTCCACGAGGGCGGGCACGCATGGCACTTCGGGCATACGAAGAAAGAGCACCCGGCTGAGTTCAGGTATCTCGGAGACAACTCCGTCACCGAGTCCTTCGCGTTCCTGTTCAACTACCTTCCGTCCAACAGACACTGGCTGTCCAAGGTGCTCGGGATGAGCGACGCGGACGAGTACATCAGATTCACGCTCGTGAACAAGCTCATGTTCCTTCGCAGGTACGCGGCCAAATTGATCTACGAGATGAAGCTGCATAATGCTAGGGTCTCTTCGGAATTCGGGGAGATTTATAGGAGTTGCCTCCAGAAGGCCCTCAAGTTCAGGCACACCGAGTTGCACTATCTGGAAGACGTCGACGACGCCTTCTACTGTGCCGGGTACCTCCGCGCCTGGATCCTCGAAGGCCAGACCAGAGGGGCACTTGAGGAAGAGTTCGGCGAGGATTGGTTCCAGGAGGAGAAGGCCGGGAAGTACCTCAAGGAGCTGTGGTCGTATGGTCAGAAGTACACGGCCGACGAGCTCGTGAAGACCATCGGGTACGCGGACCTGGACATCGAGCCGATGCTGGGTGAGATCGAGCGTGGGCTGCGCGAATAGGGCTGATAGATTTTTATGGGGTACGGGCCTTCTACCGCACCATGAGGATAGCCGTCCTGCTAAGGGACAGGTGCCAGCCGAAGAAGTGCAACCTGGAGTGCATACACTACTGTCCTCCGGTGAGGACAGGCACTGACGCCATAGTGATGGGAGAAACGGGCAAGCCGTTCATCTCCGAGGAGCTCTGCGTCGGCTGCGGCATCTGCATCCACAAGTGCCCCTTCGAGGCGATCAAGATTATCGGATTACCGCGGGAGCTCGAGGGTGAGATGGTCCACCAGTTCGGCAAGAACTCGTTCAGGCTGTACCGCCTGCCTATCCCGAAGAAGGGCCAGGTTATCGGCCTGCTAGGGCCCAACGGGATCGGGAAGACAACCGCGATCTCCATACTGTCCGGCCAAATCGTCCCGAACCTGGGAGAGTACGATCAGCCTCCGAAATGGGACAAAGTCCTCGATCACTACGCTGGGACCGAGATACACGATTATTTCGAGGCGCTTTCCAAGGGCAAGACTAAGACTGCGATGAAGCCGCAGTACGTCGACAAGCTCCCAGCCCTTCACAAGGGAGTCGTAAGGGGACTGCTGAAGAAAGTCGACGACGATGGGAGGCTAGACGAAGTTGCGGACAGGGTCTCCATACGAGGAGTCATCGACAGGGACATCGGGAAGCTCTCCGGAGGAGAGCTGCAGCGCGTGGCGATTGCGGCGACGCTGCTGAAAGACGCGGATATCTACTTCTTCGACGAGCCGTCCTCATATCTTGACATCTACCAAAGGCTCGAAGTCGCGAAGATCATCCAGGAGCTAAGTGAGAGGAAGCAGGTCATGGTCATAGAGCACGACCTGGCAGTGATGGACTTCCTTGCGGACCTCGTGCACATCATATACGGAGAGGAAGGCGCATACGGTGTGATGGCCCAGCCACGCGCGGTTCGCACGGCCATCAACGTGTACCTGGATGGTTACTTGAGAGAAGAGAACATCAGATTCAGGGACACCAAGATCGTCTTCGAGAAGAGGCCTCCGAGGGGGGACTGGAAGTCCGAGGTGCTGTTGCGCTTCCCCGCGCTGACGAAACGGTTCAAGACATTCACGCTCCATGTGGCTGAAGGAACCATCAAGAAGGGAGAGGTCGTGGGCGCGGTTGGCCCCAACGCGACTGGGAAGACCACCTTCGTGAAGATGCTCGCAGGGGAGATAAAACCAACTGCGGGGCACCTCACAAGCGAGGTGAGCGTGAGCTACAAACCCCAGTACATCAAGCCCGAGTTCGAGGGCACAGTGCGGGAGCTGTTGGCCACGAATGTGGGCAGGGATTACGAATCAGGGTTCTTCCAGGCGGAGATCGCCCATCCGTTGAACCTGAAGTACTTGATGGAAAAGGACTTGCAGACCTTGTCGGGGGGAGAGCTCCAGCGCGTATCGATCGCCGAGTGCCTGGGCAAGACCGCGGACATCTACCTGATCGACGAGCCATCAGCGTACCTTGATTCCAACCAGAGGATGGTCACGTCAAAGACCATCAGACGCGCAATCGAGAAGCTCGGCAAGTCCGCGCTCATAGTGGACCATGATGTCTACATGATAGACCTGATTTCTGATTCGCTCATGG
>MGWC01000023.1 GCA_001800815.1 Euryarchaeota archaeon RBG_19FT_COMBO_56_21
TCGATCCGTATCTCTCGATGGGCCGGTCATCGGCCTACTTCGAAGGGGGGTGCCCTGGATGGCAGGGATGATAGCGGACGTTGGGGAAAGAGTGGGCGTTGTTGGAAGGAGAAGGCTGCCTGGTAAGCTCGTGATGGCCACAGCAATTGCCCTTAGCCTCCTAGTCTCCGCCATCGTCCTGGAAAACGCCAACTCCGGAGCTTCAGACGCCCCGGTCGCCCAAGGATGGCAGCCGAAGACCGTTTATCTTCCGCAGACTTCTCTCAATCTCTTGCCTGCCGGAGGCAATGTCACTGCGACGTATCATTTTCGGTGGAACGACTCCTGCGATTTCTCTACCCTGAACTGGTCCTCAATCGACAAGACGAATACTGGGCAGAAATACGTCCTGGGGCTCGGTGCCAAGATCTGGGTCTCCCGCGCGAACATCACGGCCAACTTCTCAATAGAAATCACCCAAGGAGACGGCACCAGTCTCGGATACATATTCAACTACACGGTGGACCGCGAAACCCCGCACATCTACCTCACCGGTGAGAGGACCTTCTGGAAGTGGGACCGCACCCCGAACGTGGTTTACGACTACAAGGTCAAGGGAAGCTGCTCGATCGAGGACGCCTGGAGGAACGGCACGTGGACTCCTGAGGAGGGCATCACGCTGAAGTTCGACCCAGAAGGGATTTTGGTCCTGGGCAACACCGATTTCGCGGTTCAGCTCTTCGTCTACGACATCCTCGTGCCTGAGTTCAGGGCGCTCGCTCCAATCGCGATCCTGCTGGCAATCGCAATCATCGCGGTTGAGAAGAAACGGAGGAATCTCTGAATGAGAAATCTGTTGTTCGACCTGCGTGAGACTCTGTCGGTCTATGAAATCATCAAGACGAAAGCAGCGCGTGACCTCCGCGCCGAAGGCTTCTCCTCAGCATGGAAGGGGCCACAAGGGCGGTCGCGAGGCCCATGAACACGACAACGGAGTAGATCTCCGAATCGATTATGCCGTTCGACAGTCCGACATAGGCGATCACGAGCGCGATCTCTAGCCTTGGGGTCATGCCGATGCCTATCGCCATCGAATCCCACCAGGACATACCCGTCGCCCTCGCCGGAAGCCCGCATCCCACAACCTTCGTGATGATCGCAACAGCAGTAAGGACGAGCCCGAAGAGCAGAGCGTCCGCAATCCCCTCCAGGTTGACGGCGATCCCGAGTGAGACGAAGAAGAGCGGCACGAACAGGGCTTCCAGATACTTCATGCCCTTCATGATCCCGTCCCTGAGCGCAGACCCGGCGAAGACCGTCCCAGCGACGAATGCTCCCACGATCGCGGAGATCTGGATGACCTCGGCTATGAAGGAGTAAAGCATGGCGATTGCAAGGACGAGGACAAACCCGCTCTGAGGCATCTTCCTCTTGTAGCCCGACACCTGCACCATGAAGACCAGCTTCGTAAGGAAGTGCGAGCCCAACCAAGCGCCAAGAACGACGAACGCGACGGCGCCGACGAGCAACAGCACGAGCCCGACTGCGTCGAGATTGCCCTCAGTAAGGCCTCTCGAGATCGCCAGAACGACCATGCCCAGGATGTCGTCCACGACCGCTGCCCCCACGATGGCGTATGCCACCGGGGTGCCTATCATGCCTATCTCGGACATCACGCTGGCCGTGACCGCGACACTGGTGGCGACGAGGGTCGCTCCGATGAAGATCGCATCGGTCCCGTAGCCGAACAGGTCCGCGATAATGTAGCCCGCAATCCACGGGATGATCACGCCACCAGCGGCAATCAGGATGGAGCGCTTCGTGTAGATCTCCTTTAGGTCGCACTCGAGGCCTATCATGAACAGAAGGACTATCGAGCCGAGCTGCGCAAGCAGCATCACCACTTCCGGAAGGGTCTCTTCTTCGCCAGAATCGCCGAGGGTGATGAGGCCTATCTCGCGGAAGGCGAACCCTATCACAACGCCGACGACAATGTACGCGATTACCTTGGGCTGGCCGAACCTCGCGAATATGAAACTCGCGAAGAGCGAGACCACTAACAGGAACGTTAGTTCGAACCAGACATCACCGAGGAGCGTGTCAACTATAGACGGCAGATCCATGGGGTCTCGGTCGACGGATGCCTCCTGCGGATTTATTTGTTTTGTACGAGCTCACACGCCATAGGCCCTCCCCTTCACCAACCAGAAGTCGACCAGGTCGCCCGTGTCCTGCGCGAGGAATCCCTGCACGAACTCCTTCGGCACTCCCTCGAGGTAGACTCCGAAGTCCACACCCCAGCTGCCCCAGTTCCTTCCCAGCAGCCGGCCCATGGCGGGGATGTTGGGGGAAATGCACACAGCGCACGCGAACGTTCTGTCCAGGCTACCGGTCGCTCCGAGCAGGCGGACCATGTTGGGCAAACCCACTTCGAACAGGACCTCGAACCTGATGTAAAGCCCCGACAGGAAGCTGGTGGGGAACGCGGGATATGCGAGGGGGCTTTGCGCCTTCCCCAGGTTGACGATGAACGTCGCGAACGAATGTATCAGCCATCTGAGGACATCGACGATCGCGTCCCCCGTCACTACGAATGACATCCTGAAGGCGACCCCCGCGGTTCCAGATGCGTCCTTGAGGGACACCTCCACGAAGAATATGACCTCATGTATCGTCTCGTTCACGATCCCCAGGAGGTTCTCGATCAGGTTGTACAGCACGCGTTTCCCGAACAGCTTCAGGAACTCGAGTGACGGCGTCACCTCCTCCAGCTGTGTCTGAATGAAGGAATCCTTGAACGCTTCGAAGAGCGCCTTCGCGACGAAGTCCGAGGTCGCGAGCAGCACCGGCACGCCGTTCGAGCCCGACCTGCTCGCCGCCCTGAGGACCCATCTTGGGCCCCCGTCCCAGCTGCGCTGCCAGCTACTGCCATCGTTCTCGGTGTCCCTGCACATCGGGGTGACGTCCATGGTCGCTCCCGAGGAATCCCTCAGGACTATCGTGTCGCCGTCGTTGAAGGGGTCGCCGGGGGCGCCATTGTCGATCGACGTCTCGGGGAAGACGAAGACGAGCAACCCGCTGGGGGCTATCGTGCCCTCGATCCCGAGGGCGCTGTTCTTTCCGTGGAGCGTCTCGATCGTCCACCCGTCCACGCATCTTGGTACCGTCAACGGGTTGTAGAGCTCGACCCATTCCTTCCCTGAATCATCCCCCTGCGGGTTCGACTCGAACTCGTTCACCACGACATCCGTGGGGAAGGGCGGAGAGTACTTCAGCCGCATGCCGGCCTCGACGGACGCGGACATGCCGATCGCAGGGAGAGGGATGTTGGACAGGAAGTTGCCGACTCCCGGAAGATCGGCAGTCGACACCTCCGCGAGCTCGTAGGGTTCGACCTCTGGCATGGCGAGGTCAACAGCCCAACCCTGTCCCCTGCAATGCACCTCCGCGAATCTGCGCAGTATATGCATGAGCGGGTCGACCTTGACCTCGACCGTGGCCTTCCTCAAGGAGATCGTGCTGTTGGCCAGGATGTCGAAGCTGCCGTCCGAGAGCCTGGCCAGCCTTATGCCGAACGACAGCCCGGGCCCGAATCTCTTCGTGGCGACTATCACCCTCAGGATGTCGTTCCCGTGTCGGTACAGCAGGTCGGGAATATTCGTCTGTACGATTATGAGGAACCCGTACAGAGACACCCTGAACTCGACCGTGCCCATGAGATCGACGAACCACTGGGCCGCCTTCGCCAGGGCGGACTCGGCGATCTTCTCGATGTACTTCTGCATGATCTCGATGAGCGCTTGCATGGAGGAGGCGAACAGCTTCAGGAGACGGGTCGCGAAGCTCGAAAGCACCTCGAATATGTCCGTCACGAACCCGAAGACCCTTTCGAAACCCTCCTTGACCCAGCCGAAGACCGGCTCCAGCTTGTCCCAAACGATCTCGCAGAACTTGCGTGCGGCCTCGACGGAGTCGGAAACGACCGTGTTCGAAGGGTTGTAGCCCACGCCCTCCAGAGGCCAAGCGGAGTGCATGACGATCGGGATCTCGAGGTCGACCCTGATGCTCCTCCTCGACTCCGCTGGCCGCTCCAGGAGGGTCGATCGCGTTATAGGATCGTCCGAGGAGACCTCGATATCGACGAGACCCAGGACCGCCACTGTCCATTGTGTAGAGTATGGCGTCGCAGAGACGTTGCCCAAAGAAGTGAGATGTATGTTCGGGTACTCTGAGTTCTCTCGTTCGAAGTCCCACGGACGCTTGATCTGGACGAGCATATCGTCAGTCGGGAAGAGATGCTCCAGTGATTCGTACCCCTTGGATCCGTCGAACGGCACGACCCGCAGCTCGGGCACCGAGAAATTGTCGACCCTCAAGGTCGTGTACAGTAACGCCCCGCGTCCATCGGCAACCGCTCTGTCCCCGTCCCAGAACTCGAACGACCCGCCGACACCGACATAGGCTCTTTCCTTGAACGCAGACAAATCCATCTGGCCCAGGACAGCCTTTGAGAACACCGTCAGCGTGTCCTCGACCACCTTGCCGATGCCGGGGAACTTCTCGTTGCCGGTCACTAGGAACCTCGCGAGGGCATCCACTAGCGGCCCCGCGAAACCGTCGTCCGACATCGTTACCGACGAGTTGACGAGCAGCTGAAGACGGGAGATCGCACTCCCCGCAAACCCTTCGACTGCATCCCTGGTCCGCGCTCCCACGCCCCACGAAAGATCGTTCTCGACATCGCACGCAACTATCTCTGCCAACTGCTGCTCGACCGGCACGACCAGGTCCGGGATATAGGCGTACTTCGCGCTGGACAGCACACCTTCAGTCAACGACGGATAGACGCCCTCCATGAGCTCGTCGACATCGATCAGCTGATGCGCCCTTGACCGCACGAACTCGGCGAACGCGGCCGAGAGCCTGAAATGAGAGCTGAAAAGAGGGAGGTTTCCGCCGCCCAACGCGTCTGAAACAGCCGAGTCGCTCAGGTTCACCTCGCCCGCGCTCCTCGCAAGCGACGTGAAGATGTTGGCTCCATCCGCAGGGTCCACCGCGAGCTCGGGGGATTCGAACTCGGCATAGGCTGCAACATCGAATGCCAGCCTGAGGCAGACGTCTCTGACCGAGGTGCCGAGGCTCTGCTGGTTCTCCTTGAAGGTCCCGTAGAATTCCGACCACACATCCGCATCCAGGACGTCGCACGTCTCGACATCGATCGGGATCGTTGCGTTCCCGACCCAGACGGGGTAGAGATTTCCCTGAGCGTCTTGGACGAAGTACTGTCTCTCAGGAACGGAAAGCCTCATGTCGACCGGAGCCTCGAAAAGCGCAGAGTAAGCTTGCTCGTTCGCACCGACCGCTTTCAGAGTGTTCTCTATCCACGTGACCACAGCCACTTTGGCCTTGTCCTCGCCGGTCAGAAAAGCGACAATCGAATCAATCGTGTCTCCTACCTTCTCCGCTACCTCGGAAGCGAAATCCAATGTGCCCAGCCAACCCATGTACTCCATGATTCTGAGGACAAGCATGTCGACTACTCCGTAGACGGCCTGGGCTACAACGACCTCGGGATCAATGGATATCCGGGTCTTCCCCATGAACCACAGGAAGAGTTCAGCAGGATCGAGGTACCTGTCCTTCGTGGAGAGCAGGGCCAAGAGACCGGGGTTGTCAGGTGCGCAGCGCCCGGAAACGAGCTCGGCAAACCCGCGGTCGAATGTGCGGAAGAGCCTCGCCTGTTCGAGGAGCAGTGCGACGAGGACTGCGCGGTAGACGTCATCATCTGTTAGAACCAACGAAGTGTCCTTTCCCTGAATGTACATCGGCTGGCCATACCCTTCCAGGACCCTGAGCTCGCCCAAGGTCGAGAGCATGTATCCGACCATTCTCCCAAGGTCGGACAACCCTCCGTCGGAAGCGGACTCGAACGCGCGCAACTTCATCTCGAGGAACGGCAGCGAGGATATGATCGGCCTCTGGAAGGAGGCCTCGCGTCGGAGCGATATGTCGTCCGCGGTGATTTCGACCGTGAAGTTCCCCAACGCCACGTAGTACGGATTGACGGTCCTCTGTCCGAGGGTCTCATCAGAAGGAGATGAGGTCCTTTCGTAGTCCATCGATTGCGCACCCTGCTCGATTCTTGCTGGCGTGGTGGACTCGTCTGGAATCAAATCGATCGTGGTCCGCTCGATCAAGAACAATCCCCCTGTCCAATTGCGGACCTCAGTCTCTCGGCCGTCCGCAGTCCTTGGGAAGCTCGTTCGAACGTGTTCGGTCATGCGGGAAGAGAAGGCCTCGGAGATCCTGCTCTCATTGACAGGAAGTTCGTCCCACTTCGAGACCACATCGTTTGCGCAGAAGGCCGCGTAGAGCGCCAGCTCTTCCGAGACCCTTGCCACCTCCAGCTCCATCGACCCGAGTAGCCTCTCTTGTCTCTCAGCCCTCGCGGAATCGAGTTCTCGCTTCGCCAGATACGCCCCCGTCACGGCTGTCGCGGTCAACAACACGACGGCGACAACCGAGAACGATACCTGCGCGAGCGAGTCGCGGTACATCCGCCTTCGTCTTGGCCTTCGGGCTTCTTCTCTGATGCGCGCTTTGAACATGACCATCCCGCCAGGATTCGGGCGTTAGTGATGTCAATGGTTGCAGCTACAAGCAGTCTACATCCGCGTCAACCAGGACCTTGTGGCTCCGACTCACAATTAAGTACGGAAGAGGTGATACAAGTTGACGGATGGGATGCAGCCCGAGGAAACCCTAATTCTGATATTCGTAGCCTTCCTGGTCGCGAAGCTGGGTGGCGAAGTGATGGAGCGGATGCGCCTCCCTGCCGTGACAGGGGAGCTGATGGCAGGGATCATCCTCGGCCCCACCGTGCTCAATCTCATCACGAACGAGGACAACTTCTTCGATGTACTCGCGCAGCTCGGGGCCACATTCCTGCTTTTCACGGTCGGCATGGAGACCAAGCTCTCAGAGCTGAGGAAGGTGGGACTCGTCGCAACGTCGGTCGCAGCCATGGGGGTTGTCGTTCCGTTCATCATGGGATACTATGTCTCCGTGCTTCTGTTTGCCTCCTCAGTGGAGGCGATGTTCGTCGCCACGGCCCTTGTGGCCACGAGCGTCGGAATTACTGCTCGCGTGCTGGAAGACCTCGGGATGATCCACTCTACCGAGGCGAAGATAATCCTTGGAGCCGCCGTGATTGACGACATACTCGGCATGATAGTGCTCACGCTCGTGAGCGGGGTCGCAGTGGGAGAGATCACCTATCTGAGCGTCGGGATTGTCATAGGAGAGGCCGTGTGCTTCGTGGCCATCGTGACAATCCTCGGTACCAGGGTTGTGAAGTACGCTTCTGGGAAAAGAGACGTCAAGTTCGATCGTACCTCGAACGGGCAGTGGGCGATACACTACACGACGCGGGCGTTCAAGAGAGACAGCTGGCTGGACAAGCTGAAGCAGCGTCAGGCACCGTTCGTGATCATACTCATAGTGATCTTTGGCCTCTCCGCGCTGGCGTCGTTCATAGGCCTTGCGGCGATAATCGGCGCGTTCTTCGCAGGGCTCATCTTCTCAGACACCAAGGACACCTACGAGCTCGAGAGCAAGTTCGAGCCTCTCAACATACTGCTCGTGCCGTTCTTCTTCGTGGTCATGGGGGCGCGCGTCGACTTCGCGAACTTCACGAACGTTTTGCCGTTCGCCATCGTGGTAACGGTGGTCGCCATCCTCTCGAAGCTGATAGGATGTTCTCTAGGGGCAATCACACGAGGCGAGAAGACCGCCCTCATCGTCGGGGCAGGGATGGTGCCCAGAGGTGAAGTAGGCATAGTAGTGGCAATGATAGGCCTGAACATGGACATCATCGCCCAGTCCACATACTCTGTCATTGTATTGGTTTCTATCGTGACCACTCTGTACGCTCCGTTCCTCATCAAGACCGTCGTGAAGGCAGAGTCGAAGAAGAAAGAGCTACGGCCCTGGCCTACTCGCGGCTCTCGCCCATGATCCTGAGGAAATCCTCGAGATGCCTGGAGAGCGCTTCGTTGTCGGTGTAGCCACATGCGGACAGGTCAGGGGCTGCCAAGAGCGCCGTCTTGCCGTCGCTGATCACATCGGTTGCGATGAGGCCCTTGCGCCTGATCACAGTCGCCCCCAGTGGTGCCTTGACGAACGGGCTCGTGATGACTGTCAGCCTTACCCCTCTGGAATCCGCCGCGGCGAACTTCTTGCCGAGCTTGCTGCGAATCACGGCGATCGATGGCGAGGACATCACGAACGTGTGCTCCGACTTGTCGATCATCTCCCCGATCTTGTCGAGGACCCTCTCCTTGCCCATGATCGTGTACACCAGCTGCGGCACGCCGCGCTGGGAGAGGAGATCCCTCACGGCTGAGATCTTGGAGAAGGACTCCTCGACCTCTCCCACGAGCCGCTTTGAGAGGTCATCGGGGTCGACGGGTGCGAACGAAACGGGTTTGCCCGGGAGCTTCCTCGCGAAGCCTTTCTGCTCGAGGGACTCCATCACCTTGTAGGCAGATGTTCTGGGAATCTGCGCTGCCTCAGCTACAAAGTTAGCAGTAGAAGATCCCAATGCCACGAGCGCAAGATAAGCTCTGGATTCGTACTCGGAAAGGCCGAGCTTTCCGAGCGTACCAGCTATCTTTTCATATTCCTTGGTCAATTGATTGACATCGCCGCCAAGCCGTTCTGCCACCTTCTTTAGGTCCATATGTAGCTACATGAGCTACAAAACCTTTAAATGATTCGCTCGGATTCGCATACCAAGGACGCGATAGAATGCTGACCAGGGAATCCGCTATTCCGCCGGGGCTTCCGAAGAAGACGGAGAGCCTATGCCCGGAGTGTTTGGCCATCATACCAGCCACCATGCGGGATGACAATGGCAAAGTGGTCATGGAAAAGAGCTGCCCCAAGCACGGCAGCTTCAAGGACGTAGTGTGGTCCGATGTGGACATGTACTTGAGGGCCGAGAAGTGGGCCAAGGACGGCGTAGGCGTCCGTGATCCTCTCATACCGAATGCGAAGCAGTGCCCTTTCGACTGCGGCCTGTGCAACCTACATCTCTCTCACACTGGACTCGCCAATGTCGACCTCACTAACAGATGCAATCTGAAGTGCCCGATCTGCTTCGCGAACGCGAACCAGGCGGGATACGTGTTCGAGCCGGATTACAATACTGTCGTGAGCATGCTGAAGCTCCTCAGGACCCAGAAGCCAGTCCCCACGCCTGCCGTGCAGTTCTCCGGGGGCGAACCGACGATCCATCCGCGGTTCATCGAAATAATCAAGGCGGCTCACGACCTGGGCTTCGCGCAGGTCCAGGTCGCAACTAACGGCATCCTGTTCGCCAAGGACATCGATTTCTTCCAGAAGGCGAGCGATGCCGGATTGAACACGGTCTACTTGCAGTTCGACGGCCTGAGATCGGAGATCTACATGCGCGCCAGAGGCGCGGATTTGCTCGATACGAAGTTGAAAGTCATCGATAACTGCAGAAAGGTGAGGGGGCATCCGTCGATCGTCTTCGTCCCGACCATCGTCAAGGGCGTGAACGACGACCAGGTCTGGCCGATACTGCACTACGCCCTCGAGAACATGGATGTAGTGAGGGGAGTGAACTTCCAGCCCGTGGCGTTCACCGGCAGGATAAGCAACGAGGAGCTGGAGAAGGGCAGGTACACGATCCCCGACCTAGCGAAGGACATCGAGAAGCAATCGAAGGGGATGATCAAGACGACCGACTGGTACCCCGTCCCGACAGTAGCCGCCATCTCGGAGCTCTGGGTGGCGCTGTACGGCGACCCGAAGGTCACCCTGACCACGCACGCGCACTGCGGCATGGCCACATACATGTTCGTCAAGGATGCGAACCACGTCATACCCGTGACGAGGTTCGTGGACGTCGAGAACCTGTTCACAGAGGTCTACGAGCTTGCCAAGAAGACCGAGGGTAAGAAGGTCAAGCTGTTGTCGAAGGTGAAGGCGTACAACCTGCTGAAGAAGTATGTCAAGGAGGACGAGCTCCCCGAGGGGATGAGCAAGCTGGACTTCCTCAGGTCCCTGAAAGGAATCATCTCAGAGGAGACCAAGAGCGAGCTCGCCAGGTTCAGCTGGAGGATGATGTATGTCGGAGCGATGCACTTCATGGACGCCTACAACTACGATGTCGAGCGCGTCAAGCGCTGCATGATACACTACACGACGCCGGACGGGAGGA
>MGWC01000024.1:0-2544 GCA_001800815.1 Euryarchaeota archaeon RBG_19FT_COMBO_56_21
CGTTCCTTCGTCCTCGAAAGCGTACCGAACGAGTTTGCCACAACTCGGTCAGCTTCGAGGTCGTCATACCTGGCGTTGGTGCTGGTTACGCGCTTATCCAGGGACCTCATGGATTTGTCGAGCTCCATGACGAATTCTACCTTCTCCTCCATGGGTACGTCGACGGTCTTCTCCTTGGCCCTGTACTCCTCCTTGATCGAGACCGCCTTTGCCGGGACGACCTTGAACTGTATCTTCGCCTTAGCCTTCGCGACCTTCGCCATGTTCGCCGCAGATTCTGCCGCAGCGGTCACGGAACTCCTCGTGAGGCCGTTGGTCGCAGCGAATCCCCAAGCACCGCCCGTGAAGGCCCTGATGCCGCAGCCAGACTCCCTGAAAGCTGACAGAGTCTTAGTCTTCCCGTCCATGACGATGACGTTCGTCCCTGTTGAGGACTCGATCCTGACATCTGCGAATTCAGCGCCCATCTTGAGCGCTCGGTTGATTGCCGCTCGTGCCAAGTCTTCCATTCAAACACCTGGAGGAGATTCAGGGAATGCTTGACGTAGTATCAAATCATCGCAGGATTCAAGTGCTTCGAAACCTGCATGCGCTCTTGGCCGCTCGGACGAAAACGCCTTTGAGGATCATCTTGGAGACCTTCTCTATCTCAGCAGACATCGACCTATCCTGCTCTAGGAACGGAACTTCGGCACGTATGGCCGACCTGACCTTCTCGACGGCGGGGCTTGAGGACAGGTGTATGAAATCCAAACCCTGTGCTGCGGATATCATCTCGATCGCTATCACGCGCGAGGTGTTCTCGACGATCTGCCTGGCCTTCCAGGCGGCTATCGTGCCCATGCTGTTGTGATCCTCCTGGTTGGCGCTGGTAGGTATGGAGTCAGCAGACGCAGGGTGCACGAGCACCTTATTCTCCGACACGAGAGAAGCGGCCACATACTGAGGGACCATGAGCCCGGAGCGCACACCACCGTGTCTCGTCAAGAACGGGGGCAGTCCGCTGAGCTTCTCGTCGACAAGCCTGGCAGTCCGCCTCTCGGAGAAGCTCCCTAGCTCGTGAACCGCAAGCCCCAGGAAATCCATGGCGAGCGCCACTGGCTGCCCGTGGAAGTTCCCTCCGGAGATGACGATTCCGTCCGCCGGAAAGAAGAGCGGGTTATCCGTAGCGGAGTTGATCTCGACCTTGAGGACCGATTTCGCGTACCAGATAGCCTCGAGGCTGGCGCCGATGACTTGCGGGACGCACCTCAGAGAGTATGCATCCTGTACCTTGGGGCAGTCGTGGTGAGAGACCATTATCTCGCTGCCTTCGAGGAGCGTCATCATGTTGCTCGAGACCCTCAGCTGGCCTTTATGGGGTCTCACTTTCGAGATCTTGATATCGAAGGCAGATGAGGTCCCCTTCAGGGCCTCCAAGGACATGGCAGCCCCAATCTGAGCGTTGTCCGCGATCATAGCGGCATCCTCGGTGGCAAGCACGCCCACTGCGCCCATTGCCTGGGTGCCGTTTATGAGGGAGATCGCTTCCTTAGGCTCCAGAGTCAGCGGGGTCAGCTTCTTCCTTCTCAGAGCGACGGCACCGGACTCGAAACCCGATCCGGAATCTGCCTCGCCCTCGCCGATCATCGCTAGCCCAAGGTGAGCGAGCATCACAAGGTCGCCGCTCGCACCGACTGAGCCCTGTCTAGGGATGCTCGGATGAACCCGGGCGTTGAGCATGTCCAGAAGCATCTCAACAATATCAGGTCGGACGCCTGAATACCCCTTGGCCAGCGCATTCGCCCTGAGCAGCATCATCGCCCGGACGACCTCCTCGGGATAGCGCTCCCCCACACCACACGCATGGCTCCTGAGAAGGTTGACCTGAAGCGCCTTCAGCTCGTCCGCTTGAATCCTTACATCAACGAGTTCGCCCACGCCTGTGTTGATCGCGTAAATCGTCTTCCCGTTCTCCACGAGTTTCTCGAGGGCCTTCCTACTAGCAGCGAGACGAGCGCGCACGGAGCGTGGGAGAGAAACTTTCGCGCCTGAACGAGCCGCGTGGACTACGTCGCCTAGGGTCAGGGAGTTGCCATCGACTGCAACCCCTCTCCGAGCATGGTGTATGTTCGCAGACATCAGATGACCGCCGAAGCACAGCGCGTATCTACGTATCCGTACCTGAACTTAATGGGCAGGTCCCTCGGCCTTCGCCTTCGAATTCAAGGGTGCGAACTTGTATCCGTAGTGGATCACACCCGATGGCCCTTCTTCGCTGAGCTTCCTCATCGTGGCCCTCACAGGCATGCCAATCTCGAGGTCGCAGGCCTCGCAGTCTATGATTTGAGCGGTGACCTTCGCCCCCTCGTCCAGCTCGACCATCGCGAGGAAGTAAGGCCTCTGCAAGTTGAGTTCTTCGAGCCCCTCATGGACCTCTGTCATCGAGAATATCTTTCCCGTTCCCTTCAGCTTCACGCGCTCCATCTTGCCCACGCTCTTCCTGTGGCAGACTGGGCAGATCGTCCTGGGCGGGAAGAAGTGCCTTCCGCAGCTGTTGCACTT
>MGWC01000024.1:2550-2689 GCA_001800815.1 Euryarchaeota archaeon RBG_19FT_COMBO_56_21
CACGAGGTTGTACCTGCTCGGGTTCTCCCTCCAGAACCTTGGTGCGGTAGCCATATCAGACCCTCCTCAGCAAATGAACGACGACAGTCGCTCCTGTGCCTCCGACGTTATGGGTCAGGCCCACTTCGGCATCGATCAC
>MGWC01000024.1:2718-5326 GCA_001800815.1 Euryarchaeota archaeon RBG_19FT_COMBO_56_21
GGGTCACGACCTCGACCGCCTGTGCCAACCCGGTGGCTCCGATCGGGTCGCCCCTCGCCTTCAGCCCACCGGATGTGTTCACCGCGATCTGGCCGGATATGGCGGTGAGGCCTGCCTCGGTCGCTTTACCGCCTTCGCCCTTTTTGAAGAACCCCAAGTCCTCGATGGCGAGTATCTCGCTGATCGTGAAGTTGTCATGGACCTCTGCGACATCGACGTCCTTCTGCGTAATGGCAGCCATGTCGAAGGCGCGTTTCGCAGCTATCTTCGTGGCCTCCATGGTGCATATCTCCTTTCTGTCATGTAGTGAGAGCGTGTCGCTGGCCTGTCCAGAGCCTACTATCTCGACCGGAGTCTCAGTGTACTTCTTCGCATGCTCGAGCGGACATAGCACGACCGCGGCCGCTCCGTCCGAGCTGGGGGCGCAGTCGAACACCCTCAATGGTGATGACACCAGGGCAGAGCCCAACACGGTCTCTCGGGTGATCTCCCTCTGAAACTGCGCCTTCGGATTGAGGGAACCATTCCTGTGGTTCTTGACAGCGACATCTGCGATCTGCTCCCTCGTGGTGCCGAATTCATGCATGTGCCGCCTTGCGATGAGCGCATGGAGCGCGGGGAATGTGGCCCCGAGGACCGTCTCCCATTCCTGGTCGGCAGCTGAGGATTGGATGATGGCAGACTCAGTGTCGCTCACGTCCGTCATCTTCTCCGCTCCTCCCACGACAACTATGTCGTGGAGTCCGGAGGCTACGGCCATGAACCCTTGCCTCAGTGCGAGTCCTCCCGAGGCACCCGCCGCCTCGACCCTTGTTGCCGGTATGTGAGACTTGGCCAGACCCGCGTAGTCGGCTATGAGAGCACCTATATGCTCCTGCTCGATGAACCTGCCAGCGGACATGTTGCCCACATACAGAGCATCTATCATGTCGGCGGTGATGTTGGCATCTGCCACGGCGGCCAGACCGGCCTTGATCCCGATGTCTCGGAATGAGGAATCCCAGAGCTCTCCAAACTCGGTGTCTCCGACTCCGATGATCGCAACGCGTCTCATTCACTCGCCCCCTAGCAGAATCTTCCCCCGAAACTTCGCATACGTCGCGTAGTCCAGGAACTTCAGGTTCGTGTTGAGTTCCTTGACAGTGGGCGCCTTGTTTCTCTGATACGACTCGATGGCTTCCGTGACAGTCATTGCGAATGCGTCCGACCCGGCTCCCGAGCCATACGCCACTGCGAATATCCTGTCACCCGCCTTCGCCTCGTCGAGGATCGCGGCCAGCCCTAGTGGGACCGCGCCAGAGTAGGTGTTACCTATGAGCGGTGCCAGCAGGCCAGTCTTGATCTGGTTATCGTTGAATCCGAGCTGCTTCGCGACCCGTGTGGGGAACTTGCCGTTTGGCTGATGGAATACAGCATACGTATAGTCCTTAGCCGAGGTCGTAGTCCTGTCAAAAAGGCCCTTCGCCCCATTGACAACGTGCTTGAAGTATGCCGGCTCCCCGGTGAATCTCCCGCCGTGCCTCGGATACATCTGCCCCTCGCGCCTCCAGAAGTCCGGCGTGTCGGTAGTGTAGGAGTAAGTCTTGTCGATGGTCGCAATCACTTTTTCAGAGCCGATCAGAAACGAAGCTCCGCCAGCCGAAGCTGAGAACTCGAGGGCATCCCCAGGAGCGCCCTGAGATGTGTCCGCTCCAATGGCTACTCCGTACTTGACCATTCCTGAGCCGACAAGTCCCATACAGGTCTGTATTGCCGCGGTGCCTGCCTTGCACGCGAACTCGTAGTCCGCGACCATCAGGTGTGGGGCGGCTTCGATCGCCTCCGCGACTATCGTTCCCGTCGGCTTAACCGCATACGGGTGCGATTCGGACCCTACATAGAGTGCCCCGATGTCCTTCGGGCTCACATCGCACCTCTTCATCATGTTCCGTGCGGCCTCGACTGATATCGTGATCGTGTCCTCGTCTGGCCCTGGAACCGACTTGCAGTTTATCATGAGACCCTTGCTCATCGACTTGCCATCCACGCCCCAAACCTTCCCGATCTCCTCGGGGGTTATCCTGTAGCGTGGGATGTGTGCACCATAGCTGACTATCCCAACCTTCATGCTTATCCCTCTCAGCCTAGCGCCTGCAACTTCTCAACAAGATCGCCGACGGCTAGCTGTGTCCTGATAAGCGGTATGTTCTCAAGCTCGGCGAGCCTGATCGCAAGTTCGTCGACTTGATCCGGTTTCTGGTAGATGACCATCGCCGGCTTGAGCGGGTGCGCCCTGATCGCTATCATGGGGGACCGACCGAATCGGACGCCCGTGAATACCAGAGCCCTCTGGCTGCTCCAGCCGTATATCTTGAGGTAGTCGAACGAACTAAGCGAGGTGATCGCACGTACGCTGTCGATAACGGTGAACCCGTGTATGTGGTCATCGAGCCCGATCGCCGGCGTGAGATTCTCACCTTCGATCTTGTTGACAAGATCGGAGGCGAGGACTTCTACTGCGAACTCCTTGATGGAAATGATGGAATCTGTCTTCGCGGCAAGCGAGTACTGCTTCAGAACCTGCCCGCCCACCTTCTCGTCGATGCCCAAGAATGCGTCGACGATCTTC
>MGWC01000025.1:0-270 GCA_001800815.1 Euryarchaeota archaeon RBG_19FT_COMBO_56_21
GCTTGATGTGATGAAGAATTGCAGTGCCTGGGTGGAGTGTTTTGGCGAGCGCCTTATGGCACTCATATACCCCCCAGGCCTTACCTGCATGGAATCATACTCCGTCCTCTGGCATAAACGTTACGCGTCGACGTAGCGCAGGAGTTTCCGTTCGGGGTCGTCGTCGTTTCGAATGAGACCATCTTGCGACCGCTGGAATCGTAGAATGTGCTCCATGTCGGCGGGCCTCTGGGCGGAGAGACAGTCGGCTTTGGAACGAGTTGATGCAGC
>MGWC01000025.1:278-5756 GCA_001800815.1 Euryarchaeota archaeon RBG_19FT_COMBO_56_21
TGCGCAAACCTTATCATCGGTAGGCGCAATGAGATGAATGCAGGTAAGTCCCGGCAGGTAATAGTGCGTCATGAGGCGCATGTGCAAGAATCCTGCCGGGGTCTGCGCTCATTCTCACGGAATCCTTCGTTCGACCACGATCGCAGGTGCGATGATTCGATAGTAGCTTGAGTCGCCGTATTCGTGCTTCCTCTGAATAGCGCCGACTACGAAGTCTGCCACCTGAAGGCACCCGGAATTGCGAGAGTCAATCACGGAGACCTTGAGAGACCTGAACGCCCTCCTTGCCTCTGGGCCCCCACATAGGATGGCGGCGCCGATCTTCTCCGCGAAGTCGTAGCTTGGAGGTCTGTTGTGCGGTCTCGCGTCGAAGGTGATCACGAATCGACAGTCGTTCTCCTCGAGGGCGAGGACTTCACGGACGAGTTCCCCACACACCCAGTCGTAGAATCTGTCCCCTTTCCGTATTAGCATGGGTTCGATGTGGGCCTTCTCGACAGTTATGCTCGCCACTTTGACAGTCTGAACCGCCATGACCATCTCAAGGACTCTCCGTCTCAGCGAAGAACTGGAGCCGTGGAACTTCAGCTCAGGCTTCATCTTCAGGCTCTTCTTCAGTCTCCGACGTCTTATCCTGCGCGGAATCCGGTCGAGCAGCTCTGGGTGCTCCGTCACCACGGCAGCTATTGTGATGTGCCTTGACGCGTTTCGTCCATGTCCGAGGTCTCCAGACTCATCCACAAAAACAAAGCAACTTCGCACATCCAGCAGTTGAGATGGATTGCATAATCAGTTGTCAGTACATGTACGCTTGGAGTTCAGCGACGATTCATTCGTCAAGCCAATCGCAACCTCGGATTGAGTATGGGCAGCTCAGACCATGAAAACATGCAGAGCCTAGGTGGAGTCTTTTGGCGTGCACCATACGGTACACATATACCCCCCAGGCCTTACCTGCAGGGAATGATACCCTGTCCACTGGCTTGAACGTTGTGCGTTGATGGAGTGCAGGGGTTCCCGTTCGGGGTGGTGGTCGAGAACGGGACCATCGAGGAGATTCTCGGCGAATCGAGCGTGTTCTACGTCGGCGGACCTCTGGACGGGCAATTGACGCTTTTCTGGACCATGCCATGAGCACTACGTGCAGTCAGAAACGTGAAGGTACCTACTTGGCATCCTTCTTTCGTTGTACGATTATGTCGAAGTCTACATGGACGAGAGCGGTGACTTAGGCTTCTCGAGCCGCAGCTCGGAAAACTTTGTTATCATTGCCCTCGCCACGGCTGAACCCCATAAGCTCATCAGGATCGTCCGAAAAGCGCATCGAAAGTTCAGTCTGGTCGACGGCGCTGGTTCCGAGTTCAAGTTCAACCGCAGCCGAGAACCGTTGCGAAGTTTTCTCTTGGACGGAATCGTCAAGACGGATTCATGGTTCGTCTGGGGCAGTGTAGCGAAGGCGCGTATTCCGCTAAGGCTTCGGTCCGACAAGGAGGAGCTCTGGCAATATGTCGCCGCCAGGACGGTGGCGGAGCTGTCAAATAGGACGCATACGAAGGCTATGCACATCGTCGTCGACAGGCGTTCGCTCACGAAGATCGTCAGGCATTGTCTCTCCGAGCGTTTGAGATGGGAAGTTGAGAGGAACTATGGGGGCCTTTTCCCTCCTAGCGTGACGGTCAGCCACATCGACTCCGCGATGTCGGCGGGGCTCCAAATCGCCGACCTTGTGGCGGGTGCGGTATTTCTCAGTCTGGAGAGAGGAGATCCTTCCTATCTGAGGCAGATAGAGGGCAAGATCTCGCACGGGGAGATGTACTGGTGAGAAGTTGCAGCCCCCGGGTGGAGTGTTGCGACAAGCACCGCATGGTACTCAGATACCCCCCGGGACTTACCTGCACTGTTTCCAACGAGGCTCTGCGACATAAACCTTTCGTGCGGAAGTAGCCAGAACCAGAACTGCGGCCCCCGGGTGGATTCTTGCAGCGTGCACCGCCGGGTGCACCATACCCCCCGGGACTTACCTGCATGTCATTCAATGCTGCCATGGCTCATGGACATATCGCGCGCAGTTGGTGCCGCAGTGCGCTCAGTTGCCTAACGCAGTCTTCTGCGGGCGCTTCCCGAAGCAGCAATCGCCAACATTACCGCAAGGACCGGCATCAGCAAGGTGGCGAACTCCGGTATGTAGCTCATGTCCTCGGCCATCCACGGGTACCTGTCGACCCCGCTCCCGTTCGTGATGAACGGGATGTCTCCGATGCCGTCCGCCCCGTTCATGTCCTGATCCGGTCCCATGAATGCATCAGAACCTGAGTAGTTGGACCAGTAGTTGCCCCCGTCAGGGTAGCCGCTGTCCCAGGCCACGTTCGTCGAGTTGCCGACCTCCGCCTGGACGAGGTTCCCGATGAACCTGTTGTGGTAGATCGACACATCGGTCGAGAAGTTCAGGTAGAGCCCGTACATCTGGTTCATCGTGAAGTTGTTGTCGCGCACGAGCGTGTCGTTGGCCATCTCGAGGTAGAGCCCCATGCCCGGGCTATCGGAGGCGTTGTTCCCGATAACTCTCGTGTAGTTCGATTCCAGGACCATGATGCCGGACATGTTCGTCCTGAGGATGGTGTTCGAGCTGACCGTGCTGTTCTCGACGTTTAGAAGCGCGACTGCGCTGAAGTTGTTGTCAGCGAACTGGTTCCCACTGATGTTCGCCCACTTGCCGTTCGCGACCTCTACTGCGAACCAATCCTGGTTCGTGACGATGTTGCCTGTGATGTTCATGTAGTCGGAATCTGAGGCTATGATCCCGACGGCGCCGTCGTCCAACAGGCAGTCCTCGACGGTGCCGTGCGGTGCGTTGAGCATGTTTATTCCGAAAGAGCCGGGGGCGAAGACATGGACGTTCCTGATGACGTAGTACTTGGTCGTGTCCATGATCAATATTCCGAATCCGATCGCGCTGGCGTCTATCTCCCAGTTCTCGATGACATACGGGTTTGAGGGAGTCCCCGATCCACCGGATGTGACCCCATTTGCCAGCGTGAATTCAGCATCGCTCATTATCATGATCATGCCGTGCGATGTGTATGTGGTTCTCGCCTTGGATCCGTCCCATTCCATATCGGTCGCGAGCGGTGCTAGAAGAGCTGCGGACAGGAATGAGCCTATGAGCGCAATGACGACCAGGCATGCCAGGTGCGTCCTGGTGAGTCGAGGGGTCTTCTCCTCCAAGACAGAGGGGACAATGTCCTTCCTGCCGGTCCCCGCCCCCCGCGTGAGATGCATCCTGAGCAGGGCTGACCCTACATATCCCGGTCTCTTGGCCATTGATGGTTTGGTACCTATCAGTTCTATGCCCCCTCTTGCGAATGATGACGACCCTTCGCCACTCCTCCGCAAGGGTTGCATCCCCGAGGTCTCATTTGTTGCTTTCGGGTTGTTTACCATCGGGCCAGGCGGCAGGGAGGAAATGTAGTCAAAAAGTGCTTAACGAATCGGAGATGCGACCTCTTTCGCAATAAAAGTGGATATCTTCGCACCTGAAGTCCCGCACCCTTCCAGCACACACTGACCGCATCATCCTGCCATATCGCTCGCTATCAGTCATGGTAACGGCGGCTTCAGGCTTCTTATAGGCTCCTTTCCAGTCTAAATCCCAGTGTTTACCGGAAGGGGTATCCATATGCGTACAGCATCGCTAATAGCGACAGCAATAGTGCTAACGATGGTCGGCGCCTCCTTTGGCGCCCTCCTAGGGAATGTGACTGCGGCCCAGAGTGCCCAGGACAGCTACGGGTATGTCTATACCGACAGCAACGCGCCCGCGCCGTCCGTCGGGTTCCAATGGGTCGATATAAGCACCACGGGCACCTACGTGGGCGCGTCGGGTGACGACGACTGGGCAGGGCCGTTCCCGATCGGTTTTGATTTCAATTTCTATGACAACAGGTACTCCGCGTTCAATGTGACAACGAACGGGTACATCATGTTCAGTCCGGGCACCTACGACTACGGCAACGACTACATCCCGTACACCAGCACTCCCAACAACATCGTGGCGGCATACTGGGACGACCTCTACGCGGACTCTGGCGAGATAGTGTACGAGACCGTCGGAGCATACCCCGACAGACAGCTTGTGGTCGAGTTCATGAACGTCACCAGGCTGGGAAGCTCGTATCTGATGACCTTCGAGATCGTCCTCAACGAGACGGGCGGGGACATGTGGGTCAACTACCTCACCATGAATGGCATGACTGGCAACTCCGCGACCGAGGGCATCGAGAACTCGGACGGCACGATCGGAATCCAATATGGGTACAACGATGTTGTCCTGTCGGACGGCCTGTCGATACGCTACTCGCTCCCTGAAGTCGTGATCGCCCCGTCTCAGACCGGGCGCGGCGCCCCTGGAACAATCATCAGCTACCTCGTCGTGGCGACGAACAGGCAGCAGATCAGCGACTCCTTGGCGATTACATACACTTCAGTCGAGGGCTGGCCCGTCGGGCTCTATGACGATGCCATGAACCCGTTGACCGACACGGACGGCGACGGCCTCGTGGACACGGGCATCCTCGGGTCCATGGACTCCAGGAACCTCACGATAACCGTGGAGATCCCGGCATCTCCGGCAGCGACGCAGGAGTACACAATTGTGAACGCATCATCGTACGCGAATCCTCTTCTCTTATTCGGCTGCACGCTCACAACTGAGGTCCTCCCCGGATGGTTCGCCCCTCCGCATAGCGAGTACGGCGACGACACTGACAGCGATGGCCTGTACAACTACCTCGTGTTCGATATCTCCGTGGACATCTTCAGCGCGGGATGGTATGCAATCGACGGCTACTTGCACACCGCCACTGAGAACTACATTTCGTACGACTGGGTGCAGACATACCTCACCGCTGGTTCGCACACAATGGAGCTTCGGTTCTACGGATGGCACATCAACCAGATGGCCACTGACGGACCCTATCACGTGCACCTGACGTTGTACGACCCGTCGTGGAACGATATCGGCCAGGGCGGGTGGACAACGATGGCATACGGATACTCGGAGTTCATGGAGGTCCCGGCTTCATATGCGCCTCCGTTCAGCGACAACGGGGTCGACACAGACTCCGACGGCCTCTACGACCTGATGCAGGTCAACGTATCAATCGATGTCAACTACGCGGGCAGGTACGTGGTCTCGGCCTATCTACGAGCTCCCGATTGGACGAATCTAGCCTACGAGGTGAGCGATTCTACACTCTCCGCGGGGACCAATGTGATACAATTCTTCTTCGACGCCTGGGACGTGTCAGAAGCGATGACAAGCGGACAGTTCCATGTGCAGCTGGGCCTGCAGGCAGAGGTCGAGGGAGTCCTCAACTGGCTGGGCAACTACTGGTATGACACATCCGACTACGACCTCTTGACATTCGAGCGGCCAGGAGCGGTGTTCATCGCTCCGTTCAACGACTGGACGGTGGATTT
>MGWC01000026.1 GCA_001800815.1 Euryarchaeota archaeon RBG_19FT_COMBO_56_21
AAGGACTCCTTTTGCCCGTTCGCACTTAGTCAGCACTTAGGGACCTTAACTTGAGGCTGGGTTGTTCCCCTTTTGCGTATGGAGCTTACCCCTCACACGCTCACTCCCAGAGTCTAAAGTGACGACAGGTTCGGAGTTTTGCAACGCACCGACGGATTTCTCCACCTAAGTGCATAATAGGTCGCTCTACCCCATCGTCCACCTCGTCTGAGATCTACCTGCGAGTAGTTTCGGGGGGGACCAGCTATGTCCAGTTTAGATTGGCCTTTCACCCCTAGACGCGGATCATCCCAATGATTTGCACCTCAACACGGGTTCGGTCCTCCACCCAGGTTTCCCTGGGCTTCAACCTATCTACGCCTAGATCAACTGGCTTCGGGTCTCTCACAGATGACTACAGGCGAGCCCACCTCGTCCCTGGCCCTTGCGGGCTGCGGACTTGTTGGTTTCCCTTCGGCTGCTTGGATTGTCCAATTAGCCTCGCCATCCATCCGAACTCCCTGGCCCGTTATTCGAAACGGATAATATGACGTCGGTCAGCTCTTGCGAGCTTCGTCCCTTTCACGCCATGTATTACTGTCACCATCTGGTTTCAGGCTCTTTGCACCTCCCGCTAAGGGTACTTTGCAACTTTCGTTCACACTACTACTGCACTATCGGTCTCGGGTCGTATTTAGGGTTGGAAGCAAATGGCTCCCAAATTCTCACGCCATATCCAAGGCGCAATACTCGAGGTCATCCAGAATCATCTTTCCACCGGACCCCTACAGGGCTGTCACCCTCTATGGCACGGCATTCCAGCCGATTTCGGGTTAGATGGTTAAGATGTACCGGAGCCTGCAACACCACATCTCCGGCCGATTTCTCGGCAGGATTCAGTTTGCCCTCTGCCGCTTTCGATCGCCTTTACTAACGGCATCTCGATTGATTTCTTTTCCTCGGGGTACTAGGATGCTTCGATCCCCCCGGTTCCCCATCCTCACGGATTGCTCCGAAGAGCAGGAAGTCCCATTAGGTAATCACCGGATCAACAGCTCCTTGCGCTTACCCGGTGCATATCGCAGCTTGGCACGACCTTCTTCGGCGCCCGAACCGAGCCATTCCCCAGACGGTTTAATTAGTCGCTAGCACGTCGACTCAGCACACGTCCGTATCACACATGATCGGTATTCACTGGAGCCCGCGTACCCTTCCCAGCCGCTGCCCCTCGACCTCTTCCCCGAGCCACTAAAAAGTGGTCGAGTGCACTTCCCCTCCCACTGCTTATACTAGGGCAGCTACACGCTCATAAGCGTTGCCCTCGCGGGAGCGGGATTCCCTCTATGAGGGGTCGCATATAAAAGCGTTGTCCTGGCGATGTCCGATGACCAGAGCTTCCAGTGGAGCCCGGAAGTCCTGCGCGGGAAGAGCACCGAAATGTTGATTTGCGTACGTTGCGATGGCAATCCCGGATGGGTGCTCTGCAATGAGTTCTGTTACTCCTGATGACTCCTCGAAGGACGTGAAGCCAGAGGCCCCCGAGGAGTTGCCTCCGCCGCCTCCTCCCGAGCCGGAGCCCGAGAAAACTGTGGCGACCTCCGTCAAGCCACCTGAGGAGGTCTGGATGGAGGACTACGATGAGCTGATCGGCCCCGAAGAGAAGCCGAAGCCTCGGAAGCGGAAGAACAGGCATTGGGGCGCCATCATCGTCACAGTCGCGGTCATCGTATTCTTTCTCGCTTGGACGTTCCTCAGCCCCAAGGTGATGACTCAGGTGGGCCAGACATATGTGAACTCCGCGACCTATGCGAGCTGGGGCAACTTCACCGGATACAGGGACATCTGGGCGGGGAACATGACCTGGGGGCTATCCATAAGCGGGCGCTCACTCACTGCCAACAGCAGCTCTCTCGAGGTGCATGTGCTGTTGACCAAGGTGTACGAGAAGCCCGGGAACTGGTTCTTCCGCGGGACCTCGGTCACGCTCAACAATGTGTCAATATTCGAGGTGGACGGCACCTATGTTGCGTCGATGAGCAACTGGACAGATGTCGGGTACGGGCTGATGGCTACCGTTCCAGTAACATTCGCGACCAACGGCACCTATGATCTCTACGTACACGCCAAGTTCACCGTGTACGAGGTCATGAGGATTGGCTTCATCCCGCTGGAAGCGGTCGAGATCGAGGCCGCCTACTTCGACGAGCCCGTGATCGTGGATTGAGCGGGCGCCCGCAGAGGCGTATCGCCTATGGTCATTGTACACCCCTCCGACAGATGATAAATATCAAGACGCTAATCCGAAGGCGTCATGACCGAGTTGGAGCTCATCCTCATCAGGCACGGGGTCACCGACTGGAACGAGGGCGGCATCTTCAGAGGGCACGAAGACGTGCGCTTGAACGCCGTCGGGATCGCCCAGGCGGATGCGACCGCCGAGGTGCTCAAGGACCGCGTGTTCGAGGCGGTGTACTCGAGCCCGCTCAAGCGGGCGTTCGTGTCGGCTCGCAGGGTCGCACTTCCTCACGAGATCGATGTGCGGCCGCATGACGGATTCCTTGATGTCAGCTACGGCGCGTGGCAAGGGCTGAAGGAGAGCACTGTCAAGGAGAAGTACCCGGTCGCCTACGACAAGTGGCTGAAGACCCCTGCAAAAGTGAAGTTCCCTGGCGGCGAGAACATGAAGAAGGCCTGGAAGAGAGTCAACTCGGCCCTCCGGGAGCTGCTGTTCATGCACGGGACGGGCACGGTCGTGATCGTGACCCACAGGATACCGCTGAAGTTCATGACCACTTATCTGCTCCGCGAATCCCCGGACGATTTCTACAAGGTGAAGCATGACCCGTGCGCGATATCGATCTTCAAGATAGACGGAAGGAATTACTCGTCCGTGGTGCTCAACGACTCACGCCATCTCGCCAAGTTGAACCTGCCGCCGCCAAAGGATTTCTGAGTGCGCTAGACGTATGTTCTGAAGAAGTCGAGGTCCCTGGCCCTGATGCACTTCGCATCTGGAAACGCGTTGTCCCTGTCGATCAGGACCGCGTTCAGTCCTGCTCTCTTGGCTCCGAGCACATCCACCGTGAGCTTGTCCCCGACATAGACCGCCCTGTTAGGGCTGGTGCCGGCTGCTTTGATCGCTAGTTGGAAGATCTTGGGAGAGGGCTTCCTCACACCGACCTCGTCTGAGATGATGAGGAACTCGAAGTACTCTGCGAGGCCAAGGCTGTCGAGGACCCGCCTTAGCAGTTCCGTCGCGTTCGAGACCATGCCGATCTTGAAGTCCCTCTTCTTCAAGGCCTTCAGAACGGGCTTCGTGTCTGAGTACGCGACCCAGCTCTCGACCTTGGGCGCGAACTGGTGGAACCGGTCTCCGAACGCCTTCATGAGCTTGTCCGCGCCATCGTCTATCCCAAGCTCCTTCAGAAGCAGAACATCGTACTTCTTCCAGTACCAGCTCTCGTCCTTGCCATCGAGGAGCCCGAAATCGTCGTCGAACGCTCGGTCGGCCTTGACGATCGCTTTGATCACGCTCTTCTTGTCCACCTTGTGTCCGTGCTCCGCGAGGACCTTCGAGATGATCTCCTGTCTCGAGGGCTTCATCTCTATCAGTGTGCCGCCTGCATCGAAAATGATGGCGTCAATCTCCTCGGTCATTCGGCTGTGAGTTGTCTACACGCATATCTAAACGTATTGGAGCTAGCGGCTCTCACTCAAGGAGATCCGGGACGTCCGTGGGGATCTTCGCGACCTTCACACCCGCGGCCTCGAGCGCCTTTATCTTGCTCTCCGCAGTCCCTCTTCCCCGGGCGATGATCGCTCCTGCATGGCCCATGCGCTTCCCTGGAGGAGCGGTACGACCAGCGATGTACGCCACCACGGGTTTGGTCACGTTCCCCTTGATGTACTCCGCAGCTTCTTCCTCAGAAGTGCCGCCGATCTCTCCGACCAGAACGATCTTCTTGGTCTGCTTGTCCGTTTGAAATCTCTCCAGAACGTCGATGAAGTTGGTCCCCGAAACCCTGTCCCCGCCTATCCCGACGCAGGTGGATTGTCCCATCTTCCGCTCGGAGATCGCGTTGACTATCTCGTAAGTGAGTGTGCCGGATTTCGAGACCACGCCGATGTTGCCCTTCCTGAATATCATGTTGGGGAGGATGCCGACCTTAGCCTTGCCTGGAGATGCGATTCCCGGGCAGTTCGGCCCGATGACGGTGACTCCTCTGCTCCTGGCGACGGACACTATGTGGATCGCGTCCATCACGGGCAGGTGCTCGGTGATGATGACGACGGTCTCGATCCCAGCATAGATCGCTTCGAGGGCCGCGTCTCTGCAGCCCGGAGCTGGCACGAAAACGCAAGATGTGTTCGCCCCTGTTCTATTGACCGCGTCCCTTACGGAGTCGAAGACGGGTATGTCGTTGACCTTCTCGCCAGCTTTGCCTGGTCTCACGCCTGCGACGACTTGCGTCCCGAAGTCGCGCATGGCCTGGGAGTGGTACGTGCCCTGGTATCCGGTGATCCCCTGTATGACCAGCTTCGTCTTGTCATCGACGATGATCGCCATGTCAGACCACCTTCAGTGATTCCTTCGAGGCCAGTTCCGCCGCCTCGCTCAGCCCGTATGCGGGGATCATGCCCGCATTCTTGAGCATCGTTCTCCCGGCCTCCTCGTTGACACCCTTGATGCGCGCAACGATGGGTGTGCGAATTTTCTTCGCCTCGATGGCTTCGAGAACTCCCTTCGCGACCGTGTCGCACTTCGTGATGCCTCCGAATATGTTGAGCAGTATGACTTTCGGGTTCGCCTCGCTCATGAGAAGCATCGCGCTCTTGACCTTCTCAGGGTCGTCGGTCCCGCCGAGGTCCAGGAAGACCCCTGCCTTCCCGCCGAACATGTTGATGCTGTCCAACGTGGCCATGGTCAGGCCCGCGCCGTTCGCGATGACACCTATGTTCCCGTCGAGCTGCACGAACGCGATGTCCAGCTTCTTCGCCTTCTCCTCGAGTGGAGTCAAATCCTCTGGGAGCGATTCGTAGTCCTTGTGCCTGAAGAGCGCGTCCGAGTCGATCGTGATCTTGGCGTCCCCCGCGATGACCTTCCCATCCTTAGTGATGACCAGCGGGTTGATCTCCGCGAGCTCTGCGTCCTCCTCGACAACGAGCTCGTGGAGCTTCGCGCATATGTCCGCGACCCGCTTCGCCTGTTCCGGCTCGAGCTTGAGGAAGCTTGCGACATGTCTTCCAACAAACGGCTGGTAGCCGATTATCGGGTCCACGGGCAACATCAATATCTTGTCTTCAGGTACGGACTCGATGTCCATTCCTCCGGCTGCGGAGGCCATGAAGATGAGCGACCTCCTGCTCCTGTCTATAGTGATACTAAGGTACAGTTCCTTGACGACATCGAGCCGCTTCTCGAGGAGAACCTGCTTCGTGATATAGCCTCTGATGTTGAGACCGAGGATAGCGGATGCGGCCTTCTTAGCGTCCGCGACCGTGTCGGCCGGCTTGATCCCGCCGGCCTTGCCCCGTCCCCCGATGAGGACCTGAGCTTTCACCATGACCGGGCCGGGAAGCGACTTGATCTCATCGGGCTTGGAGACCACGAATCCGTCGGGCACGGGTATCCCGTGCTTCCTCATGACTTCCTTCGCCTTGTACTCGAAGAGCTTCATGTGCCCACTCTTGTCACTGGTAACCCCAAAGGGGCCTATTTAGACATTCGGGATGGACAGAGATACCATATGCCCATATCGCGTTCTGCAAGGAGCAACGAAAGCCTTATCCACACACCATCCAATCAGACAGTTCGATGGAGCAGGACATTAAGATTGAAACTCTAATTGTCATGTCCGTTGCCATCTTCGCGGTTCTCGCAACGGTTGCCTTCTTGGTGCCATTCGAGGACAGCAACACGAAGATGTTCTTCATAGCGCTCGTGACCGTGCTGACCGCGATCAACGTCGTCGGTCTGTTCATGGTGTGGCGCTCGTCACCGACCATAGTCGACGAGGTGTTTCTAATGACACCAACGGGCATGCTCCTGAAGCACTACACCCGCAGGCTCAGGCCTGATCAGGACACGGACATAATGGCGGGCATGCTGACGGCGGTGCAGAACTTCGTGAGGGAAAGCTTTGACGAGGCTGGCGGCCGGCTGAACGAGATAAGGTTCGAGAACTACGACATCCTGATCTCCCACACCAAGAACGTCGTACTGGCGGCCATAATCTCGACCAAGAAGCCGGAGAAGCTGAGGGTGGAGCTCAAGAACGCGAACGACGACATCGAGAAGGCGTACGGGGAGATGCTCAGCCACTGGAGCGGCGACAAGTCGGAGCTGGGCGATGTCGATGTCCTCATGAAGAAGTTCCTCTCGGGCAAGTACCGCAAGTAGGTCAGTACCGCCCCGAGCACACTTGTAGAAGGTTTATCTGCCACTCAGTACATTGCGTAGCTGGATGGAGCTAAAGGAGATACTGAAGAAGGTCGTGCTTCTGGGCGACGGAGGCGTAGGAAAGACCTCGCTCATCGCCCGCTACGTCGTCAACAAGTTCGATGACAAGTACATAGCCACCATCGGCACCAAGGTCTCCAAGAAGGACATACAGGTCGTCAGGCCCGATCTCATTATCAACCTCAAGCTCATGATCTGGGACATCCTGGGTCAGAAGGAGTACTCGAAGATCAGGACTTCGAGCATGTCGGGAGCTCAGGGGCTGATCCTGGTGGGGGACTTGTCCCGCCCAGAGACGGTCAGGGCTCTGGAGGATTTCTGGCTCAAGGAGGTCAAGCTCAGCGTCGGAAACATACCAACTGTCATAGTGGGCAACAAGGTCGACCTCCTCAAGAAGGAGTCCATGGAGGCCGCGATGATAGAGGCGATGGGACAGCGGCTCGGCTATCCGACGCTGTTGTGCAGCGCGAAGACGGGGCGGAACGTCGAGGATATCTTCTCTACCTTGGGTGAGATACTGTTGCTGGGCGTTACCCCCACCGCCAAGACGCAGAAGGAGAAACCCCCGCAGAGTCTGGCGGAGGTAGTCGACTTCATAGTCCAGGATTTCTGCGCGCAGTACGGGGACCTCGAGAAGGCGATGCTGATCGTGCAGCACCAGTTCGAGGAAGCGAGTGTGGACATCAGGAGGCCCGCGAAGGACTCCGTGCTCCACGCTCTCGACGGCTTGGCGAAGGCGGAGGAGCTTACGCTAACAAAGAGCGTTGCGAGAGTCAACCTCGAGGAACGGCAGCGCATGGTCATCCTGTCGAAAGGATGAGCGCGTTCGTAGTCGAAAACAGCCGTATCCAGATGCTTTAGGACCATCATTTTGTGAAAAGACCAAAGCTTTATAAGACGGGTGCTATCCCCTTTCCCGAAATGAAAGTCCACTACCTCGCTGGAGTGGGATATGACTCTAACGTCTATCTCGTCGAGGACGAGGATCCAGTAGTGGTGGACGCAGGCACGGGAATGTTCGCGGACACGACTTTGGAGGAAATGTCCAAAGTAGTCCCGCTCAAGAAGATCGGGAGGATCGTGCTGACGCACTGTCACTACGACCATCTGGGCGGAGCCGCGAAGTTCCAAAAAGCCACTGGAGGAAGGATATACCTGCACGAGGAAGAGGCGGGCCCCATCAAGGCGGGCGAGAGCGTACTCGTCATCAGCGACATGTTCGGGGGAAAGCTCAGCCAGCTGGACATCGAACCACTGAAGACGGGGCAGAAGATCAAGACCGGCTCAGCAGAGCTCGAGGTGCTGCACACACCCGGACATTCACCGGGGAGCATCGTGCTCCACGAGCCCAAGTCCGCTTCCGCGATCGTCGGCGATACAGTCTTCTGCGACGGAGGCGTCGGCAGGTGGGATCTCCCTGGGGGCGACCTGGCACAGCTCGTGTCGTCCATAAGGAAGCTGCAGAAGATGCAACTGAGGAACATGTACCCAGGCCACGGCGACTATGCCGAGGGCGACGCGCCCTACCATCTGAAGCTCGCAGCCAGCTACATAGAAGAGGGTTACTGATGAAAGTGATCAAGTGTCCGGACAAGAAGAACTGCAAGAAGTGTGACCTCAAGGAGAAGGAACTGGACGAGGTGATCGCAGTGCTGAGAGCGGGCGAGCTCGTCATCTTCCCCACGGACACTCTCTACGGCGTCGGCGGGGACCCGTTCAACGAGAACTCCATCAAGAAGGTCTTCATCGCGAAGAACAGGCCCTTCGACATGCCACTGTCCATCGCTGTAAGCAACGAGAAGATGATGGAGAGCGTCGCTGTGTTGAACGATCCTGCTAGGAAGCTCATCCGGGCGTTCCTGCCTGGGCCGCTCACGATCATGCTCGCGAAGAAGGCGACCATACCTGACATGCTGACAGCTGGGTCGAACCAGATTGGGATTCGCATACCCGACCATCCCCTGGCAATCAGGCTAATAGACAGGTTCGGGCCCATCACTGCCACGAGCGCGAACCTGCACTCTCACCCGGACCCGGTCGAGGCCTCGATGGCCCAGAAGGACCTCAAGGGGCACGCGCAGATATGCATCGACTGCGGGAAGACCAAGTTCACAGCTCCATCCACGATTGTGGATGTCTCCGATGGCCCTGTCGAGATAATCAGGAAGGGCGTGATCTCTCAGGAGCAGATCGATAATGCCCTCCGTCAGTGACGAAGCGCTCAAGAACTATCTTCGTGCGGGCGCCATAGCGAAGGAGGCCCGCGAGTTCGGCGTCGCGCATGTGCGTGCCGGAATCACTTCTCTCGAGATCGTGAATGCGATGGAGAATCTCATATACGAGCGCGGAGCCAGATGCGCCTTCCCAGTCAACATCGGCGTGAACGAGGTCGCGGCGCACTACACGCCTAGCAGGGACAACAACCTGGTCTTCAAGACGGGCGATGTGGTCAAGATAGATGTCGGAGCCCATGTCGACGGCTACGCAGCGGATACTGCAGCCACGGTCGAAGTGAGCACGACCAGGTACGCCAATATGATCAAGAGCGCAGAGGACGCCCTCACTATGGTGATTGAGATGGTCCGGCCCGGAACGCCCCTGTCGTCGATCGGGGCGACTGTATCGAGGACGATCCGCGGAGCAGGATACAGACCAGTCGAGAACCTCACTGGACACAGCATGGAGAGGTTCAACTTGCACGCTGGTCTCAGCATCCCGAACATCGAGACCAAGGACAAGTCTGTCGTCGCAGAGGGCATGATTCTTGCCATCGAACCATTCTCCACCGCGGGGTCCGCGGGTAAGGTCGGAGGAAGAGGCAGGGGACCCATCTACAAGATCATCAGGGACAGGAAAGCCCCTTCCGAGGTAATGGCGCTGTTCGGGAAGATGAACAACGAGTTCGGAGGATTCCCGTTCGCGGGCAGATGGTGCGACAAGCTTCACCCGAACGCGGAGCCGCTAGTAACGAAGATGTTCAGGCTGGGAATGATCATGAGCTATCCAATTCTGACAGAGCTCTCGAACGGGCTCGTGGCGCAGGCGGAGCACTCGGTTCTGGTGACTTCAACTGGATGCCGTGTGCTGACCTGAGATACGCGGTGCGCTGCAGGATACCTATCATTTGTAAACTTCTCTGCTCTCCTCCAGAAAGCGCGCCGTCCACCTTAAGCAAAAAAGACTAGGTGGAGAGGCACGACGAACACCTCTTTTGTGTAAAAGTTGTGGGTGGTTCGAAATTCTGGAGGAAATGGCGAGGTGTGTTGGTAATGCCTCTCCATAGTGGAGATATTGAGCGTCCTCACGCTCTAATCTCTTAACAACTTGCATTCATTAATGCCTTTCGGTTTCACAAGGCGGGGCTTAAGGTATATACCGAACCCTCTCTATCAATAACGAGAACGGAAGTCTTACGATATGCAAATTGATCGTCTGGATAGGACGATTTTTCACCTCTAAAACTTGGCATTTCACTACGTGGCGGAGTCCGATTTTGCGAATGTTTATTACCTAACCCAACGTAATCCGACCAAAACGCGAGGGTAGCCAAGCCCGGTCAAAGGCGACAGACTCAAGATCTGTTCCCGCAGGGGTCCCCCGGTTCAAATCCGGGCCCTCGCACATTTTAATTCAAGCATGCGGATTAATATTCAAACTGGTCACCTGTCATGCAAGTTCTGCTTTAGGCTCGTGGCGAATTCTTCCGCATGCTCAAGGTCCTCAGCATTTGGTCTACCCTTGTTCATGCCCCCAAAATGCCTTAGGAAACTATTCGTGTTGAAACCCTTGCAGCTGAATTCGTCAATGATTACGTACCCTTTCGACTGCAGTTTCTCCCTCAGCATAGAGTGGTCTTTGGCGACTTGGTCATCACCCATGTGACTACTAGTTGAGAAGATGAATGCGCTTTTGTTGGTGACTTGGGGTAGTCTATCGGCAAGGTCGAGCAATTCTGTATGGTGCTTCGCATCATAGATGCCTGAGCCAAAGCCGATGAGATCATACTCTTGAAGCTCTTCAGGGTGTATCTGCTTTGGCGTCCTTATCTCTGCCTCAAGGACCCTGGCAAACACGCTCGCGATCTTCTCGGTGTTCTTGTGATGATATGAAACAACAATCAAGAGAGATCTCATTGCTGCTTTCTCCTCCTTCTGTCCCCTTTGAGCTCTCTTTCTTCTTTGATGTGATAGAACGGATAGCAATTCCGTGTAATAACTCTTCAGTTCCAACGATGTGGGAATTCCAGCCTCGGAAAAGACCATTGGGGAGGAACGGCGACAAGTCCGATTCCGTTTCACATTCAAACCACAGCAATGGCGCGAGTTGAACGAGATGTGACTGCGTGTAAGGTAGTTTTATGTCTTGTTACATGAATCCAAGCTGTTGCGCACGTGTTCGAATACGGGGGGAATGCAGATGGCCAGGATTCAAATCTCCGAGATGAGCTGGGTTGAAATCAGAGAGGCTCTTGATAGAGGTTCCAGAACAGTCGTATTTGCTGTTGGCGCTAATGAGCAGCATGGTCCTCATCTTCCCACCAGCACGGATTCGTTGATCGGCGAGGCGCTTGCCAGCAAAGTGACCAGAAAGCTCGGTAACGCTCTACAAGCTCCTTCAATAATAGTGGGATGCTCCGAACCCCATATGATGCTCCCTGGGACCGTCAGTCTTGGACCTGATACGCTGAAGAGCTTGCTTCGAGACTACTGCCTTAGTCTGGCAAGACACGGATTCAAGAACATCGTAATCCTCCCATCTCACGGCGGGAATTTCGCTGCCGTGCGAGAGGTGACTGATGAACTGAATCGGAGCCTGAAAGAGACGAGAGTTGTGGCTTACACGGACCTCAAAGGCCTATTGAGCTCTCTAGCAGAGTATTCATCGAAATACGGGATATCGGCGAATGAATCAGGGGCCCATGCTGGTGAATCCGAAACATCAATGGTTCTAGCCTTGCGCAAAGATCTAGTCAAGATGGAGCATGCCGAAGAAGGTTTCGTGGGAAGCTTCGATGACAAGATTGAACTGTTTAGGAATCAAGGCGTCACGGCGCTATCGAAGAATGGCGTACTTGGTGATCCTCGGAAGGCAGAGGTCGGCAAAGGAGAGGAGTATCTGGAACGCTGGGCAGAGAGAATGTTGGACTTCATTCGAAAGGAGCTGGATGTTTGATTTGTTCTATGTTTGTTCGACCGCGCGATATCCAACCCATGATGAGGAGCATTTTGTCATGCGTAGATGAGGTGTGATTCAGAGATCTTCTTCCACGGTCCTCCCCTGACCGACCACTCTCCGACCCAGACAATCACTTTTCGTCTCTTCCATGTCAACGTATACCTGATTCTGGTGGGCTTTCCTTTGATCAGAGCCTCATCTGAGACGAAAGCTAGTCTGTTGCCATCGAGCCTCCCGTTGAGTTGATGCAGAACGCCTAGGTTCGCCGCTCTGAGCATCCTGTACTCTCCGTCCCGGGAATCCCATCCGACGATGCAGTAACCGTGGATCGGGTTGACCTTCTTCGCCCCGCTGGATGTCCACTCATCCCAGGTGAATACGCAGAAGAGGCCACCCATGATCCACTTGCTCTGCATCCCTCCAACCTCCCTGACCTCTGGTGAGTCCGGACCGAAGAATCCACGCACAATCTTCCCCTCAAGACGCCCTCGGCCTTGTGGGAAGAAGCGCTTGAGCGCCCTAGTCTCCGGAGACTCCTTCGCCGGTTCTAACTTGTCCTTTTCTTCTGCAATCTTCCTCATCCTCGAATCTCCTCCTGCTTTATTCCAATCTCTCGAGCTTCTCCTCGAAGAGCCTCTTCTCCTTCGTCCACCCGGGCTCGTTTGCTGCGACCTCTTCTAGGAAAGGAATTGGATCTAGACACGCCTCCGGAGGGTAGATGCCGTGCTCCTTGATTCTGTCCATGAGCAGCATCATGCCTGCCGTGTAGAGAGGCCCGTCTGTTGTTAGCCATTCGGTGTTCGCGTCGAGGGTGTATCTCACCATATGGCCATTCTTGACACCCTGGGCGATCACTAGATAGGGCCAGACCGATGGCAGCTCCTTCGTTGTGGACAGCCAGCGCTCTCGGTCCGATCCAGCCGTCTCTATGAATGACAGCGCCGCCTCTTTGGTGGTCATCTTTCCGGCTTTGATTTGGATGGCGAGTTGACGCGCAAGTTCATTCATCTGGGGCGGGTAGAAGCTCAGGAGGACGGAAACGTCCTTCACACCTCGCAAGTGCCTGGGAAGCGTGACAGCCTCAGCACCGCACGCAGGATATGCTTCAATGGTCCCGAGCTTCGAGTGAGAGACGTTCACTCTGCTCTCGAATGGATTGACAATCATCCATTTCCCGTTCCGATAAATCTTGCATTCGCCGCTGAAGCACCTCATGCCGGTCTCCCATGAGGCACTGTACTGAGCGTTGCCCCGCAGGTTCTCTGCCACTTGCTTCGTGTCGCCTTTGACGAGGTCGGTCAAGGGCCATACGAGGCAGGCGTGAACCGATTCCGCCTTGTCGAGCTGGCTCACAGCATGGGTCATCATCAGGTTGTCAATGCCGGGAGCCCATCCGATCCCGATGACTGCGGTCATGCCAGCCTCACGAGCCTTCGCGTTCAGCTTCAGCACCTTCTCGGCGGCAGGCCCGTCGCACGAGACGTCGCAGTAGTTGATTCCAGCTCTGATGGCTGCTTTCACGACTGGAATCTGCACCTTGTAGTCAGGTCCCGACGTGTTGATGAAGAGATCATAGCCTGCAACCAAACGCGCTACTTGCTTCTCATCAGTCGCCTCTGCTTGGACGCCATTGGCTTTCTCGCCGATTGCAGATGCCACCCGGTTCGCCTTCGCCAGGTCCCTGCCCGCAATTGATATCTCAGATACCGCGGGA
>MGWC01000027.1 GCA_001800815.1 Euryarchaeota archaeon RBG_19FT_COMBO_56_21
TTCTGGCTTTCAGATTACTTCAACAGTCTATGGGGTGCACTCTATGCCGAAGTCTCTAGTTAAAGAAGCATTGGGAAAAGACGCAGAAGAATTGGAACAGAAGTCTTCCCCTCAGCCCGCAGCACAGGTACAGGCCTCACCACCTGCCCCCCCGACCGCGGATGACGAGGAGATAGCAAAGATCGCGGCTCAATTGGATGTCTCGATCAAGATAATCGGTTGCGGAGGCGGCGGCTCCAACACCATAAACAGGTGTGTCGAAGCCCGAGTCTCAGGAGCTCAACTGTGTGCGATCAACACGGATGCGAAGCACCTGCTGGCTATTCACGCCCCGAAGAAGATACTGATTGGAAAGAACATCACGAGAGGCCTCGGCGCAGGAGCCATCCCGCAGGTCGGCGAAGCGGCCGCGAAGGAGAACGAGCGCGAGATCCGGGACTTCCTGACTGGGGCGAACATAGTCTTCGTAACTGCCGGCATGGGCGGCGGAACAGGCACTGGCTCTGCGCACTACGCAGCCCGTCTGGCCAAGGAGCAGAAGGCGCTCACGATCGGAGTCGTCACATTGCCATTCAAAGCCGAGGGCGAAGTGAGGATGGAAAACGCCCTGGACGGTCTCGAGAGATTGAGGCGGCTCTGCGACACGACGATCGTCATTCCGAACGACAGGCTACTCGAGCTCGTCCCGAAGCTCCCGGTGGATGCAGCGTTCAAGGTGGCGGACGAGGTCCTTATGCAGACCATCCGAGGTCTGACTGAGATCATCACCAAGCCGGGACTGGTCAACTTGGACTACAGCGACATCATGACAGTCATGAACGAGGGCGGCGTTGCTTTCGTGGGCATTGGCGAATCCGAAGAGAGCGACGCGGAGGAGCGTGTCGAGAACGCGATCGAAGAAGCCCTGAACTCGCCCTTGCTTGGCGAGATAAGCCTCACCGATGCGAAGGGAGCATTGATCAGGGTCGTGGGCGGCCCAGACATGACAGTCTCTGAGGCCCAGAAGGCCGCAGAAGTGGTAACCGACAGGATTGCAAAGCACGCTCGCATAATCTGGGGTTGCAGCATCGACCCGTCGCTCCAGAGCACGGTGAAGATCCTGCTGATCGTCACGGGCGCCCGCAGCGAGGGCGTCATGGGCAAAGAGGCAGAAACAGCCGCAGCTCCGAGGAGAGCGGCAGCGGCCTCCTCGAGATCTTACGGCAGGGACGACGACTCGTCGATAGATTTCGTCAGATGAGCCCTCGGCCGATGCTGAGAATCGGAAAAACCAAACCAGGCGGATCGGATCCGCCTATTTCCTCACTTTTCTTTCCACTTTCTTGTCCAGCCTAGGCTTGTCGCCGAACCGAGCGCCACATTTTGGACAGAACTGGTCCTCCAGGCCGACCTCTGTTGAGCAGATAGAACATTCCGCCGCACCGGCCCTGTCCGAGAATATCACTCCGCACAGGCACGCGAAGGCATCCTTGTCCACTCTCCTCCCGCATGCTGGGCACTCAGATATCAGCTCCACGAGCGAGGCGTGACAGAACCTGCACTCCGCGGCCGACTCCGGTATCTCCTTCCGACACTTCGGGCAGAGCATGTTGCCTTCGCCAACGAGGAGCGCCCCGCACGCGCATGCAGGGTCGTCTTCGGAGACGATCCTCCCGCACTCCGGGCACTGGAACAGGTCCTTCGCGAAGTCTGTCGAGAACACGACCCCGCACTTCCTGCAGAAAGTATCTTCTTTGGTGAGCGGTTCGCCGCATTCCGGGCACTGGAAGGTGTGAGTGTACATGGTACAGTCGCAGGTCTCACCTTCCAGAAGCCTACGCCCGCAGACGCTGCAGAACTGAGCGGTGTCGGGAGCGACGAGGATCTGATCGCGGGTCGAGACGTAGGTCATTTCAGTTATCTCCCCTAGCAGGAACCTCTCCTCGAGCAGCAGCAACTTGTCCTCCTTGGACAGACGCATCGTGCGCACGAAGGGACTCTCGGAATCGACCACATGAGGTCTCTGAGTCGAGAACAGGAGTTGCTTCCCGCAGACAGGGCAGTCAGCGACGCGCATCGCGCACGAGTTGTGAAACTGCTTTCCACAGCCACAGAGCACGCTCGGAAGTCCAGGTTTGATCAGACCAAGACAGATGTCGCACTTGACCTGGCCCTTGACTCTGACAGCCTTCACCTGCGGTCGCGTCCGTTTGGTGACCCGTCTGGTCCCGGCCCTTCTTATCTGTCCTTTCGGGACCTTTATCAGCCTTGGCTTGCTGGCTCCTCCCCTCGGCGATGCAACTGCGATCAGGGTGCTCACGATATCCTTCAAGGGCCCTTCGCTCCAGAGGGTCGGTGAATCGAGCTTGTGTCATATAAATGCGCACGGCGGAAGATCACGTAGCCTTCGTGGGTCGGCCTCCTCACGGATTTATACGATGATATGCGATTCTCCCGGACATGGCGATCAGGGACACAGTCAAGATGGTCGGGGAATTGATGGCCGTCGCTGCGAGGACTGCGCCGAAGGCCGTTGGCCAGGACTTCATTGAGGTGATCCTGCTTTCCGACTCGGAGAGGATCGCCGTCGGGAACGACATGATCCAGATTGCCAAAGAACGAGGAATCTGGGGATTCGAACGGGACGGGAAGAACGTGTTGGATTCCGACGCTGTGCTACTGGTCGGGCTTCTGCCACACAAAGGTGTGGGTCTGAACTGTGGTGGCTGCGGACACGCAAGCTGTGAGGAATTCGACGCGAAGTCTTATTCGGGGGATTTTGAAGGCCCGAATTGCGCGATCAGACTCCTGGACCTCGGCATTGCCTTGGGCTCCGCAGCGAAGCTCGCGTCCGAGCTGAACGTCGACTGCCGCATAATGTATAGGGCTGGCGTTTCCGCGCGGCGGCTCAAAATCGGCAAGTCGAAGCTGTTCCACGCAATACCACTATCCGCGACAGGCAAGAACATCTTCTTCGACAGACCGCTGAAGCCCTAGTGAGAAGCAAACGCTGGGTGTCACGGGGCCCGGACGAGAACGCCTAAGTCGGTCCCGTTGAGCAGATGCGCGCGTACGCTCGCCGGGTCGACGAGTTGGTTGCGGAAGATTGGCCCGAGCATCATGCCCGTTTTTCTGTTGATCGGGGTGCCCGTGAGCAGAGGGTTGAACGCAGGCACGACGATCAGCTCATTCGGGCTCGAATCATATCGTTCTGCAGCCTTCTCTCTCGATATGCGGCCTCTAACCCAACACTTCTCGTTGATCTTCCCTCCGAGCGAGTCGACAAGGAGTATCGACGGGTGGATGTGGCCCATGACCAGCACCCTTCCCTTCATCGCCTCTTTGGACGGCCAGACATGTCCATGGATGGCTCCGAAATCCTCGACCAGTATGCCTCCTCCGGGGACGGCCTTGATGCCCTCAGGGAGGATTGCTCCTACCCCCCCGTCGTGGTTTCCCGCCACGATGGTGATCGTATCATACCGCTCGAGAAGACTGTTCAGAAACGGCGGAATCTCCCTGTCCTCACTGTAGCTCACAGAGGGGATTCTGTGCTTGACATCCCCGAGGATCAGGAGATGGTCCCCGTGGGACGAAAGCTTCTGGATTTCGGCAAGCATCTTCGCCGCCTGTGAGGGGATGTTGAAGCCGGCCCTTCTGAGCTGCACTTCGATGCCTATGTGCAGGTCCGCTATGCACACCCAATTCTGAGAGCCCTTCGCCGACAGGGCAGGGACATCTGGGATGGGCACTAGATCCATGCCGCCTGATACGATCGGGGTCCTGATAATACTACCACCTCAACGCCCCATGAGGAGGCGCTCCGCGAGGAACGCCGGCAATCGGGTTGCGCGGATAGATGCTACGGCCTCCTCGACATTGTAGTCCACCCTGCGAATGTCGCAAGTCAACCGTGGGGGGTCGAGTATGGCGTAGCTGGCCCTGGGGTCGAGATCTCGAGGCTGTCCTACAGATCCAGGGTTGACTGCCAGCCCGTGTTCGAATCGAACGACATAAGGGACATGCGTATGGCCGAGGATGAGAACATCTGCCTCGGCCCTCTCGAACAGGTCCAACGACAGTTCATCTTCGTAGACGTACTCGATCGCGCTGTCGACCGAACCATGATACATCGCTACCCTTCGACCCGACAGATCCAACTGCACAGCGAGTTCCAGCTGGCTGAGGTAGTCTCTGGAAACTTGGTCCAGGGTCTCCCGAGTCCAAATGGCCGCCTCCGCCGCGTGCTTGTTCATCCAGATCGTGTCGCCCGTCAACGCGGCGAGCTCGTGGTTGCCGAAGACGGCGTGCTCGGCAACCTTGCTGACCAGCCTACAGCATTCGTTCGGATTGGCTCCGTACCCCACTATGTCCCCGGCGCACAGGACTTGGTCGACATCGGCCTTTCTGATGTCTGCAAGAACAGCCTCGAGCGCCTGGAGGTTCGAATGGATATCTGACACGACCGCGATCTTCATTGCCGGTTCCTCAGGCAGGCGAAATGTACCTTCGGAGCACGAAAGGCACTTTCTCAATCAGGTCGGTCGCGAGCAGCCCGTAGTTCTTCTCCTCGAACGCCAGATTGCCTGCAACCCCGACCGCGAAGGCTCCGATCCTCGCCGCCGCGAACGGAGTTGCCTTCTGCGCGATCATGCCGGCTACCACACCTGTGAGCACATCTCCCGTGCCTCCGACGGTCATTGCCTCGTGATGCACTCTGTTCAGCTTCACGTAGGCGCCGTCGCTGATCACATCGGTCGGTCCCTTCAGCAATATGGTCATCTTCAGTCGGGAGGCGGCCTCCTTGACCATGTTCTTCCTCTTGTCCAAATCCTCTTCGGGAACGCTCTTGCCTGTCAGTTTCTTGAATTCGCCCGCATGAGGGGTGATCACGCCTGTCTTGCCTCGGAGGATGTTTGGCGAGAGGCCGCAAGCTCCTATCGCGTCGGCGTCTATGACCAGAGGGGCCTCTGTCTTCTTCACTATCGATTGCACTGCCTGGATGGTCTCCTTTGCGGCACCTAGCCCTGGGCCAATCGCCACAACGTCCATTCCCTTCGAGAATTCCAGGAGCCACTGGACGTGGTCCTCTGTGAGCCACTCCCCTCTTAGGGGTTTGACAATGATATTGGGAGAGTAGATGGAGACAGGTAGAGCGGCAGGCTCGGGCGTCGCGACGAATGTGAGGTCCACTCCGGACCTCATCGCGGCCATCCCCGTGAAGGCTGGGGCGCCTGTGTACGGTCCGCCGCCGATGACAAGCACTCTACCAGAATCACCCTTGTGAGCACTCTTCTTCCGTCTCGGGAGGAGCACGAAATCCCCAGGCCCGCAGAATGTCTCTGCATCCGCAGGGATGCCTATGTCCTCGACAACGATCTTGCCAGAGTTCTGCGGGGTCATGCCGACTTTGGCGGCGTGGAACGTGACTGTCATGGTAGGCTTGACGCGAAGATCCGAGGGCCAACCAGAAGGCACATCGACCGATACCACCGGACGCCTGGATTCGTTCAGGGTCTTGATGTGCCGGGCATATGGGTCTCTCGGCCTTCCCTGGAGGCCCACGCCCAGCATCGCGTCCACTATGACACCGTACTGTTTGGGATCTAGCAGGTCCATCGCCCGTATGTGTGGTCGAACCATCTCGAAGTTGAACCTCGCGATGTCGCTCGCAATCTCGGACGAGGGCTCGACCAAGTACAGGTCCACTTGGCGGGCCCTCGAGAGGTGTCTCACGGCGACGAAGCCATCTCCTCCGTTGTTGCCCCTGCCGCAGATGACGGCCACCCTGGCATTGGGATTCGAGATCTCTAGGACTCTTCTTGCGACGGCCGCTCCCGCGTTCTCCATGAGGGTGATCGTGCGCACTCCTAGGTATGATGAATTGACATCGAGGACTCGCACCTCCTCCGGACGGATCATGGACCGCGCCACAGGTTCGGATTACTCGGCCGCATATTAAACATGACGAGGGGCGGTCCGGGGGCCTTCGCCAGCTTAGAGGCCAGGATTCGAAAAGTAATATATACGCAAACCCCGTAACTCCAGGTACCGGCAGGGATTCAGCAAGTGAGCGAGATCAAGCGACTGGTTTTGGATGTTCTGAAACCCCACCACCCTACCATCATCGAGTTGTCCCGCAGGATCGGAGTTCTGAACGGTGTCTCCGGCGTCAACTGCACGCTGGAGGAAGTCGATAGAGAGACGGAGAGTGTCAAGATCACGATCGAGGGCACTTCGATCGACTTCGAGGCCGTCGAGGAGACAATCTCTGATTGCGGGGCCGTGATACACTCGGTTGACAGCGTTTCCGCTGGCAAGAAACTCGTCGAAGAAGTGGAGACACCTCAGGACAGATGAGTTTAGGCCTTCTCTCGGGGCATCGTCTTGAGCTTTGCAGCCACTTTGTCTACGAGAACAGTCTTCTTCAGCTTCGGCTCGACCAGCACTCTCCCCTCGTGCTTATGCCAGAACCTCGGATAGGCCTTCTCCAGCTCGAGTATGCAGTCGAGGCCGAGTGACTTCACAGCCTCGAAGACCATGTGCGCAGTGGGGCCCTCGACCGCCTTCTTCTTGGCAACCTTCCGTCCAGCGGCCCTCGCAACGCGCAGGTCGAAGTAGGATGGCCAGAGAACTATCGCATCCTCGGGGTCGACTGTCATCAGCTGTCCTCGAGTTGCGATTGGGTCGCTATTATCTAATCCTGTCGGTCTCCCGGGCTCGAAACGTTCGTGCTGATGTTTATTATCCAGCTAGTTGATTCAGCGCCCAGAGGGGGCTGGAGATGTTAGAGGAAGACGCTGCATTGTCCACGCTGAAGGCGGCGGAGTCGAAGGGCACGTTGCTTCTCGCCGAGGTCCGATTGGAGGAGCGAAGCACGAGGCAATTGGCAGTGAAGATGGGACAGGTGAATAGTTCAATCTCCACACAGGATGCCGGAATGAATGTCAGAATTGTACTTCCAACTGGTATCGGCTTTGCCAGCGCGAACGGCATATCAAGGGCGTTGGGCAAGAGCTTGGTCGAGAAGGCCTTCAAGCAGGCCAAGAGCGCCCGACGCAAGACCGTGATCGAACTCTCCGCTGAGCCTCCTATCCAGACGAGCTGGGAAGTGCGTCAGCGAAAGCCGTTGGCCGATCAGAGCTCTGAGGACAAGGTCAAGCTCCTTGACCGGATAGACAGAGCTGTCATGAAGACCAAGGTGAAGGTGCAGGGCAGATACTACGAGCTCAAGGATTACGAGATAGGCAGCTACTTCGTCAACTCGGAGGGAACGAGGATCAGATCGTTCCTCCCCAGGGTCACCATCGAGTCAAGCAACCTGGTGACCTCGAAGGGCGAGAGCGAGCAGTCTGTCAGGCAGTGGGGGGCCAGCGGTGGTTGGGAGAACGTGGAGGGATGGGCCCTTGACGAGGCTCTCCCCGCTGAGGTCCGCATGCTCAAGAGGCAGATAGACCAAGGCAGGAAGGTGAAACCAGGTGTGCTGGATCTCGTCTGCGGCCCCGAAGTTGCGGGAATCGCGGCTCACGAATCATGCGGTCACCCGATGGAAGCTGACAGGATAATCGGCAGAGAGATGTCCCAGGCTGGACGGTCCTTTGTGGCCCCCGACATGATTGGCAAGCGCATAGGTTCGCGGTACGCCACCGTGATTGACGACCCCACCGTTCCAGGATCTTATGGGTACTATCCATACGATCAAGAAGGAGTGAAGGCCAGGCCGAGGTACCTGTACAAAGAGGGGCTCATCAACGAGTTCCTTCACAACCGGGAGACGGGATCTAGGCTAGGCGTGCTCAGTAACGGCTCGTCAAGGTCCGAGCACTATCTCAGAGAGCCGATTGTCCGTATGGCGAACACGTTCGTCGCTCCGGGCGATTTCGAGGACGACGAGATGATCGGCTCGATCAAGGAGGGCGTTCTCATGCACTCATTCACCGAATGGAACATAGATGACAAGAGATACAATCAGAAATACGTCTCGCGGGAGGCCTACTTCATCAAGGACGGAGAACTGGCCTGTCCCGCGAGAAGGTGCGTGCTCGAGATCACGACGCCAGGTTTCTGGGGCGCAATAGATGCGGTCTCGAAGAAGATCGAGTTCAGCGCCGGTGAGTGCGGCAAGGGAGATCCCTTGCAGTCGATGGCGGTCTTCACTGGTGGCCCGATGGTGCGCTTGAGGAGTGTGAAGCTGAAATGAAAGCCCTCAGGGAACAGGCTCATGAGCTCGTCGAGGTCGCGAGAGCCGCTGGAGCCGATGACGTGATTTGCGAGGTCATCGAGTCCGGAGTCCATCAAGTGAGGTTCTCCAACAGCGAGATCGACGCGGTCAACTGCTGGAACGAGAGTCACGCGGTCTTGTTCGTGGCCTTGGGAAAGAGAACGCTGGTTTCCGACCTGCGGGACCTGAGCAGGGGAAGACAGATGGCCAAGGAGCTTGTCTCAAATGCAGCGAAGGCCCCCGAGATCAAAGGATACGGAGGCATCGGAGCTGGCAAATTCAAGTATTCTACGAAGAAGGCGGACAAGAAGATCGCCCAGCTCCGGGAGCCGTCCAAGTTCGTCCTTGACGCCATCTCGGGAGCTGAGTCGGCGGGGGCAAACAACGTCGGAGGCACGATGTGCGTGCGTCACCGCCGGACAGGGGTCGCGTCCTCGGGAGGCGCATTCGCGACCGACGAACTCGCCTCAATGGACCTCTCCGTGCGCGCCTTCTCGCAGCCCGAGGCGTCGGGACATTCGGTGTGCTGCGCCTCCAAGCTAGTCGATATGAAGGCCCGGGAGACGGGCGTTCGTGCTGGCGACCTTTCTGTGAAGGCGAAGAACCCAGTCCTGGGGGAAGAGGGCAGATTCGACATCGTCGTGGAGCCTCTGTTCATTGGCTCGCTGATGCATTACACGCAGAACATGCTCAGCGCTATGTGGGTCGATATTGGACGGTCCATGTACGCGAAGAGGCTGGGCAAGCCGGTTGCTTCGAAGGCGGTCACTCTGGTCGATGATCCAACCATGGACTCGATATCGAGGCGTGCCTTTGACCACGAAGGTGTTCCGACGAAGCGCAACGTGCTGATCAAGAACGGCACGCTGAAGACATACATGCACAACACTTCCACAGCGAAGCGGTTCAAGGCCAGGTCGACCAGCAACGCCGGTCCTCTCATCCCGACCCTGTTCACCCTGATGGGTCAACCCGTGGCCTTCCATCCAGTGGTCGAGAAAGGCGACTGGAGCAGCGATGAGATCGTATCGGACACGAAAAACGGGCTCTATCTGAACAACACATGGTACACGAGGTTCCAGAGCTACGCCGCGGGAGATTTCTCCACAATCCCGAGGGACGCCATCCTGCGGATCAAGGACGGCGAGATAGTCGGGGCGGTGAAGAACATCAGGATTAGCGACAACATGATGAACTTCTGGAAAAGCGTCGACGCCCTGTCAAAGTCAACCGAGGAAGTCTACTGGTGGGACGAGGCCAGCCCTCCGTCGACGCTTCCGTTGCTCAGGGCTAGCTCCATGAATGTCACAAGATCGTCCTGAGGAGAACGACGGAGGATCACGGGGTCTTGGGCTCAGCAGAGCCTAGGAGAACAGCGTTGGCTACCCCGTCCTGTCCGCATCTCGATGTGATGACAGCCTCGCCCAGTTCGGTCATCACGGTCGCGCCCTTCGTCATGATGTTGCGCTGGACATAGTTGGGATTGGAGGGGTTCGTCTTGACGGTGAGTATCTTCACGTTCTTGATGGACTTCGTCTTGGGGTCGACCACATTCGCGGTGTCCACGAGAAGCAGGCGCGCCTTCGAGTTGGCCCCCTTGACTCTGTACATCTTGACCTTGCGGGGCCCGAGGTGGGTGAATTGCTTCTCCCTTCCGACCTCGAACTTCCTCTTCTTGCGTGCAAGCCTCAGCCTGCCGCCTGAGGATTTCCTCTTCGGTCTACCCTGCCAAATGGCCATCAGTAACCTCTCGGGGGATGTGAAAGAACGAGTTGTATTAATAGGTTGCGGGGCGGCTGCGCGTCGGTCTTGACCCGAAAAACTCGACATCTGCGGACTCACCGAGGACGATGCTGGCATAGCAGCCGTGTCGCGCCGGCCCTGGATTGACGAAGATAGTGTCCTTGTTGAGCGCCCGTCCCTGCGACTCGTGTATGTGGCCGGAGAGCGCCAACACAGGCTTGAACTCTTGCGCGACTCTGAGGACTCCCTCGGACCCTCCGTGATTTCCGAATCTAGTGCTGTCGTTCATCCCGTAGGCGGGAACATGTGTGATCATGACTCCGTCAGCGACCGCGACCTCTCGCAGGCTTCTCTCGAGCAGGTCCTCTGCTATCTCGAATGGCATATCAGAACCGCTTGGAAGAGCTCCTCCGAACCCGTAGAAATTCCATCCGTCCACTACGACTCTCGCATTGTGCACGCTGGCGTGCGCTTCCTCCAGCACACCCACCGTGTCGGGAACGTCGCAGTTGCCCGGGACGGCCAGCACTCTGCATTTCATCCTCTTGAGAAACTCCTTTGTGTAGTCCGTCGTGCCGAATGTCGTGAAGTCCCCGCACACGATCACCAGGTCGAACGATCCTGAATCGACCACAGCTGCAAGCTTGGTCAGCGCATCCTTCGATCCATGGAGGTCGGAGCATGCCATGATCTTGAGTTCCTTCATCGTATCACCAGGGGAGGGAGATCCCCAAGGAGAAGCTCTGGAACACGATCAGATAGGTGACGATGTATCCCGCGATGGCGCCCCCATTGAGGAGTGGGAGACCTGCCTGTGGGTTTCCCGTCAGGACGAACCTCATCAGGAGGGCGAACCCCAGCAGAGATCCCAATAGAGTCCCCATCGAGACAACAAGATTCCCAGTGAGACCCCCGAAGTCCGTCTGGGGAAGGAACGAGAACGCGGATGTGATCAGCACACCCGGAATGATGATGTCCCCCAGGCCCATGAACATCGCGTCCCTTTCCCCACCTTCGTCCAGCTGCTGCTTCAGAGGTTTCTGCTCGAGGTAAGAGTAGCCTTTCTTCTTCGGTATCACCAGCAGTATCGGGAGGCGCATCTGCGTGACCCCGTCCGCAAGCGAGACCATGTGCTTGGTCCCGTATACCGCTACGGCGTCGTAAGCTGCCAGCACTATCAGAAGGACCAGGACCGGCAAGATCCCGAGGGAGATCCCGAAGATGCCTATGACGCCAATCGACATGATTACTCCGGCCGCATCGACGACGTACCACTCCGGCTTCTTCGCCAAGTAGTAAGTCATGATAGCCGTGACGGCTACGGACAGTATCAGGGCCAGCAAGCCGTCCATGATTCCGGTGAGCATTATCCAGAATACGAAGAAGATCGTGTACACGACCGCCCCGAGGAAGATCACCCTCACCAGGTTCTCCCTGTGTTTCTTTATTATGTATAATATGGCGACCGTGAAGAGGATCACAGCAGCGATGTAGTAGAGCGGTATCAACGGGTCGTTCGGATCCTCGAACAGCTGGTCCTCGGAACCCAGGAACATAGCCGCCATGACGAGGGCGCCCAGCTGAGAGAGCGCGAAAACCATCCCCATGATTATTGAAGTTCTGACAGTAGCGTCCATCCGGTGCCGCTATTCCAGAGTGCTTTAGAAATACTTTGCGCAATTGGGGTCTCAGGAAAATCCCAAATAGCGAGACTCCTGTCTAGACAACGTGACAGAGCTGGACCTTCTCAGAGTGGACGTGTTCACAAGCGAGCTTTTCATGGGCAACCCAGCGAACGTGGTCCTGAACGCGGATTCAGTGGACGAGATCCAGATGCAGAGGATCGCTTCGGAGGTTGGTTCCGCAGCCACAGCATTCGTGCTGCGGTCCAAGAAAGCAGATGTCCGCCTTCGATACTTCACGCCATACGGCGAGGATGCCCTATCAGGACATGCCACGATAGGCGCCTTGTGGTGTCTTTCGGAGGAGCGCGCGTTCGGCGCGGCGTACTCCGGAAGACGCAGGCTTGAGACATCGGTCGGCGTGCTGCCGTTCACGGTGGAGGGAGGGTCCGAGGGGCCTACGATGGTCTGGATGACCCAGAGGAGGCCCATGTTCGCCAGCGAAGGAGATGTCAAGGAGGTTGCGAGCGCGCTCGGCATAGGGGTCGATTCGCTGTTCCACGACGAGTTCCCCATCAGCCGTGCTTCAACGGGACTCCCATGTCTTCTGGTTCCCGTGAGATCCCTTGATATCATTGGTAGGATCGAGCCCAAAAGAGAGGAACTGAACTCGCTCTCCAGAGAGTTGGATGTTGCCGGAGTCGTCGTCTACACATGGGGCGTCTTCAGCGAGGGTTCGACAGTACATGCCCGATGCTATCTCCCCAATCCAGGGGCCCTTGAAGACCCCGCCTCAGGCCTCGCGGCAGGCGCTTTGGGCGCATACTTGGTGGAGAACGAGTTCATCTCAAAGGACAAGTTCGAACACATCGTGATTGAGCAGGGCGATTGGATCGGTCGCCCTGCAAGGATACATGTCCGAGTGGAGAAACACGGGTCCACTACACGCAAGGTCGAGGTCGGGGGCACGGCAAAGGTGTCCTTCAGGGCTAAGCTGACGATGCCTTGAGAGATCTCAGCTAACCCTGGTTCCGAATGCGACCGTTCCAGAAACCTTCTCTATCTTCGCCTTGACCTGGGAGCCTTTTGCGGTCCCAGGGATGTAGATGACGAAGCCACCCTTCCTAGCGATGCCGTCGCCCTTCTTACCAACGTCCTCAATCATGAAGTCGTAGGTCTGGCCAGCGACGATCTCCTTGGCCTCCTGCTGTTTCACCTGCTTCTTGACATGGACTGGGCGATGCGCTCCGCAGGTCTCGCATGTGAGTATCAGGATCCTGCCGTCCTTGACGATCTTCGTATCCGGCCGTGAACACTCTGAGCAAAGGACATACTCCTCGACGTAGCTCTTGATCCGGTCGACGATCTGTGGGGTCGTCACTTTGCCCTTGAAGACGACCCTCTGTCCTTCGCCCTCGATAGTACCAGCCGTTCCCAGCTCCCTCAAGAGGTAGCCGAGCAGGTGGTCAGGTTCGCGTCTGAGCTTGTCGACGATCTCTCCGAAATTCCTCAGTACCGTCGTCTTGCCCTCGATCATCACATCAGGCTCAGGCACTTGGAACCGGTCGTGCGACTCGAGCGTGTGGGGGAGCTTCTCCTTCGCCCTCTTCAGAAGTGTCTCGTAGTCAAAGGTGTCCTGTGCCATCGTGCTTCCATAGTGGATGGCATAGTTAAAGCTATTGCTGGCTCCACCAGATCGACATGGGAATCGATGGAGTGCGAAGTCGACAGGTCCACCTAGAAACCTTTATTGCAGACCCAGTGCAATCCCAACGTGCATCTCTCTCCTCGGCATGGTGAGATTGACGGATTCCCACACCCCCCAGCGCGGCGATTCGAGTAGCGACAAATCTGTCAGCATCAAGAGTCAATTCAATGTTCTCGAGGCAGTATCTGATAAGGCGATTGTTCTCACCAAGGATCTTACCATCGTTTTCATGAACGCTCCGATGCGGGCCGAGTACGGAAGCCTTCTGGGAACGAGGTGCGTCGACGGCCCGCTCTCGAGCCCTGAGATATGCAGGGACTGCCCAGTCAAAAGCGACTGGGACTACTCGAAGGGGCCATTCGTAAGAAGCAAGCCCGACGAGCACGGACGGATTATCGAGTCCTCAACAATGAAGTATTCTGACCCAGGGACCGGCGAACCCTATTGGGTCTGCGTCGAGAAGGACATCACGGAGAGGCTCGACACTGAGACAAGGTTGAAGATGCTTGCGTCCTCCATCGACCAGATGGCTGAGGCCGTAGTCGTGACCGATGTCGATGGCAAACGGATGTACGTGAACAAAGCCTACGTCCAGCTCACAGGATATGATGAGAAGACATCTTCAGGGCTGAGCTTGAGCGATCATTCCGGGACCTCGACCTCGGGCGGCACCTTGACAGCGATAATGAAGACTGCTTCGTACGAGGGCTGGCAGGGGGAGATGACTGGGCTCAGGAAAGACGGATCCAGATACTATACCCAGGTAGATGCCAAGCCCGTGAAGGACGCGCGCGGGACAACGATAGGCGTCGTGGGGATACTAAGGGATGTAACGAAGCTGAAGACCGAGAAAGTGCAGATAGAGGAATACACCTCGGAACTCGAGGCCAAGATGGAGGAGAGGACCGCAGAACTCGCGAAGAAGGTCAGCCAACTGACCACCATCAACAAGATCAGCCGTGTGGTCACTTCGCTTCTTGATCTGGACGAGCTGATAAACGAGTTCGTCAAGGCCATAGCCCAGGGGTTCGGCTATCGCAATGTGATATTCATGATGATGGACAGGGAACGAGGGGACCTGTTCTTGAAGGCGTCCTACGGAAGGGCACTCGATTCAGTCCCCAAGGACCTCAGACAGAAGCTCAAAGAAGGCATCATAGGTCATGCGGCGTACTTCGGTGAGACCCTGGTGAGCGGTGACGTTGATTCGGACCCGCGTTATGTTCGGAAGGAGCTCATCGGCACGAAATCGGAGCTTTCGGTGCCGGTGACCTACAGAGGAGAGATTCTGGGAGTGTTGGACGTCCAGAGCGAGCTCAATGACGCCTTCACGAGGAATGATGTCGTCCTGATGGAGATGCTCGCGGACATGCTGGCCACTTCGGTCGTGAACGCCAGGACCTACACAGAATCGAAGGAGCGGGAGGCTGCACTAAGCGTCCTCGACAGGATCAGCAAGCAGATATCGTATCGGCTCGAGCCCGGGGTGATCCTGGACCAAGTGGCTAGGGACGCATCGGCTCTGCTGAAGGCTGAGAAATCGATGGTCGGTTTGCTGGACCAGCATATGAACGTAATCAATTTCGTGTCAACCTACAAGATCGACAAGACCCTCCTGAGGAACAAAGTCTTCCCGGCAACAGACGGCGTCACCGGAAGAGCCCTGCGATCGCTCAAGACCGAAGTTGTCAATGACTATATCTCGGACCCTGACTCGATCGAGCAAGATGCGGCATCGTTCGACATTCGGTCTCTCATCAGCGCTCCGATGACCATCGAGGGAAGAGGCATCGGGGTCATCAACGTCTACAACAAGCTCAACGGGAAGATCTTCACCAAGAGCGACATGCTATTCCTGTCATCGCTTGCGGACCACGCCGCGATTGCATTGGAGAACTCCAACTTGCTCTCCTCCTTGAACCAGAGGGTCCATTCGCAGCTGGCGCTCCTCGAGACGACGATCAGCATCCAGAGACAGATCGATTCGACTAGCATCTACGACGCCGTCGCGGACAAGCTGAGAGAGGTCGTCTGGTATGATGGAATCACCTTCTACAAGGTCGACCACGAACGCAAGATGATTGTGCCCTTGGCGTCCAGGGGGCCGTTCAATCAGGAGATCATGGCGGAGGAGTTCTCGCTGGATACCGGTATCACTGGTTACGTGGCCAGGACGGGAAAATCGGAGCTCGTGAACGATACCGGCTTGGACTCCAGGGCGGTGACGGTCGCTGGCACGACGGAGGACCGAGAGGCCATGATGGCCATCCCGCTTAGGGCCAAGGAGAGGATATCCGGCGTGCTGGCGATGTACCGTGACAGAGGAACCAGGTTCTCCGACTCGGAATTCGAGATAGCACAGCTGTTCGCGACCCAGGCTGCGGTGGCTATCGAGAACGCCGAGCTGTACAGAACGAGGGAGCAGCTTCTGAAGGACAGCCGGAGGAAGGTGGAGCAGATGGCGAAGTTGGTCGAGCTCACCACCTCGGTAATGTATATGGACGACCTTGAAAGACTCCTCCAGCGCATCGCAGATATCACGACCCAGTCATTCGGGTTCAGGCGGTCCCTACTTGCGGTGTATGATTCCGAGCAGGACACATTTACTATCACCGGAAAATCCGGATATCCTTCGTGGTTCGGAGACAAACTGGAGCGGCCAGGGACTCGCATAACTTCGAATATGGAAGACGAGTACAGGATCAGTCCAGCGGGCTATTATGTGCCCTTCGAAAAGCAGGATTATGGGATCGAGGAGTTCTTCTTCCTGGCCCACCCTGAGCTGGCCAACAAGGCACGCGAATCACCGGATTCGTGGCACGAGCGTGATATCCTCATATTCGCGCTCAAGGACAGGAGCGGAAGGTTGTCCGGCTTCATGGAGCTCGATGAGCCGATAGACCTGAAGGTCCCCCAGCCAGAACAGGTGGAAGTGATGGAGATACTCGCCGCGATAGCCTCCATCGCTATCGAGAATTCCAGGGCATACGAGAATCAGGTGATGGCTGCGAACGAGGTCGCTTTGCTGAACGACCTCATGACCCATGACATCAACAATTTCAACCAGGGGATCATGGGCTACATAGAGCTGCTCCTGGAGGACCGGCGGCTCGACGACAACCAGCGCAAGTATGCGGAGAGGGCGCTTGTCCAGGTGAGGAACAACGCCCATCTGATTGACAACATCCGCAAGCTGTCCAAGATCAGAATGACCACGGAGGCCGAATTGGTGTTGACGGACCTCCAGAAGGTCGTTGCGGAGGCGATTGAATTGGTCACCAAGACGACCTCGGACAAGAAGGTGACCATCGTTTCGACTCTCGGCCAGAACGCACACTTCGTGATGGGGAGCCCCTATGTTGTGGATCTGTTCGTCAACATCCTGTCCAACTCAGTGAAGTTCGACCAATCCAAGCGAGTGAGGGTCGACGTGCATGTGGTAGACGAGACAACCCCTCAGGGCGCTTTCTGGATCGTCTCAATCATCGACAGGGGTAGAGGAATCCCGGACGACCGCAAGAAGGCGGTGTTCGAGCGGTTCGCGACCGGGATCACTGGCATCAAGGGCTTCGGACTGGGCCTATCCATTGTGAGCTCGATCGTCAACAAATACGGCGGCAGGATCTGGGTCGAGGACCGAGTGCCTGGGGATTACACGAAGGGTACCGTGTTCAAGGTATCATTGCCCAAGGCGCAGGCTCCAGTGGACGCTGCCGTGCAGCCTCCTGCCGAGATGCGGGAATAGGCCGATCAGCTCTTCCTTTCCTTGGAGAACTTCAGTGCGGCCCTCGTCAAGCCGAAATGGAACGGTGACGGCTTCCTTGGCCTCGACCTGAACTCAGGGTGGAACTGGGATCCCACGAAGAAAGGGTGGTCGTCCAGCTCCGCTATCTCCATCCTCTTGCCGTCCGGAGACTTGCCCGTGAACTTCAGCCCCTTCTCCTGGATCCTGTCGATGTACTGCGGGTTGATCTCGTACCTGTGCCTGTGGCGTTCCGTTATCTCTGTGGTCCCGTAGAGCTCCTCTGCCATCGAACCCTTCTCGACCATGATCTGAAGCGCCCCAAGCCGCATCGTCGCGCCCTTCTTGGTGACCGTCTTCTGCTCAGGGAGCAGATCTACGACGGGATGAGCGGTGTGGGGATCGAACTCGGTGCTGTTGGCATCGCTCATTCCGAGTACGTTTCTGGCGAACTCGATGTTGGCCAGCTGGAATCCCAGGCATACCCCCAGGAAAGGCACCTTGTTCTCTCGCGCGAATCTGATGGCATCGATCTTGCCTTCCGTTCCTCTCGACCCGAAGCCTCCCGGTATCAGGACGCCGTCGGCCTCCTCCAGAAATGACTTCTCACTCGGCTTCTCAAGGTCCTCTGCCTCGATGCGAAGGAACTTCACGCGTGCGTCCAGCTCCGCACCGGCGTGCGTCAGCGCCTCGTAGTGGCTCATGTACGAGTCCCTCTGGTTCATGTACTTGCCGACCAGCAGTATCTTGACCTCGTGCTTGGGGTTCATCACCTTGCCGAGGAACTTCTTCCATTCGGTCAACCCGTCCGGTTTTGCGGAGAGGGCCATCCTCTGGAGAAGGTAGTCCGTAAGCCCCTGCTCCTCCAGGAATATGGGCACCTGGTAGATCGATTTCGCATCGGGTGCGCTTACTACTGCCTGGAGAGGCACATCGCAGAACAGGGCGATCTTCCTCTTGGCACCCTCTTCGAGTGGTTTCTCGCTCCGAGCAACGATCACATCCGGCTGGATACCCACCGACCTCAGCTCCTTCACGGAGTGCTGCGTGGGCTTCGTCTTCTGCTCCTGGAGCGTCCCCAGGACGGGCACCAATGTCGTATGGACGAACAAGAAGTTCTCGTGGCCCAGCTCGGACCTCATCTGCCTCATCGCTTCGAGGAAAGGCATGGACTCGATGTCGCCCACGGTTCCGCCGAGCTCCACGATAGTGACGTCGGCGCCCGATTTCATAGCGACATTGGAGATCATCGATTTGATCTCGTTCGTGACATGAGGGATGATTTGGACGGTCTTGCCGAGGAAATGCCCCGTACGTTCCTTGTCTATGACGCTTCCGTATACCTTCCCCGTGGTGACAACATGGTCGCATGTGAGGTTCGTGTCCAGGAACCTCTCGTAGTTGCCCAGGTCGAGGTCCGCCTCGCAGCCATCGTCGAGCACGAACACCTCGCCGTGCTCGAACGGGTTCAGAGTCCCAGCGTCGAAATTCAGGTACGGGTCAATCTTCATCGCGGTGACCTTCAAGCCTCTGGCCTTCAGGACCCGGCCTATCGACGAAGATGTTATTCCCTTTCCAAGTCCGGACAAAACCCCCCCGGAGACTACAATAATCTTCATTCCTGTCTCACGGGACCCATAGTATGAGATAGCTCATCATAAAGCTTTCCAGGCTGCGGTTCGAATGGTGCTGCCCATCCAGCGGACAGGTCCTCAGTTGATGAGTGTTCCTCCCATTTCCATGACGGCCTGATGCCACCCGTCTTCAACAGCTATGAAGTTCATGGAATAGTACCACGTACGCGCGCCCCAGCCGTACTGGTTCCTGGCATCGTATTTGAGCGTGATTCCGATGATACCTCCATCGGATTCAACGAAAGCAAGTGCAGACGTTGCATGGGAATCGTTGGTCGAGAGCATGCTCAGTGTCGAGTAGAGCTCACCAGAATCCGATTCCCAGTGCGAGTACCAGCTGATGTTCGCGCTTCCGGTGCCTGTGATGGCGAGCGCAACACCATGTTCGGTCGTCTCTATCGAAAGAACGACGTCATCGCTGTCACAGTATGCTTTCTCGAGAAACAAGGCATACGAGGAATTGTCACTATACGCTACTGGGATTGGACAGAGCAACGCGTAGCTCTCCGACGTCGCGGGGAACACTTGCAGCGCGTAGCCGTGAGTGTAGCTGTAGTCGTCGTGAATACCACGCCAGGGTGTGTGAGCGTCGATGAACTGATACACAACCACCAGAGACAGAATCATGATCACAAATGATCACAACGATGGCTGCAATCGTCTGTCTCGAGAGACGGTTCTTCCTCTTGGGGGTGTTTCCTTCCTCTTTCGAAGCCATCAGGTCTTGATAGCGGCCCAACGCTAAAAGACACTTTCGGAAGTGATGATTCCCAAGTCAATACTGGACTATCGTCGATTCCTCGTCTCCATGATCTCTTCCAGAAGTCGCACGAGTTTGTTGACCGCTCCGGCGACTGGCTCGGAGATTTCGCCTCTGAATTGGATTGTCGCAGGCTGGATGCATATGACGGCCGAATCCTTGCCGTTTGATTTGAGCAATGAAGCCAACAGTGCCACAGCCACTCTATGGGTGGTGATCTCTCTCTCCCTGATGTCCTCCTTTGAAACGACTACGATCGATCCTGGGTCGAGTCTCAGATCGGCAGCATCGACGAAAAGGATGGTCGATATCTCCTTCTTCTCGGAGATGTCGAGCACGATGCCTTCGACTCCGTCATGCTCGGAGAAAGAATTCGATGGAAAGTGTTTCTTCAGGGACTCGGCGACGAGGATCCCCGCCCCGTCGTCAGCCCTGTCGGTGTTCCCCAGCCCGAGAACATAGACCTTGCCTTTGCCGGCGATCTTCTCGAGCCGCGACTTCAAATCCGCTTCAGAGTCACCATGTGCGTTGCGCAGCTTATGCATGGGTCGTATGCCCTCGCCACCATCTCGAGGCCCAGTCGGACCTCTTCGTCCTTCTTGTCATCAGCGAGCATCCGCTCGGCCGTGAGCTTCATGTGCTTCTCGATGTCGTCCAGGTTCTGGGCGGTCGGCGTGATGATGTCCGCTACGTCGATCAGCCCGTCCTTGATATCGTAGTGGTGATAGAGAGTGCCCCTGGGAGCCTCGACCGCGCCTGTTCCGGAGCCAGTCGTCCTCGTTGGCTTCTCTATCGGCGTGTCCTCGAGCGAGCCAATCCTGTCGCAGACTTCGGGCATGTGCTCGAGAGACCAAAGCTCCTCGATGGCCTGTGCGAGGTCGTTGTAGAGCGGGTTCTTGAGCCACTTGTCGCTGTAGTGCTCCTTGAAGAAGTCCGCGGCCTGGCCGTCCAGGCGCTTGCCCATGTTGATCATCCTCGCGTTCGCGCCGACCGTGAACGGCTTGTCCTGGTACAGCGAGCGCTTCGCGAAAGAGTGGGTGACCACGCGCTCGTTTGTGAGCTTCTTGTAGTCCTCAGCGCTGGTCTCCTTCCCGTTGGATACGAGTATCGTGTCGCCCGCGAATCCGTATTCCTTCTTCGGTGCGTTCACGGACATGAATAGCGACTCGGCCTCAGAGTACGCGGGATACTCGAGGGAACCGAACAGCTCGATGACTCTGATGGCGTCCGGGATCAGTTCCCGCGACTTCACCTTGATCTCCTCGAGGGCCTTCTTGCTCGGGTACTTCCCAAACCCTCCCACGACTGGGTTCTCGCCGTGGACTATCCTACCGCTCGTGATCTCCATCACGCGGTTCCCGAACTTCTTGAGCCGCAGGGCGCGCTTGACGTCGTCCGCGTAGTCGTTCAGCATCGCAATCGCAGACGGGTATCCCAGAAAGTCCGGCAGAGCCAGCAGCATGGTGTGCAGCGAATTGCTCTCCACGTTCTCCCCTAGCATCATCAGGTCCCTCGTGAGCTGGGTCTTCTCAGATGGCTTGATCGCGAGCGCCTTCTCGAGCCCCCTTATGGCGGCGTATCTGTGCGAGAGGGTGCATATGGCGCAGATCCTCGGGATGACATTGAGGTCGTCCTCGGGCCTCATTCCCTTCACGAGCTGCTCGATCAGCCGCGGACCTTCGTGAACGTCCAGTGTGACGCTCTTGACCTTCTTGCCGTCGAGCGTGACAGTGATGCCGCCGTGTCCCTCGACCCTTGCTAGGTTCTCGACGCTGAGCTCCCTCATGCCTTCGCCCCCTTCTTCTCGATGTCCTTCACGAGCTCAGCCAGCTTCGCCCCTCCGAACTTCCTGAGCTTCTTCATGACCTCGTCGGGGTCGTAGCCCTTCTCCTTCAGGAGCTGGTACTCGGATGTGACATTGAGGTCGTCCGTCGGACCCCAGCAACCGACGCATGGCAGCCCGAGGGTCGGGCATATAGCTCCGCAGCCCGCCTTTGTGAGCGGGCCGCCGCAGAATTTGCCGGCGTACAGTATGCACGGGTTCTCCTTCCACCTGCATTCATTGCAGACGGGGAACTGGTAGAGGTACGGGTGCTTCCCGGCAACGAGCTTCGACACCGCGTTCAAGAACTCCGACTTGTCGATGGGGCAGCCTGGTATGTATATGTCGACTTTGACGATCGCGTCGATCGGCTTGGCCTCGTTCGGCTTCGCCACGGTGATCTTGGCGTTGCCGTAGACCTTCTTGAACCGCTCCTCCCACTTGCCGTCTCCCACCATCATCGCCTGGGGTCCACCGACGCACGCGCAGCCGCCTATCGCGATGAGCACCTTCGAGCGTGCCCGGATGTCCTTCAGCTTCTTCTCCTGGTGGTCCGTTGAGATGGACCCCTCGACGAACGCCACATCCAGCTCACCCTCGTGGTTGTCGCTCTTGGCCATCAGGAACGAGCGTATCTCCGTGGCTCCGAACAGGTCCACCAGCTGGTCCTCGCAGTTCAGTATCATGAGCTGGTCGCCCGCGCATCCAGTGAATCCGTAGACGCCTACCTTAGGCGATTGTCTTGTCACTTACACCCCTCCCTATGATCTCCTTCATGTGGAGAACGTCCCAGTAAGAAAACACCGGGCCGTCGATACAAGTGTACAGATATTCTATAGCGCAGTGCCCGCACTTGCCGACACCGCACTTCATGCGCCTCTCGAGCGTCATGAGGATCTGGTGCTTGGGTATGCCCAGCTTGACCAGATGGGGCGTCACGAACCTGTACATCGCGGGCGGACCGCAGATCACTCCGAAGGTGTTCTTGCCGTCCACAGGCCCGAGGTCCTTGAACAGCTCGGTGACGACTCCGACCTTGTATGGCCACTTGCCGGTATCGTCCTTGTCCACCGCGAGCAGGCAGTTCAGGTCCTCCCTGTCCTTGAGCTGGATGAATTCCTCCCTGAACAGCATCTCACCGGGCAGCCTCGCGCCGTGTAGATATGTCAGCTTTCCGAACTGATCTCTGTTGTCCAGGATGTACAGCAGCAACGACCGCAGGGGCGCTGCTCCCAGGCCGCCTGCGACTATGAGTATGTCCATGCCGAGCATCTTGTCGATGGGGAAGCCGTTCCCGTAGGGTCCACGGATGCCCACGGTCTCGTTCTCCTTCATCCCGTGCAGCGTGCTCGTCAGGGTACCGACGTTCCTGATGCAGAACTCCAGCATCCCCGGCCGGGACGGCGTGGAGCTCAGGGAGAAGGGCGCTTCACCCTCGCCGATTAGAGACATCATGACGAACTGCCCGGGCTTGTAGTCGAACTTCAAAGCCTCCTCCACATCGACTGGACGGGCCTGGTAGAAGTTGACGTCGTTCGTCAACGGGTACCTGCGGACGATCCTGAACATGTCAGGGGTGAACGGGTTGTCTCGTATCTCCCTGTCCTCCAGGACTACGCACATCTTCTTCATTTGCCCACCTCCTGCTCCTTGAGCGCATCGGCAACAGTGACCACGTTGATGTCTACAGGACAGGTTGCGACGCATCTGCCGCACCCGACGCAGGCCGGCTTTCCAAACTCGCCTATGTACGCCTGCAGCTTGTGGGTGTACCAGAGCCTCAGCCTGTCGGCTCTCTTTTCCCTGAAGTTGTGTCCTCCAGCGACCAGCGAGTACTCCCTGAACATGCAGCTGTCCCAGAAGCGATCCCTCGTGCCCTCGATCGAGCCCAGCTCCACGTCGTCCACGACGTTGTAGCAGTTGCAGGTCGGACAGACCATGCTGCACTGCCCGCACGAGAGGCACTTGTCGCCGAGCTTGTCCCACACCTGGCTGCTGTAGCCGAGCTCGAATATGTCGGGCATGCCGGTGAAGTCCACCATGGTCTTGTATTGGGTGTTCTTCCACTTGCGGTACGCTGTGTAGTTCAGGATGTCGCTCTTGTCCAGCGCGCGGCTGAACAGCTCGGGCTTCATCCTGATCAGGTCGTGGCCCTTCGTCGATCCGACCCAGACCAGATACGACATCTTGAGGTCAGTGAAGAACAGGTCGAAGCCCTCGGCGATGAAGTCCGTGTCGGTCGCGATGCACATGCACTTCTCGTCCGGTATGCAGCTGTGGCCCAGCAGGAGGGTCTTCTCGCGCCTCTCCCTGTAGTATGGGTCGTTGTATGTTTCGAGGAACAGCTTGTCCATGATCACAACACCGTGTATGTCGCACGGGTGTATCCCGAACAGGATCCTCTTCGGGACGTCGCCTGTCCTCTCGACATATCCGTTCTCGTCGAAATCGAACATCGTGAACCTCGGCGGGTAGAGGAACTTCTTCGGCGGTATGATCGTCCTCGTCGCCTTCAGGTCCATCTGCGAGAGCGAGTCGACCTTCGAGAACGAGACCTTGCCATCCTTCTTCGTCGGACCCCACAACTCCCCCCATTCCTTGACGGCGTCGAGGAAGGTGGAGAGGTCCTCCTTCTTCATCTTCAGAATCATCATGCTATCTCTTCCCTGGTCAGAGCATCACCGTGTACCCTCGCGGGCTCGGCATAAAACGAGGCCAGAGCCCGCGGATGATCCCACAGCTCTGCGTATTATGCCGTGGTATAAGAACATTAGGAAACATGCTTGAAATTCCGTCGCTCGCCCGCTCTTGACGCTTGATATCTTTTGCCAACTCGCCTTAATCATGTTGACTATTGTTCAAGGCGGGAGGCGAAGAACTGCAAATCAGAAAAGGTGCGACCGGATGCTCACGGTTCTCGTGAAGCGAATCTATATCATGCTTACTTATAAATATCATCAGATGCTATTTGTCGATTACCTGAATCACTTTCAGGTAGAAGGGATAGGGAACATGATATTAGGAGAACGTCTAAGCAGAGCGTTCGCTGGTTCATGTGCAACTCTGATGCTATCAGCTCTTCTGATGGCGTTTGTTCCAGGTGTTGCTGCGGAACCGGTGGAAGTGCGCACGGATCTTCCGAGTCTCGCAGTCCCACGCGCGGGATCGGGCGTTGTGATGGGTGATGATGGCCTCATATACATTTTCGGAGGATCGAATGACTACGGAGCCTTCAATAGAGCGCTGGACACCGTTGTGATCTATGACCCGGCAACGGGAGCAACGACCTACGGGCCCGAGATGACAGCTGGAGTAGTCATGCCAGCTTCCGCTCTGGGCCATGACGGCAAGATCTATGTGTTCGGCGGTTTCAACTTCACAATTGGAAACGTGTACAGAGGAGTGCAGATATTCGACCCAGCGACATCGACCTGGGCAACGGATATGACGATGCCCGCGGACAGCTACATGGGCGGTGCCGCGTGCGGTGCAGATGGACGTATCTTCGTAGTCGGCGGCTGGACAGCCTCGACTGATGCCATCAACTACACGCTCATCTACGATCCTGACGCCGTTGGAGCGAAGTGGAGTTATGGCGCGGATCTGCTGGATCCACGATGGGGTCCCGCCGTCATGTTCGTGAGTGCGACCGAGATCATGGTGGCTGGTGGAAGCGACTGGGGAGGTCCAGTCGGCACGACCAGTTTCTACAACCCCGTGACCAACACTTGGTCTGATGGCGGTGACTTGGCAACTCCCAGACACTCGTTCGGACTTGTCATGGGGAGCAATGGCTATGCCTACGCGCTGGGCGGGACTGACTTCTGGGCCTGGCCGAGCACTACAATCAGCCTCACCTCGATCGAGAGGTATGACTTTGTCGCTGATGAATGGGAGCCAGCTGACGTCAGCTTGTGGAACCCGCGAGCCTTCCTGAACGCAGTCGTGACCTCGGACGGGTTCATTATCACTGCAGGTGGATGGGACGGCAGCTCGACCCTAGCCAGCGTCGAGGCGATTCTCCCGTTGGATGTCACAGGTCTCACTGAGCTGGCAATCGTATCCCCTGGTGATGGCAGCACTGTGAGCGGTGTCGTCGAGGTCCGGGTCATGATAAGGAACAATGTTGGCTGGTCTTGGTTCATGTCGATGGACCTGCTCGTGGATGGAGCCCGCATCGAGACACAGTGGTCAGGCAGTAGCTGGACCTTCCTCTGGGACACGTCATTGCTACCGGACGGGAGTGTGCACACACTGACCGCCCATGGCTATGACTACGACATGAAAGTCGTGGAGGACTCGGTTACTGTGACCGTTTCGTCGCTTTCCGTCGAGGAGAGGATCGCAGCGATCGAGCAGGAGCTCGCGGATGTCCAGGCACAAATCGTGGAGCTTCAGTCACAGTTGTCTACCCAGGACGCGAACTTGACTGCGCTCAGGGCCGTTGCGAACGGACTGCAGCTGCAGCTGAATGGAGTCATAGCTGGGCTCACGGCGATGGGTGCAGAGCAGACCGCCGCGATGGCCGCGTTGAACCTGACGCTCGTCAATCTGCAAAGCCAGCTCGACGACTTCCAGGAGCAGATCGACCGGGTAGAGAACAAGGCGGATACGGGCGGGACATACGGCATGATAACGATGATCCTTGTGATCGTCATCGTCGCGCTCTTGGCCCTGATGATGGTGATGGCCCGGAAGAAGCCTTGAGTCTAAAGGAATTCGACAAACCCCTTCCCGAAACCTCTTTCTTTCTCATCATCTTCAAATAATGCGCACAGGGCGTACGCTCTTCGCTCGATTTGAATAAAAATAAGGCGATGGTCGTTCGATGACAGATACGCAGTCTTAGGTGCTTGGAACCCTACCATGGTTTGGTGGAGGGGTAGTGCCCCTCCGTTTATGCGTAGGAGGTGATCCATCTGCAGGTTCCCCTACAGATACCTTGTTACGACTTAACCCCCCTTGCTGAACCCAAGTTCTAGCGTCCCAATCAGAGACAACATCACTTGGACCCAACTCGGATGGTTTGACGGGCGGTGTGTGCAAG
>MGWC01000028.1 GCA_001800815.1 Euryarchaeota archaeon RBG_19FT_COMBO_56_21
ATGCTGGAACGCGCCGGGGTCGAACCGTAGACCCCCTGCCACCTCCAATCCCTTGGAGATAGCTGTCTGCAGCAGGTTGATGCTGGCGTTGATGTGCCTATCGAGATGCCATCCGCACTCGCATTCGAACACAGCGCCCATTCGGGAATCTTGTATCCTCCCACATATCGGGCACTTTCTGCTGCTGTATCTAGGATCCACCTTGACGACGGGGATCCCTCTCCACGCTGCCTTGTACTCGATGATCTGGTGGAGCTTCCTTCTTGGCCACATGCTCAGGCGTCGATTCAAGTCCTTGTTCTTCTTGTACTTCATTCCTTTGAAATCTTCGAGGACTATGACGGATTTGTGTTTCTGAGCGAGCGAAATAACTGAGTCCGCGACTTGGTGCATTCTGTACTCGACCCGGTGATGCTCTCTCCTACCTTCCCTCTTGCAGAGGCGCCTGCTTGTGTGCCTGTCATGCGCCTTCTTCTTCTGGAGCCTCTTGCGACGGTCATGATGACGCTGCTGGATGATTGCCACTTCGGCGAAGTTGGTTCTGACGACTTCTGCTTCGTTACGGTGCGCTAGCACTCCGTCCAGACTGCCCTCGTTCGTGTCAATGGACAGCACGGATTCTGTGACGTAGGCAAGAGGTACATCCTTTCTGAACGCAACAATCACCCTGTCCGGGAGAACGGTCAGAGATCCGAGGGCGAGCCCAGTGTCATCCAGATACTTCCGATGATACTGGCTTATGAGAAGTTTCAACTCGACGTGGCATCTCGCTCGGATGGGGAGAGCAATGATCCCTGACTTACGGTCCAGTTTGTACGCCTGGTTCTCGGCCTTCATCATCAGCCGCCTGATGTAAGGGATTCGAGCGTCGACCCGGTTTCTGAGGCGCCTGCGATGATTCTTCAGAACGCTTGCCGCGACCTCGAATGCAGAGAGGAGATGCTGGGCATACATCCTAGGGAAATCCTGACGGAAATCCCTGTAGGCAAGCTTGCAGAGGGCATTCCTGGATGTCACCCGCAATCCAATGGCAGCTCGGATGGCGTTGTTGACTGCCAATCTGAAATCCTCAAGGAGGAACTTCGCTTCAGGGGGGAGGTCAGATTCAAGGTGGAAGACGACTCCCTTCACCGGCGTCTATTACTCCACGGGTGCCGGAATACTACGTACTTTCGGCTACAAGTAGCGCCAGAGCGCTGCAATTGCATGAAGTCACGCTTCACCACCCGATATGTTGCAGAACGTCATTTTAATAAGACTTTCCGCCATCCGTGCCCCGTGGCCAGACTAGTCGTGTTCGACATGGACGGGGTCCTGGCAGACGCTGAGAGCTCATGGGTGTTCGTCCATCGCCGGTTCGGGGTCAACAACGACCACTCCCTGTATGCGTATCTGCGGGGTGAGATCGATGATCTCGAATTCATTAGACGAGACATCCAACTGTGGGTGGCCAAGGATCCCGAGATCACGGTCTCCAAGATACAGAGCATACTGTCCGAAGTGCCTCTCATGCCCGGGGCTCACGACACGATCAGGGCTCTGAGGGACAGAGGCATCAAGACAGCCATAGTTTCCGCTGGCATCGACCTGCTCGCAGAGAGGATCGCTGATGAGCTCGGTGTAGATATCGACATGGCCAACGGATTGGTCACGGACAATCGCGGAAGACTCTCCGGTGAAGGTATCTTGCGTGTTCGCCTGATGGACAAGGGAGACGCCGTCACCGATGTGGCGAAGAGGCTCGACATCCCGAGAGAGGAGGTTGTCAGCATCGGGAACTCGAGATACGACGTCACGATGTTCGAGAGATCCGGAATGGGCATCGCGTTCATGCCCTCCGATGAGCACGTTAGAGAGAGCGCGGACGCCGTTGTGGACGAGAAGGACTTGCGTGGCATACTGAAGTACATCTGAAGCTGCGGCTCACTGGTAACCGTGTTCTCCTATGAGCGGGACGAAGACGCATCCGCCCAGATTCTCCTTCACCAGTTTCTCTCCCCTCTTCTCAACGCGTATCAGATCCTGGTAATAGCGCCCTCCGACTGGGACGAGCAGCTTTCCCCCATCGGCCAGCTGCTCCGTCAGTGGGGAGGGTATATCAGGGGCGCCAGCAGCGACGAAGATTCTGTCGTAGGGCGCATGCTCCGGCAATCCTCTAGTGCCGTCTGCGAAGATCACCGTGACGTTCTTGCCATAACCTGTTCGCTTCAAGTTTGCTTCTGCGAATGTCGCAAGATCCGCGATCCTCTCGATCGTGTAGATGTGACCCTCAGGACCGACTATCTCGGCGCACACAGCCGCGTGGTAGCCCGAACCAGCACCGATCTCCAGGACCGTCATCCCTTCTTTGAGGTCGAGTTGCTCCGCCATGATCGCCACCATGTGAGGTGCTGATATCGTCTGGCCTTCGCCGATCGGGAGGGGAGAATCGACGTATGCATCTTCCTTCAAGTCCTCTGGAAGGAACTCTTCACGAGGAACATGCCTCATCGCATGATCGACTGCCGGGCTTGAGATGTAGCCCCTTCTCCTCAGGTTGTCGACGAGATTGTTCCGCTCGGATTCGTAGTCGGGCACGAGAACATGAATCGCGACTCGAGGCTAAATCCTGATGGGTCGCAGCGACTCAATACGAGGTCTTCCTCACGATATTGGCGTACACGCGGACGATGTCCCTCGCCCTCGCTCCACCCATCCTCAGGGACTTTTCCTTTATCTTGATCGAGTGGATGACAACTTCGTGCCTTCCGACCTTGAGTATGTCCCCGACGTAGAACTCCTCATCTGGCACAGCCAGGATGTGCTCTGAGTAGGTCTTGCTGACATGGCTTACGGAGAACGGGACCCGCACCTTATCGAACAGCTTCCCCCAGACCGTCTGTATGTCGCGCGCCTTGGCCCTTCCAACCCGTGCGCCCTTCGACTCGATGGATGTGACGATGATTTGCTCGTCCCCGCACATGACCTCGTCTTCGACCGACAGGACCTCATCAGGGCCGAGGGTCAGAGACGACCTTCGAGACTTATCAAGCCAGCTTATGACAACCGGGAGCTCCACTGGCTTCTCCGCCTTCAACAATGAGTGGTGGATATGCCCGCACTCCTTGCACTTGACAGTCGACTCCAGGACGGTTTGCGCCTTTCCGCCTATCTTCCCAGACAGCACTTCGTGCAGGGTCTCTCCCTTGCATACGGGACATTCTACCATAATCGATGTTGGGACGGTCATGACCGGTGGTGATTGCGCTCAACCGACTTACTTCTTTCCGATGACTTCGAACGGCGAGCCGTGTCCTGGGACAACAACTTCTGCCCACGAGAGAATCAGTTCCATGCTCCTCAGAGCGAGCTTTCTACTTATGTTGAGGGAGGGCGGGATCTGATGGATGTAGTTCTCTTTCGTGGGCAGCGCGTCGCCCGCCATCACATACCGTCTCTCTCCGGCGACGAACACCGAGAGACTTCCGGCCGTATGGCCTGGAGTTGGGACAATCTCCACGCCGGGAAACAGGGTCATTCGATCGTTGATCCGCAGGATCCCAACGGGGGGATCCTCCAAGCTGTGAGCAAACAACTTGGCCTTTCTGAATTTCTCGTTGCATCCGATGTGGTCGATGTGAAGATGCGTATTGATGATGTACCCGATAGAATCGGGACTGATCCCGAGCGATTTCATCTCATCTGCAATCTTCGGCCAGTCGCGGGGGCTGCCAGTGTCCACAATCAGTCGATGCTTTCCAAATTCCACGAAAGTGACAGTCGAAGATGCGTCTACGATCGTAGTTCCATCACGGTCGATGAATCCCGGCATTATCACACGCACAGAGGGCACACCGGTCCCCGCAGTCATAGGATATGTCCCTTCTGGCACACGACGGCCTCGCGCGACACCTTCAGCTTAGAACCGCATTGCGGACAAGTGGCCTTAGACAAGAAGTGCTCGATCCATGCGCTTCTGACATCGGGCACCTCCTCATCCTCGATCCGCCTCATGATGGATTTCAGCTCGGGAGTTGTAGCGAGCTTCCTGAGCGAGGAAAGCGATACCATGCGCTTGACGCGTCGGTGGAGAGGGGTTCTGACAATCACCGGCGCGATGAGGAATCCTGCAGCGAGGCCACCGACATGCGCTTCCCATGCGATGTCGCTATATGAGAAGGCAATCAACAGCTGAATGAGCACGAATATGATCGACAGGACCCACAATGGCATCGGTATCAAGGCCATCAGGCTGAAGCGCTCATTTGGATACAACCTGGCAGCAGCCCCGAGGATGCCGCTGATGGCTCCCGATGCGCCCACAGCTCCCTGGTATGGAGTGCTCCAATTGGCAGCAGCGAAAGCGAGAGTGCCCGCCAGGCCAGCCACGAAGTATATCACCACGAACGGGCGCGTACCTATCGACTGCTCGAGGAACACACCGATGAATATCAGGGCCAGGACATTGAAGAGGATGTGCTCAAGCGAAACGTGGCTATACATCGAGGTGAGAACGGTGTACAGCCTCGAGGGATGGGTCAGGTCATTGGGCTCGAACGCCACCTCGTTAAGCGCCGCAGACGCCGTGTTTTCCTGGACTACCAGGACAGCTACGAAAGCGACTGCACAGGCTGCACACGTTATCACCGCGAAATTGGCGCGTTTTAGCCAAGAGTATGCACTACCAACGATGATTGCTGCAAGAACGGTCAGAACCCAGGGCTCCATGCATTCGCTCCCGTACGATTGCGCGGGAGATTATCTTCGCCTAGTAAAACCTTAAGCTCGATGCGCTCCCTTCCCCGCTCGTGAAACTAGACCAGACCATAGACATCGAAGTCATAGACGAGGTGTACGACCCTAGTGACGACTCGTACCTGCTCCTCAGAGTGGTCGACCCGAAACCCGGCGAGTCGATGCTTGAGATTGGGCCGGGCACTGGCCTCATATCCATACATGCAGCCAAGGCAGGGGCGATAGTCACAGCGGCTGACATCAATCCGCACGCAGTCGAATGCACTCGAAGGAATGCCGTTGCGAACGGCGTCAGGATCGAAACCGTAAAAAGCGACCTTTTTCAGAATGTAAAGGGGAATTTCGATATCATCGTCTTCAACCCTCCGTATTTGCCTGACTCCACGCGAACCACTAGCTGGATCGAGAAATCCTGGTCGGGAGGCGAGGATGGGGCTGAAGTGGCACTGAAGTTCCTCCAGGAGGCTTGGAGGCATCTGGCTCCTGGCGGCCGGATTTACATGATCCTGTCGTCGGCTGGCGGGCTCATGTCAGTGGTCAGAGCCGCCAGGGAAAGATACGAGTCAGTGATGCTCGAAGAACAACGCATGTTCTTCGAGTCCATCTTCGCTTATCGCTTCAAACTGAGGTATTCCCAGAACGGATAACTACGGAACAAATCTTATTAGGGCTCTCGTAGTAGTGAGAGCAATAGCACAGGTGGAAGACGTTGGACCAGAACAAGAGGCACAAGTACAACGACGCTGAGGACCTCGACGAGCTCTGCAAGCGATTTTTGTCGGCCCAGGAGACGAGTCCCGGCGCAGCGATCGAATACTGTAAGAACTTCCTGACGATGCTAGACGACAAACATGTCAAGTCAGGAGCTGTTTTATCCTCTCGCGCAAAATCTCGCTGATGACTTTACCGTCCACCTTGCCTCGGAGCTCCTTCATCACCAGGCCCATAATCGGGCCGAGGCTCTCCTCGCCGCGATCTCTGATGAATTTCTCCTTCTCCCTGACCAGCCTGTCGCAGACCGCTCTGACCGAGTCCAGGTCGACCTTCTCGACCCCGAGCGTCTCAGTCGCCCTCTCCACACTGTGCCCGTTCTGAAGCACAGATGTCAGTATGTCGGGGATCGCCTCCTTCGCGAAGGCCCCTGCCTTCAGATTCGTGAGGATGTCCTTCATCACATCAAGGCTGAGCGACGAAGGGTTCACGCCGGCTTTCTCCAACTCAGGGAACGTGTTCAGGTAGATCCTGGCAACGACCTGCGCGCTTCCGAAGCCGCCTGCCAGTAACTCGAACTCATCCTCGTAACCGGACTTCACAAGGGAATCGGCCTGCTCCTTGCTTATGCCGAATTCCTTGACGAATCTCGAGACCTTCTCCTCAGGCAGCTCAGGCAGGTTGAGCTTGATGCTCTCGAGCACTGCCTCGTTCACTAGGATGGGCTTAACGTCAGTCTCCGGATACATCCTGTCCTTCCCCGGAAGCGGGCGGCTGTAGACTGTGTGCCCGTCCGGAAGCGGATCCCTCGTCTCCTCGGGAACGCCCTCAATGGCAGCGTTCGCGCGATCCACTATCCTAGCCAGCGCGGCCATCGCCTTCTCGACCGCATCAGCGACCATCACAAAGGCGTCTTCTGGCTCGGCCTCGAGCGCGGACTGGGTATCCTCGACTTCAGTCATCGTGACGCCATAGCCCGGGAGCTCATCAGAGTGGAACAGGCCCTTAACACCTGCCACGCGCGCATGCGATGCGAGCTCTGGGCCAAGCCGATTCACACCGTTCTCCGAAGGGCCTAATGTCCCTGCGAACTTCCGCAACCTGATAGCGAGGATGCGGCCCTTCTCCTCGAGAGCACCTTTCAGCACCTTGCATTTGGTCACCCGGAAAAGCGGCGAGATGTCCTTGATATCCAGCGATGAAGACTTCGCGCCTCGCTCGCGAAGAATCCGCTTGACATCCAGTAATGCGATCTGCCTCTTCGCCTCCTCTTCGACATACACGGGAATAAGACGCAGCTCCTGGGCGCCCTTAATCTCGACCCTGGCACCACCAGAGACCGATATGTTCAGATCCTCTCGAATCGTGCCGATCCCCCGCCTAACCTTCTTGGTCGCGCGGAGCAACGCGCCTATCCTCTCCGCGACATATTTCGCCTCCTCGGGGGTCGCCATGTCAGGGTCGGTGGCTATCTCGATGAGTGGTATGCCAAGCCTGTCGAGCCTGTATGTGACCTCGCTGCCACGCTCCACGATCTTCCTCGCGGCGTCCTCCTCGAGGCAGAGTGTGCTTATGCCGATCTTCCTGTCCCCGACCATGATCGAGCCGCCAGTCGAGATGAGCGCGGTTCTCTGGAACCCTCCCGTGTTCGAACCGTCGATCACGATCTTCCGCATGAAGTGCACTTCGTCTACTGCCTTCATGCCCATGAGCGAGGACATCTCGAGCGAAGCCTCGATGGCCCGTTTGTTGGCATCGTGCGGAGGCTCCTCATCTGCCTCGACCAGGCAGGAGAACGGCACCGTCTGGTACCTGAAGTGCATCTTGCGCTCGGACTCCTCAAGAGCTGCCCTGTCGATCTCCCCCAATTCGCTCTGTGTAGGCCTGAGCCTCCTCACGATCTCCTTGTGGTGGTCGTCGGAGAAGTCGCACGGGCAATCGCAGAATAACTTACCAGTGCTGAGCTGCTGATGTATCTCGATGCCGACCTTGAGCCCTAGGGAACGATAGTCCAACTCAGACGAACCTCCTTGTAGTGAACTCGCCCGCGATGTTGGTGAGCATCAGCTTTCGCACTTCCTCAGGGTCATCCGTCTGGCCCATGGCCCACATCAGCTTCACATATGCGGTCTCCGGGAGCATATCCCCAAGCGGAATCGCGCCTGCCGTCACCATGTCCCTTCCCGTTGAGTACACGTTCAGGTTCACCGCTCCGTAAAGACACTGAGTCGTCACGTACACATGAACCCCTTTGTCGACCGCACGGGTGACAGAGCCGAGTATCTCCTCGGACACATGCCCGAGACCAGTCCCCGCGATCACAACTCCCTTCACGTGGTTGGCGATAAGGTCGAAGTGGTCCGCCTCGAATCCTGGATAGAAATGGAGCATGCTAGCCCGGCCATCGATCTTGTCCTTGAGCTCCACCGGCCCCTTGGAGCGTCCCGTGTGCTCCGAGATGAACTCGATCTGTGGCCCCTCGATCTTAGCGATCGGCTCTGAGTTGATGCTCCTGAACGCGTCTCGCCTGGACGCGTGCATCTTCCTGACCTTCGTGCCTCTGTGAGCTAGAGTGTAACTGTCCGAGGACTCCCCGTGCATGAGCACGACGACCTCACCGAGGTCACTGTCCACGCACAACCTGGTCGCGGCCAGCAAGTTCATGATTGCATCTGAGGACGGCCTGTCGGACGACCTTTGGGCGCCGACGCATATGACCGGCCCAGTGAGATTCCTCAGCATGAAAGCCAGCGCTGCGGACGTGAAGCCCATCGTATCGGTGCCGTGAGGCACGATCACACCTACAGCGCCCGAGTTGAGTTCTTCCGCAACCGCCCTGGCCAGGCCCTGCCAGTGAGTCACCTTCATGTTCTCGCTGAGTATCGAGTACAGCACTTTGGCGCGGACGTTCGCTAGGTCCAAGAGCTCAGGCACCGAGAAGACGAGTTCCTCAGCGGATATCGCGGGGTGAACTGCACCGGTCCTGTAGTCGACATACGAGGCTATCGTCCCTCCAGTGCTGATGACCGCAATGTCCTTTTTGGCGGGGTCGTGCGGAAGGACCTGTTTCTTGCGTTCCTTCGGTTCTCTTCTGGATTCGACCTTCACCTTGGACTTCTCGTCCAAACGAATGCCCATGTTGTATCCGTTCGGGAGTTTGAGCGTGACGATTGATTCGCTGCTGAAATCATGATGCGGCATCAGGATGCCCACATGGACCTCATTGCCCCTTCGGACCTCGATGACGTCTCCAAGCTGAGCGTTGGCCCTGTCCAACATTTCGCCGACGAGGCCAGAGTACTTCATCGAGGTGGGCATAGGGTTGTTCGTCTTAAATGATTTGCCAGCGATGGGCGTAGCCAGAAAACCCTGTCTGCTCCATGGACAGACATGTTCATATGACTCGAACCTGATGCCCCGCACGGTCGCATACGATGAGAGTGCTGGCAGTCGGGGGAGGCGCGCGGGAGCACGCGATCGTGTCCGCCCTGGTGCGCTCCGGAGCGGATGTTTTTGCCTGCCTTAAGAACAAGAATCCTGGAATATGCAGAGCCGCTGAAACGTATCATCTCGTTGACGAGAGCGACGTTCCCAGAGTGGTTGAATTCGCGAAGGCGAACCGGACGGAACTCGCAGTCATAGGCCCTGAGGCGCCGCTCGAGGTTGGCTTGGCAGACGGGCTGGAAGCGGCGGGCATACCTACAGCCAGTCCGAGCAAGTCGGCTGCTAGGATCGAAACTTCGAAGAGCTTCATGAGAGAGCTGCTCATGAAGCACAAGGTCAGGGGTTCCATCAAGTTCAAAATCGCCGACAGCACGCGCGACGTCGAACTAGCCCTCAACGAGCTGGGAACCGGCGTGGTCGTGAAGCCCATTGGTCTCACCGGAGGAAAGGGCGTCAAGGTCTTCGGGGAGCACATGATGAACAACGGAGATGTCCTAGCATATGCAGACGAGGTGTTCGCGAAGAGGATAGGAGGCTCCGCGCGAATAGTGATAGAGGAGAAGCTCATCGGGGAGGAGTTCACGATACAGGCGTTCTGCGACGGCAGTAAGGTCGTTCCGATGCCCGCGGTGCAGGACCACAAACGAGCATTCGAGGGGGATCAGGGGCCCAACACAGGTGGAATGGGCTCGTACTCTCAGAAAGGCGGTCTTCTCCCGTTCCTCCAAAAGAACGAATACGAGAGCGCTGTCAAGATCATGGAAGACGTCGTCGAGGCCCTCAAGAAGGAGGGCAGTGAGTATCATGGTGCGCTCTATGGTCAGTTCATGCTAACGAGGGAAGGCCCGAAGGTGATAGAATTCAACGCTCGCTTCGGGGATCCCGAGGCGATGAATGTGCTCTCCTTGCTCGAGAGCGATTTCGTGAACATCTGTCAGCGTATTGCTGACGGCAGGTTGTCCAATGGAGACGCCAGGTTCATGCCCAAGTCCTCGGTGTGCAAGTACGTGGTTCCCGAAGGATACGGCATCAAGTCCCTCTCCGGTGAGGAGATAACCGTCGACGAAAGAGCTATTGCGAACACGGGCGCGCTCCTCTACTACGCTAGCGTCAACGAGAAGGACGGGAAGGTCTACACAACGACCTCGAGATCGGTCGGCCTCGTCGGCATCGCAGATGAGATTGAAGACGCCGAGCAGATCGCGGAAAACTCGCTGCAGTATGTCAAGGGCAGGGTACACGTCAGACATGACATTGCGAAGAAGGTCATCCTCGATGCGAAGGTGGCGAGGATGGAACGGGTAAGGAGAGGCGGCACTTGAAGAACCTTGAGAAGGTCGTGACGAGGATAGAGGCAGATCTGGACGAGAAGGACAAGGTCAGAGAGATCGCCCTCAAATCCTCCAGGGCGATTGTGAGAGCCGCGGGGAGCATACTGAGGGGCCTCCACAAGGGCAAGGATGGAAAGACGGAGTATTCGGAGCTCAGGAAAGAGGTCTCGAAGCTCTGGGGCGTTCTTGCAGAGCACCCTGAGTTCGCAAACGCCGGATACGTTGAGAACGCCTTCCAGGAGTACGCGGAGGCGGGCATCGTGCAATCGATCCTGGACGATGGGGACGTCCCGTCCCCTCAGGACCTCGGTGTGGGCAACGTGCCCTATCTGCTGGGCCTCGGAGACAGCGTCGGAGAGCTGCGAAGATTCTGCCTTGACGAACTCAAATCCGGCAAGGTCCTGCGTGCGAATCAATTCCTGGAGATGATGGAGGACATATACTCGGCTATGATGAGGTTCGACTATCCGGAAGCGATCGTCCCTCTGAGACACAAACAGGATGTCGCCAGGAGCCTCCTCGAGAAGACGAGGGGAGAGGTGGCTGTCGCTACCAGTACAAGGAACCTTCACGAGAAGATCGAAGAGGTCCTGAGGAAGGGCTAGCTCACGAGAAGTGCTTCTTGATCATCGCCTCGATGTTCGCACGCGGGTGGGCTCCCGTCATCCTGTCGATTTGCTTGCCGTCCTTGTAGAATAGCAGCGTCGGGATGCTGTGTATGCCCAACGACATGGCGACCTTCGGGCTCTCGTCCGTGTCGAGCTTGCCGAAGACGACCTTTCCCTTGTAATCCTTCGCAAGAGCCTCGAAGGTCGGCGCGAGCATTTTGCACGGGCCGCACCAAGCTGCCCAACAGTCCACTATCATCTTGCTCGATGACTTCACCGTGGAGTCGAAATTGCCGTCGTTCAAGTGCACCAGATCGTCTGACAAGAGTATCGCTCCTTTTTGTGGGCCGGAGTAGACACAGCTCCGTATAAGAGATTATCCCATACTGGAATGGTGCGTCGTCGGCTCAGGTCTTCTTAGATTTCTTGCCCGGTTTCTGGAAGTATGTCATCACGACGAAGAACGATGCGACGATCACGGCGATGGTCAGCACCGCCCCTGCGGGGTTGCCCTGACCTCCGACGTATATCGTCCGCGATAGCACGTTGTTCCCGTCGCTGAACTCGACCAGCGAGTTGGCGTCATCTACCTTGACAGTCACGACATGCTTGCCCTGGTCTATCTTCAGGAAGGTCCAGTTGTACATCAGCGTCACGGAATTCCCCGCGGTCACATTGAAGACCCTGGTGCCCAGCAGCTCCCCGTCGGCGAAGAACTTGGCCGTGGCATTCTTGGCGTCCACGGCGCCACTGTTGAACACTTGGGCAGTGATGACGATCGGGTCCACTATCTTGATCTTGAAGTTCATCTCCGTGGATGTGGACAACCTGGTCTCCGTGCTCTTGCTGGTAGCGTTGACGGTCACGGTCAAGGTCTGGCCTGCCTCGCCCGGCATTGTGATGTTGAACCTGAAGAAACCGCTCGGGTCGCTGGCGGTATTCGGTGTGGCGACTGCACCCGTCGAGTTGTCAGCTGTCAGCTCGATCCTGTATGTGTAGTTGCCTCCTTCGTCCCCAGCGGGTCCTCCGCTGAGTCTGACGGTGCACTCGACGACCTGAGACTTGCCCGCGAACGCTGGGCGCTGGAACTCGATGGTGATACCGCTGTAGGCCCCCGCGTTCTCCACTGGCCCGAGGAATGCGGCCAAGGGCAGCGCGAGCATGAGTGTGAAGGCGACGACGCAGAGCGTTCTGACCAGCTTGTCGGAGGTCACTTCTTGGCACCTCCTCCGAGCCCCTTCATTCTCCTCAAGAGGAAGAATGTGACGAGCAATGCCACAAGTGACGCGAGCAGCGCGATATCTACGTAGATGTCCGCCATGTCCGTCCCGTACCTGACGTCGTTCCTGGTGGCTCCAAGGTACCCTGGGCCTACGGCGAGATCTGGCAGCTGGACGGGCACCGAGCCGTACGCTCCCACGCCAGTCGCGTCCTTGGAGTATGCGAATACGAGTGCGACCGCGCTCGGGTCGGGCGTCGACCGCGTTGCGGTGAACTTCACTGACAGTTCCGTCCCCGTAGAGGCCACGAGTGTAACGCTGTCGGTGGCCTCTCCAGTCCCCGGATCGATTATCTCGGCCGTCCAGCCCTGGGCAGCGAGAATATCTAGATTGGCTATCTGGACCATGACGACATCAGGCGCGTTGCCCGTGTTGTTGACCAGGAATGAGGTCATCGTGCTGGTCGACAGGACCGGCTCGGATTCATTGAGGCTTGTGACCTTGAGGCTCTTGACAGAAGCCACATTGAGGTAGAGAGCGAGATCCGACCTTACCGAGCTCAGCGTCTTGGAACGCACAAGGCAGCTCACCTTGGTGTTCCCCGCAGCCGTCCCGTTCTGTGCGGTCACCTGCGCTATCACTGTCGTCTGGTTGTTCGCGCCATAGCTCAAATTCAGCTCAGACGGGGCGAAATTGACATTGAACCCTGTCCCTGTGAATGTGACCAGGTATGTGTCGTCGATGTTCCCCGTGTTCATCACGGTGAAGGAATACTCCACGGTGACGCCGGGGGCGGCGGTCTGGGTGAGTTTACTGTCCCAGGAAGTCGTCACGGAGCGCTTCGTGTCCCTTTCGAGGTCGAAGGTCACATAGACATCCGTGTCCCCGACGGTGACGCCCTCGGAACTCGAGTATGAGATGCTCACGCCGTTCTCGATCTGCGTCTCGAACGCCGAGAACGTGTAAGTCCTCGGGGGCAGCAGCTTCTCGAAGTAACCTGACGTGTCGGATACGATCTGCAGCTTCGCGTTCCCGCCGGAGACCGTGATCTTCAGGTCTGCAGGCGCACCGCCCAAGGTGATCCTTCCTGTGGCGAAATATGCTTGCTCCAAGGCGATCTGCATCTCCGAATCAACGTTCCTAGTGAAGTGAACCGTCGAGAGGTACGCGGTCCCGTCCTGAATCCTGGAGGCATAGATTGTGTAGTCCCCTGGCTGTACCTGGGCCGAAAAGGAGCCGTCAGCTTCAGTCACGAACGACGAACTCTCGCCGTACGCCGTGCTCGCTATGAGCTCGATCTGGGCCTGGACAGGGTTACCGTTGGGCCCTAGGACCTGACCAGAGAATGTCATGTTGTCCAGGCGTAGCGTGAGACTTGGGTTGACGAGCAATGCAGAATCAAGAACAGTGATGGTCTCCTCCGCGTGATACTCCGCGAACAGCACCTGGGTGCCTTCAAACGAGAAATCCTCTAGGACATAGCTCAATTCGTAGGTGCCCGCTGGGAGGTCCAGAGTGTACTGTCCCTGAAGTGTCGACTTCACCGAGACCTGTTCGCCCGTGCTGGCAACTGCCGTCACGGTGGTCTGCTTGGTCGTCGCTACTCCGTCGATCGTGATTGTCCCAGACAGATCCTGGGCGAGCGCAAGCTGGAAGTCATGCTGTCTCGAATCGTAAGTGACCTCGATGAGGCTGATGTTGGCGTACCTGTTGGCGCCAGAGGTGGCCGTCGCATAGACCCTGTATGTGCCAGGCAGCACATACTCGCTGTAGAGGCCTGTGGAAATCGAAATGGACTTTTCCTCTGGCCCGGAGAGCTTCAGGATCACCCTGGTGGACGTGCCGGTCACTGTCCCGGATATCTCGACCTTCTTCACGGCGTCGATGTCGACCGTTACTGGTGTCCCTGTCGGTTCGAACACCCAAGACTCCTCGAACGTGTATTTCTCTCCGCCGAGAAGCGTCGTGTCGTCCTCCACGGTCACGGTGTAGGACCCCGGTGGAACTGGCACTGTGTAATAACCTCCAGGCCCGGTCTCAACGTAGACCGCGCTCATGAGGAAGGAATCCGGTATGAAGCCGATCGTGACGCCCATCACGCCCGCGCCATCACATGTCAGCCGACCAGTCACCGTCACGTCGTCGGGAAGCGCGACCCTGCGAAGGCCGTCTACATCTCCGCCGAAAGTATTGGTGACGGTCCAGCCAGAATATCCGGGAACTGCGACCCCTATCGTCACCTCGGCGTTGTCCGGATACACGAGCGCGAACTCGCCTGAGGCTGATGCGGTCGCCGTGAACTTCGCGCCCCCCGGGACGGTGTACCAGATCTCGGCGTATCTGCCAAGGTCTGATGCATCCGCCCCGCTGATCGCGTCACTATCCAGGTAGATGTCGCCTTCAGTGAGGATCGCCGAGCTAGCCTGCAAATCCAGTGTCTCCGATCCTTCGTCAATCACAACTTGGCCATAGTAGATTGCCTTGTCGGATATGCTGGAGCAGGTGACGGTATAGGTCCCCTTCGGAATCTTCACATTGAAGTTGCCGGAGACTCCTGTCTTCACAGGTATCCGAGCGCCGTTCGCTGCCTCGAAGACGACGAACTCCTCCCCGAGCGTCTGCAACAGCGTTTCCTTGACGGTCCCGGAGACCGAGCTGCTCTCGCTCATGTATATTGGCCCGAGGTCCTCGTCTGCATCGAACGTGTCGAACAGCGCAGCCCCGGAGTAATGAATCGTCCCAGTATAGTAGCTCAAGTATGCGGTCCACTCGCCCTTCGGCAGCTCTGCCACGAACCTGCCGTCGCCGTCTGTCGTGGTCGTAACGGCCATGGACGGGTCATATGCGTTGAACAGGATCACTGATGCCAGTGAGACTGGCAGGCCGCCACTGAGCGCCTGTCCCTGCACAGTAGATTTCGAGTAGAGGATGCCGTTCTTGATCATCTGGGCTCCCCCTGACAGAGAGAACTCGAACCCGAAGAGCATCGAATCCGTCAGGTTTGCGGAGAGCGAATACTCCCCCTCAAGAAGGTCACTGAAACTGTAATTGCCATATGAATCCGTCTCGACTGTGTATGTGATTCCCGCGTCCGAGGTCAAAATCAACTCGACCCCAGCCCCAACGATTCCGCTCTTGTACGAGATCGATCCCGACACGCTAGCGGGGACGATTCCAAGCGCTGGAGTCGCTTTTGCCCCGGCGGTCACATTGAAGCCCTCGGATATCGTCAAGTTGACGCCTGACACAAGCGCAGAAAGGCTGTACTTACCGGGGGCCAGCTTCGTGCTGAACGTGCCGTCCGTCGCCTCGATGACCAGCGTTGTCTTCGTCGTCAGCTCCTGCGCATACACGACGACGTCCTGAATGTACTCGTCGACATCCTCAGTGAAGTTCCCATCCGCTCCCGTGTCCCAGTAGATGCTGCCCTGGACGTCTGTCCCACGCATCACGTAGTCCTTGGTGATGATGTAGTCCAGGACGCCGTTGTTGTCGAGGTCGTTGGGGATCCTCATTGCCTGGTCGTCCGTAACATTGAACTGGATTGCTGTTATCGAATTGGACCCGACCAGATCCGTGTTCGCCGCGTCGCCTTCCGAGAACACGAGTGTGACATTGCCGAACGGAACGAGCACTGAGTAATGACCCGCCGCGTCCGTCAGAGTGGTCTGGTGCGGGATGCCGTATTCATCCTGGACGGTCACCCTGATGCCGGCGACGGGCTGGCCCTCTTCCGTCGTCAGTGTGCCATTCACATACGCACCCAAGTAGAACTCGAGGAAGACAGTCCCCGACGAGTAATATGACTGGGACGATGCGTCCACATATCCCTCAATCTCTCCCGCGTCGATCTTCTGCTTCAGGAGTACTGCCTCTTGGAGGCTGACCGCCCTCCAGGCGTCCCTGTGCGAGCTGAGCTCGGATGCGGGGAACGGGTTGTAGTAGGCGGTCCTGTAGACCATCCGGAAATGAGTGAGATTCCAGCCGGGCATCGCTTGATAGTTCTCGACGGAACCGGAGTACCCTGGCAGGCCGTCATTCGTCAGGCCGATATCGGATCCGCTGTAGCCCATCATCGCCCTGTAGAACATGCTGTCGTAGAACATGTCGGTGTAGACCAGCGCGTAGTCCACAATCGTCATGTCTGATGTGATGTCTTCAAGGGCATGCTGGTTGCCTAGACTGTCGACGGCGACCACATCATAGAAATCAATAGGTGTGGAGCCGCGCGTGATCCGCCGGTCCGACAACTTCGCCGGGGCGTAGAAGATGCCGGTGTCAGTCCCTGATATAGGGAGCATCCTGGAATCCACGTTGAAGTATCTGATCGAGTAACCGGTGACCTCGCAGACGTCGTCATAGAGTATCACGAGGTCCTCAAGGGAGAGCTTGGCTAGCTCCGTCCTTGCGACAACTATCCTCGCATTGGTCTCACTCAGGTCGGAGGCCATCTTGCCATATACTGCGGGGTCTGCGAGCACATCGTCGATCAAAGGTTGTCCAGCGCCGTGCAGTGTCTCATGAATGCGATTCGAGTCCACGCCGTGCCGATCGAGCAACGCAAAGACCCGGGCCTCCACTTCCGGACCATCTCCCACGGCTGACTGAATTAGTCTGTACGCGAACAGCGCGATGGCCTCGTTCTCGCTCTGTGCCATGATCACGTTCCCGGTCAGCTGGTATCCGTTCTGGAAGTTGTCCGCCACGGTGGGATGCTTGCCCGCCTGGATGGCCTCGAACCCGTAGTCCCACCAAGAGACGTACGCGGGTCGGTCGGATTCGGGCAATATATCCGCATCCTGCTGTGAGAACCATTGCCAGGCCGCCGGGAAATAGTATTTCGGAAGCGGGAGCGAGTAACCGAAGGCTCCGAGATACCACACGGAGCCATTTATGGCATCATATCCGGACGGCCTCAGGTAGCTCGGCATGCTCATGTAGATCTGCCTGTCGAGGTCCGTCTTGGTCTCTGAGGGCACGCCCGCATCGAACGCATACCAGACATTCGGCAGCACGACCATGAAAGCGAGGAAGAGAACTCCGACAACGTGCCTTATCTTCACGCTTTTCTTGAAGATCTGCCAATAAGAGCCGCTCGCACCGAACAGCGACTTCCTGACGGAGTTGAAGTCCAATCGATCCACCATGAGCACGAGGACCCAGCCGGCCGCGACCGCGAACGCCGGGGCCGCGTTGAACATGAATCTGCCCGCCGAGATGGCCATGAATATGGCAGCCGCCATCCAGACGACGATGAACATATACTCAGAGGTCGTGTGTTTCGGGACCTTGATGAGGGCCCAGAACATCCCTATGAGAGACATGAAGAAGGTGACCATGCCGAAGCTCAGGGCGAGTTCGCTGAACTGCGGCGCCCGCGCCTCTGCAATCGTGGAGTAAAGCTTGTTCTGGACGAAGTATCCCTGGCCGCTCAGAATTGCGTCCGCGAGCGCAGGGTTGTAGATATCTATGATGACTATGGCTCCCGCGAGTATGGCGATGATGGACGGGAGCGTGAGCGTCCAGGGGTAATCTCTCGACACGACGAACATCATGCCTAAGAAGATGGACGCGAGGAACAGGTACACGGGTACGTCGAATCTGACCGCGATAAGGGACTGCTCGTAGTAGACGGGGAACGACAGCAGATATCCCAGGCCCATCGTGATGAACACTACCGAGGTGACACTGAACGAATCGGTGTTCCTGAACTTGTTCAGCAGCACCTGGATCAAGTAGTATGCCAGAATCAGGACGGTCACGTAACCGAATCCGACCCAGGCCATGATGACGCAAGCGTATGCGACTCCCGCGAGCGCTGCGTACAGGATCGCAGTCCTGCTGTTCCGAGCATAATCGCCCAGGCCCTTTTTGATGCTGGCAATGCTCTTCCAGCTCTCGACCCATCTACGATGCTCCTGGCTTTTGACCGCTTTCAGCACGAAGTAGAAAGTCAGGACTATGAAGAACAGAATGAACGAGTCGTGGTCAGCATCGGAGAGCACGCTACGTTGCACATGGCTTGGCATCAGCGCCAGGAAGAAAGCGGCCGCTAGTCCCGCGCGCCTTCCAAATGTCTCCTTGCCCAGGAAGTATGTCGGGATGACCGTCAATGCCCCCCAGAAAGCGGTCGACCACATGAAGGTCCATAGGACGGCCTCATCGAGCGATGAGAACATGTCCTGGATGAATGTCGCGGGGACCACTATCGAGAAGCTGAAGAACGGAGGACGGGGGTTTCTTATGCCGTCCGGGTAGTTGGTCAGCGGATCCCAATACAGCTGTTTGCCCGTCTCCGCGTTGTAGTCAAGAATCCTCCCCCAATAGTACGAGTCGGACCCGCCGGACCATATGTACCCGTTCTCTGTCGTGATCTCATAGCCGAAGTATGATCTCACAAAGAGCGCAAGAAGGAAGATGAACAGCAGCATGAACACTGAGGTCCAATTTGCTGCAAACCAACTCCCCATCGCGCTCGGCCTTCTGCCCCCCCTCTTGAGCTTGGACAGAAAAGGCCTAGCAGGGACTTCCCTATCCTCGGCCAAAGATACTGCCACCTGATGAAGTGTAGCCCTCGGATACCGAGGGTGCTATATATACGTTATCTGCGCGCACTGCGCACATGCGCGCACGCGACAAAGGCGTCTGGCACGTCACAGATTGTCACTATGGTGAGCGCAATTTCCTATGCAGCTCGACTAAAGACCTTCCCGGACCTCGTCCGCAAGCTTCCTCGCTGCTCCCCGAGGATCAGGAGACTCGTAGATCGCTCGGCCGACGATGATGTAGTCGGCACCTGCTCTGATTGCGTCGGATGCTTTCCCTCCCTGGGCACCGACCCCCGGGCTGATTATCTCCATGCTGCCGATGATCTTCCGCAGGTCAGAGATCCTCTCCGGCCGCGTGGCCGGTGCGACGATCCCCCTTGCGCCCGCCGACTTCGCAAGCCCCGCCAGCTTGTCCGCGATAGGAGCGGTGAACTGCTTGCCTCCAGGATGACTCATCTCCGTGACAACGAACACCTGACCCTTTGCGGCATCGACGCAGGCCTTCACCGAGTCTTCACCCGTGAATCCATGGCATATGACAGCACTTGTTCCCATGGACATGGCCTGCTCGACTATCAGTCTGTTAATGTTGGGGATATCCGCGATCTTCAAGTCGCATATGACATCCTTCACTTTCGACATTTCGCGAATAATGTCGGGACCCGCCGCCAATATCAGAGGCCAATTGATCTTGATGGCATCAACGTGGTCTTTCACGGCCTCGACGACGCGCAGCGCATCCGCGCGCGACGTGACATCGAGTGCGAGAATCACCCTCTTGTCCTTCTTCAATCTCTCCCCGGACGACTCTAATCGCAATCGTCTCGGTTAATCTTTCCGTTCCGCATCCCTCTATATGTCATATCTGCATCCCCTGGGTGTGAATATGATCAAACGCATGGCGAAAGGGTCAGCACATACTGGCCGACTCCCTGAAGGGTGCGTTCTATGCGAGAAGGGCGCCAAGCTCGTCCTGCTCGTAACCGGGAAGTGTCCACGGAGGTGCTGCTACTGTCCGCTGTCTGCTGAGAAGCGCGGCAAGGACGTCTTCTACGCCAATGAGAGAAGAGTTGTCTCGGCGGAAGATGTTCTCAATGAGGCGGAGCTGATGGATGCCCTCGGAACAGGGATTACAGGAGGTGACCCTCTTGCGGTCACGGACCGGACGGTGGAGTGCATCCGAGCCCTCAAGCGAAGGTTCGGGGAAGGACATCAGATACATCTATACACGTCCACAACCGACACCGCAAAGATCGCTCGTGTGGCCAAGGCAGGGCTGGATGAGATCAGGTTCCACCCGCCAATGAACATGTGGCGCAGGTTGGAAAGGACCTCTTTCGACAGTGCGATCACAAAAGGAAGAGCATGCGGCATGGATGTCGGCCTCGAAATCCCGGTCGTGCCCGGGAAGCAGGCTGAACTAGTCTCCGTCATCGCCTTCGCAGATGAGCGGGAGTTGGATTTCGTCAACTTAAACGAGCTGGAATTCTCCGAGACTAACTGGAGGTCCCTGGGGGCGCTCGGGTTCGACACGAAAGAGGACAACGATATCTCATCTGGTGTGGCGGGCTCTGAGGAACTGGGGCTTGACCTACTGTCTCTCGACGCCGATGTGCCGCTTCACTACTGCTCATCCTCGTTCAAGGACGGAATTCAGCTGAAACGAAGGATTACCAGACGCGCGAGAAACGTGCGCAGGCCACACGAGGTCATGACGAGGGATGGGACTCTCATCAAGGGAGTTGTTGAGACGGACGATCCAGCCCGGGCTGCAGCAGCCATCTCCTCGGAGTTCGAAGTCCCGATGAAGTTGCTCTGGGTGGATCGCGAGAAGGAGCGCCTCGAGGTCGCCCCCTGGGTGCTCGAGGAAATCGCCTCTGAGCTGAAGCTGCCAAGCTACATAGTAGAAGAGTATCCGACCGCGGACAGGCTCGAAGTGGAGCGAAGACCGCTCAGGCGACGCTGATGCTCTGAATGTTGTGGTGCCTGCTGACGATCTCGCGGGCGATCCTGAGGTTCTTGCCGTTCTTTCCGATCGCCTTGCCCTTCACCTTCGGGTCGACCGTTACCGTCGCGTGTATGATGTTTCCCCGGTCCTCGATGACGACGCCTTGGACGGAGTATGTGTGGAAGACGTTCTTGACGAACGTCTCCGGATCCTCGGAGTACTCGATCACATGGATGTTCTTCCCGGTCAGGTTCTTGAGGCGGATGACATTCTCGCCCTTCTTGCCCACCGCGCGGCTTCCCTGACCCTTCTCCACAACGAAGACGAGCTTCTCCTCGGTCTCCATGCAGTCCTTGACCTGGGTACCAGTCACTTTCTCGAAAAGGGAAATGTACCGAAGGGTGTCTTCGGTGAATGTTATTTCGCCCATCAGATCAACTCATTAAGCGGAGAGGATGTTGCTCTCTCCTGGGTTTACGATTGCGAGGGCAGAAATCGGGAACGGCTTTCCGCACGCCGAGCCGAGCTCGACGTTCGTCCCCCGGAACATCAGGACCTTCGCTGAGGACTGAGATGGGACAAGGTCCTTCTCAGTGCAGTTGCTCGCGATGACGACCATCCTCGCCTCACCCTTCTTCACGGATTTCCGGGTCTCTGCGAGGCCGAACCTGACATCGCCCGTCGTGGACGCGGTCTTCAGTGCGCGTGTGATGTCTATCACTTCAAATCACCTTCCGATTTCTTCCCTGACGGTGCCCACACGAGATTGACCGCGCCAGTGCCGACGGTAACCGGCTGACCTACTATAATATTTTCCACGACCCCCTCGAGCGTATCGACCTCTCCAGTGATGCCGGCGCGCAGCAGGTGCGTCGACGTTATTTCGAACGCCGCCCTCGCGAGCACGCTCGACTTCCTTCCAGAGATGCCGTGCCTGCCTATGGCCTTCACATCACCGTCGTTCGTCATCAGGTCGGAGACGAGCATGATGTGCCTGATATCCACTGTAAGACCTTGCTCTTCGAGTGTTCTGTTGGCCTCGTGTATGATCGCATTTCTTGCGGCCTCCACGCCGAGCGCCTCGTAGATCTCGAGGATGCTGTTGGTCGTTGTCCTCTTCCTGTCCACATGCTCGATCTGCAGAACTTTCTCCAGGTTCGAGCCTTCGGTGTACACGACGAAGTGTCCGCTTACGCGCCTGATGACAGCCCTCTGGATCCCTTCGACCCCTTTGATTGGGCAGTACTTCGTGTCCTCCGAGATGCGCTGCAGCTTCTTGTAAGAAGGCTCGTCGCACCTCAACACGATGTTGTCGCCACGCATCTCCGCGAGGCCCTTCATGCCCTTGGCCTTGTTCAGGGCCTTCATGACCTCTTCTACGGAGATGGACTTCCGCTCCATCTTCTTACGGTCGAGCCTCACCACGACCTCCATATTGTTGATATCAGTCTCGACATCAGCGATGTCGATGAGGCTCGTCCTCTCGATATTGGAGGCCACTTGCCGGACCTTCTCGAGGTCGTCCTCCGCGGACTCGTCTAGATGTATCTCCATGATGGGTGTGCTGGGCACGCGTCTGGCGTCCACGATCTCGATGAGCCTGGGGAGGCCGAGCGTGACGTTCATCTCGGCGACACCCGCGTAGTGGAATGTTCTCATGGTCATCTGTGTGCCGGGCTCGCCTATGCTCTGCGCTGCGATGATCCCCACCGACTCGTTCGGGTCGACGGTATGCGTCCCGAACCGTTCGAGCGTTAGGTCCAGGACCTTGTGCAATAGCTTGTCCGGCATCTCGACGCCTTCCAACCTCGTCGATATGTCGTTCAGGACTGCGCGCGGAAGGTGTTTCCCGTCCTTCTCGAGCATCTTGATCATCTTGGCCTCAAGAGGCGTCGGCTCGGCGGCCTTCGTCGGCAGCTCGGCCTTCTTGAACTGAGGCTTCTTGAGCGGCTTCTCCTTCTTCTTCCGGGGCATCCGCTCCTTCATCCTTACCGCTTCGAGCAGCTGCTTCAGCTTCTTCTCGCCAAGCAGCTTCTCGATGTCGCGCTTCACCTTGTCGGAAGCGCGCGCGACCTTCGTGAATGTGTAGCCAGCGTCCACGAGTTTCTGGGCCGTCTTCTCGTCGATTCCCTTCCTCGTGAATACTTCGAGCACGTTCTTCGTCGTCATTGTGATCACTGCTCCTCTCCGGCGCCACCGCTCTCGAACTCGGGCTCTTCCTGCTCGGTCTCGCCCCCCTCATCAGTCGGGGTCTCCATGAGATCCCTGTCCTGTATTCCGTAGCTCAGGGCGCCCTTCTCCTGCACCTTCGCGATGAGCTCTCCCTGGTCTCCGAGCACGGTGAGTATGATGTCGTCCACGTCGACCGGGTCGCCTCCGACGCTCCTCATCGGGTCGATCCCGTCCTCGCCATACGTGAACTGGATGATGGTGCCCGCGGTGTTCCTCACGGATCCGTCTGGCATGACCTTGAGGTCCTCGAGCGCGTTGATCAACCGACGTTGCATGTACCCAGACCTGGACGTCCTGACAGCGGTGTCGACCAGTCCTTCTCGGCCACCCATCGAGTGGAAGAAGTATTCCGTAGGCGTCAGCCCGCTCTTGTAGCAGTTCCTGACGAACCCTCTGGCCTCTGAGCCCAGGTCGCCCTTCTGGAAGTGCGGCAGTGTGCGGTTCCAATATCCTCTTGACAGACGCTCTCCCCTGACTGCCTGCTGGCCGATGGCACCCGCCATCTGGGACAGGTTGAGCATGGAACCCCTCGCGCCCGAGCGGGCCATGATGACCGCCGAGTTCTCGAGACCGAGGTGCCTGCCTGCGATCTGACCGGCTGTGTCTCTCGCTTTGCCAAGGACCTTCATAATCTCGACTTCGAGCGTCTCCTCGAGCGATCGGCCGGGCATCTGTTCGAGCTCGCCGCGTCTGTACGCTTGAACGTGCTCCTCGACCTTCATCCTCGCCTGGGTCATCGCGTCGTCTATCTCGCGCTTCGCCTGGTCCGGGATGTCCTCGTCATCTATCCCTGTCGTGAAGCCTCGTATCATGATCGCGCCGATCGCGAGCTTCGTTGCCCTGTCGATGAAATGCCTCGCGATATCGGGGCCGTAGTCTCTCGCGAGCTTGTCTACGATCTTGCCCTTGAACGCTCCGAGGGCCTTCTCGTCAATCGTGCCCGTGATTAGCCTGCCGTGCCTGATGACGACGAAGCCGTCGTGCTCGCATTTCTCCTTCAGGCACGTCTGGCACTTCTGACATATTGACGCCTTGAAGGTCATGTGCAGGCCCTGTGGTAGGATCAGTCCGAACAGCTGCTTGCCGGTCCAGTAGTCCACGCCCCCGACCACTTTCGGCTTCGGCAGCTTGACCTCACCTATCTTCTCGATTATCTTCAGGGTCTCCTCGCGCGTGAATTTCGAGTCCTTGAATGTGAGCAAGAAGGACCCCGTGATGTGGTCGTGGATAGCGCCTATGACCGGAGCACCCATCCTCGGAGACAGAATGTGCTCCTGGACGCGCATCAGAACCTTCGCCTCGGCTCGAGCTTCCTCGCTCTGGAGCACGTGCAGGTTCATCTCGTCCCCGTCGAAGTCCGCGTTGTACGGCGGGCAAACGCAGAGGTTGAACCTGAAGGTCTTATACGGCATGACGCGCACCTCGTGAGCCATGATGGACATCCTGTGCAGGGATGGCTGTCTGTTGAAGAGCACGATGTCGCCATCCATCAGGTGCCTCTCGACGACGTATCCGGGCTCTATTGTCTCGGACACGGTTTCTGCATTCTTGTCGGTGACCTTGATCCTCCTGCCATCGGACCTTATCACATAGTTGACTCCCGGCTGGTAGTCAGGTCCCGGCGGGATCGGCCCGCGCTTGCACATCTCCTTAGCCTTGTCAAGATTTCGCTCCGTCACGTGTATCGGCACTGTGAGCTCTCTCGCGGCCTCCACTGGCACGCCGACCTCGTTGATCGAGAGCATCGGATCAGGAGAGATGACAGTCCTCGCAGAGAAGTTGACACGCTTTCCAGACAGGTTCGACCTGAACCTGCCCTCCTTGCCCTTCAGCCTCTGGACCAAGGTCTTCAGCGGCCTCCCAGACCTGTGCCTCGCGGGCGGTATCCCGGAGGTCTGGTTGTCGAAATAGGTCGTGACGTGGTACTGCAGCAGCTCCCACAGATCCTCTACGATCAGTTGTGGAGCGCCTGCATCTCTGTTCTCTCGCAACCGCTGGTTGATCCTCAGGACATCCACGAGCTTGTGCGTGACGTCGTCCTCAGATCGGTCTCCAGAGTCGAGCGTGATCGATGGCCTGACCGTCACGGGCGGGACAGGAAGCGCCGTAAGCACCATCCACTCCGGCCTCGAGACCGTCGGGTCCATGCCAAGCGATATCATGTCCGTGTCCGGTATCCGCTCAAGCCTCTCCCTGACCTCCTTGGGCGTGAGTTTGTGCCCCTCTTCCCTGAAGGTCGTCGGCTTGTCGAGCGTGATCTTCAGCTGGACGGTGCTGCAGTGCGGGCATGTCGTCCTCGCGGCCGCGTCTCTCGCGGTCTCCTTGGCGACGTTGCCAGTGTCCGTGGAGTCCGCACCGAACTCCTCCATCTTGTCCCTCTGCTTCCTGTACTCCTCGGCCTGCTCGCCGGTGAGCAGCAACCTGCCGCATGAGCGGCAGGTGGACTGGAGCAGCCTCTTGATCTCCTTGACATATCCCACGTGTATCACGGGCATCGCGAGATCGATGTGCCCGAAGTGCCCGGGACACTCGTCGACCTTCTTGCCGCACGTCTTGCAGCGCAGGCCGGGCTCGATGACTCCGAGATGCGGGTCCATGAGACCCATGTCGATCGGGAAACCATCGTCGTCGTAGGTGTCCGCTGTGATGATCTTGGTCGCGCTCATCTTCCTGATCTCATCAGGGGAGAGATGGGCGAACTTGATTGCCGATATGCGTTTTGTGACTCCCGTGACCATCATTTCAAGTCCTCCAGTTGAAGGCGCATGGCGACCCCAAGCGAGAGCAGCTCATCAAGCAGGAGCTTGAACGCGTACGAGGTCTGCACCTGGTATATCTTGGAGTTGTTCCCGCAGACCGGGCATCTGAGAGAGCCCCGTCTGTCCAGTATCGCGATATGGCCGCAGCTCGAGTTGCCGCACACATACTGTAGCGTGCCGTCCGACTCGTCCAGCAAGCGGTCCTTGATGACCATCGCGGCTCCGTGGCCGATGAGGCAGTCCCTCTCCATCTCACCGAACCTTAGGCCACCCTGTCTGGACCTGCCCTCGGTCGGCTGTCTCGTGAGTATCTGGACCGGGCCTCTGCTCCTCACATGGAGCTTGCCGGAGACCATGTGGTGAAGCTTCTGATAGTAGATGACCCCGATGAACACCTCGGCCTCGATCTTCCTGCCGGTCATGCCGTCGTACATGACCTCCTTGCCGTTGTGCTTGAAGCCGTTCCTGACGAGGCCGTCCCTGAGGGCCTCCTCTCGCTCCCCGCTGAAGGGAGTGCCGTCAATGAACCTGCCCTCCATCGAGCCGACCTTGCCCCCGATCATCTCGAGCACGTGGGCCACGGTCATTCTCGACGGGATGGCGTGTGGGTTGATCAGCAGGTCCGGGATGAGTCCGTCCTCGGTGAACGGCATGTTCTCCTGGGGCACCAGGAGTCCAACGACTCCCTTCTGCCCGTGTCTGGAGGCGAACTTGTCGCCCAGCTCGGGGGTCCGCTCGTCTCTGACCTTGACCTTCACCAGGCGTGAACCGTTCTCAGACTCCGT
>MGWC01000029.1:0-3474 GCA_001800815.1 Euryarchaeota archaeon RBG_19FT_COMBO_56_21
CCGTGCCCATGGCGCCGAAGAGCCCTCCGCTGGGGTTGGCCGCGATCATCCCCTGGAACGCGAAGAACGACATGATCTGGAGGATTGCGTATTCCTGGCCTCCGTGAGCGCCGCCGCCTACAGCTATTGCTCCACCGACCTTGTTCTTGAAATCCTGGTTGTTGTACGGGATGATGCTCCTGTCCAGAAGCGCCTTCATCTGGGCCGTCACATCCGCACCGTAGACTGGCGACCCTATCAGCAGGCCATCCGCCTTGTTCATCTTCTTCAAGATCTCGACTGCATCGTCCTTAATGGGGCAGTGCCAAGGTTTCTTGTAGCACACTTCGCAGGCGCTGCACGGCTTTATCACATAGTCTCTGAGCGAGACCAACTCGACATCGATGCCGGCCTTCCTGAGCGATTTCGCGCACTCTTCGATCATCACCTGGGTGTTGCCGTCTCGCCTGGGACTCCCGTTTATCGCCAGAACCTTCATGATACTGTTGCCCCCGTCTCGCGCGAATCGGAACAGGTGTCCTGTAAGAAAATGCTTGTCCTGCCCTGATGACAAAAAACTGCCTCGGCCCCGCATCCCACGGGGCCGAGCGCAGGCCAGTCTCCCTCTTTTTGCGCGTCACCAGCACTTCGAGAATCCGCAGGTCCTGCAGACCACGCAACCCTCGACGTATTCCACCATGCTCCCGCACTCGGGGCACTCGGGACACACGTCCCCCTTGCTCACGTAGTTCTGCTTCACCGCGGTCCCTTCACCGGCCGATGCCGCTTTGGTCTCCCCCTCTCCCGTCAATTCTGGGTGGTCCTTGACGAACCTCTCCAGGGCCTTCGCGACGGCGTCGCTGCAGGAGAGCACCATGCCTCCTGGCTGCCAGAGCGGGGACGGGCATCGGATACCCTTGAGCTGCTTCACGATCGCCTCCGGCTCGATCCCGGACCGGAGCGCGAGCGATATGAGCCGCCCAACGGCCTCCGCCTGTGAGGCCGTGCATCCTCCTGACTTGCCCATCTGCGTGAAGACCTCGCAGAGTCCTCTCTCGTCCTCGTTGATAGTGACATACAGGTGCCCGCAGCCGGTCTCGATCCTCTGGGTCGACCCGCGCGTGACGTACGGCCTCGCCCTCGGAAGGCGGGCAGCCTCGTCGTCCTCGTCCTCCGTCGACTCGGCTTTAGGCGCCTTCGGAGCCTGTCCGACGCTCAGCACCTGGTCCTCTCGGCTGCCATATCGGTATACGGTGACCCCCTTGCACCCGAGCTTGTAGGCTTGCATGTAGACGTTCTCAACATCCTTCGGGGTCGCATCCTTGGGGAAGTTGACCGTCTTCGAGACAGCGTTGTCTGTGTACTCCTGGAAGGCCGCCTGCATGCGGATGTGCCACTCCGGGGGGATGTCCAGGGCGGTCACGAACAGCCTGCTGACATCCTCGGGGACCATCTTCATGTCCTTCAGAGAGCCCTTGGCGGCTATCTCCTTCATCAGCTCGTTCGTATAGAACCCGCGCTCGCGCGCGACCTCCTCGAAGATCGGGTTGACCTCGGGAAGTATGTCCTTGTCCATCACGTTGCGGACATATGCCACCGCGAAGATCGGCTCTATCCCGCTCGAGACTGCGGATATTATGCTGATCGTGCCCGTCGGGGCTATCGTGGTGACTGTGGCGTTCCTGGTCTTCTTGTACCGGTCGGCGAGCGTGCTCTGAGCGAAGTTGGGAAAGCTGCCTCGCTCATCTGCCAGCTCGATGGACATCCTGTGTCCCTCGTCGTTGATGAGCTTCATGACGTCCCTGCCGAGTTTCATGGCCTCCTCGGTGTCGTAGGGAACCCCGAGCCTGAGGAGCATGTCCGCGAACCCCATCACTCCCAGCCCGATCTTGCGGTTCGCTTTCGTCATCTCCTCGATCTGCTTCAACGGGTACCTGTTGACGTCTATCACATTGTCGAGGAACCTCACGGACCATCTCACGGTCTCCCTGAGCCTTTCCCAGTCGACGGCCGGCTGGCCGTCCTTGTGGGTGAGCATCTTCGCGAGGTTGATGGAGCCAAGATTGCACGACTCGTAGGGAAGCAAGGGCTGCTCCCCGCACGGGTTAGTGCTCTCTATCTCTCCCGCCTTGGGGGTCGGGTTGTCCCGGTTGATCCTGTCCAGGAACACTATCCCGGGCTCGCCGTTCCTCCAGGCCATGTTCACGATGAGGTCGAACACCTTCCGGGCCTTCATCTTCCGGACCGGCTGCCTCGAGCGCGGGTTGAGGAGGTCGTACTCCCCGTCCTCCTCCACCGCTTTCATGAATACGTCTGTGAGGGCCACAGAGATGTTGAAGTTGGTGAGCTTGGTGCTGTCCCGCTTGCATGTGATGAATTCGAGTATGTCAGGGTGGTCCACCCGCAGAATGCCCATGTTCGCCCCACGCCTTGTCCCTCCCTGCTTGATCGTCTCGGTCGCGGCGTTGAACACTTCCATGAACGAGATAGGTCCGCTCGAGACTCCTGCAGTGCTCTTGACCATGTCGTTCGCCGGGCGCAGCCTCGAGAAGCTGAATCCCGTGCCCCCTCCGCTGTTGTGCGATACGAACCCGTTAGCCAAGTACGCGTGCTTGCCCGGGATGGTCAGGTCCACGACCTCGCGCCTGCCTGCGGAGACCATCTCGCGAACGGTCACATTGTAGTGTCCCTCGTCATCGGGCTCCTCGTGAAGCTGTCCGGTCGCCTCAAGCTCCTCGATCATGACGTCCGTATCAGATTCCTCGAGCCTTCTAGAGAGGACGAGCGAATCGAAGCCAACCTTCTCCTTGAAAGCCAAGAACGCGGACCTCGTGCTCAGCGTCAACCTGAGTGCCTCGCGGGCCGTCGGGATCCCGAGGTAGAACAGTATCGACTGCAACTCCGCGGCGAGCCTCTCGGAGCCGACCTCGACGCACACAACGCCCTCCGGAGATATCCAGCCGTTCTCGCTGAAGACCCTACGCAGATACGAACACAGGGAGTTCTCATCGACGCCGATCAGGCCATCGTCGACCCCGGACTCTGCAAACATGTAGAGCTGCTCAGGGACGGTCCCGCTCTCGCCCCCGAGCCACCCGCCGAGCTTCATAACGAGCCTGTCCCCAGGCTTGAGCTGGCCTATCGGCTTCCAGGAGAGCTCGCCCGTCGCGCTTCTGGTCATGAGTCTGTGCATTGCGGTGCCGACAATCCTGTTGCCCTCCTCGGTCTCGACGGAGAACACTTCCTGGACACCGTTCTCATGCTTGGACTGCACTAAGTCCATTCCATCGTGGGTCTCGATCCATTGCCCCGAGGATATCGAGCCGAGCTTCCGGCACCCGCAGTCCGTCATCACCAGAGTCTCAGGGACGAGGCATTTGTGAATGAGAGCCGTGTACTTGATCGCGTCGAAGATCTCCTCCATGGAGTCGCCTATCGGCAGCACGAAGCATGCTGATAGCTGGCCCAGCTCTTTCCCGGCGTTCATGAGGGTCG
>MGWC01000029.1:3498-3885 GCA_001800815.1 Euryarchaeota archaeon RBG_19FT_COMBO_56_21
GAGCCATCATCTCGTAGAATCGCTCTGCAGTCTTCTCGACCTCGCTGTCGCTCTTGCCATAGTTGCGCTCTGCAGACGCTATCGCCTTAGCCACCCGCTCGAAAAGACCCCTGGACGTTTCGACAATCTTCCCGTTTTCGTCCTTCCTGAGATATCTGCGCTCCAGTACAACTTTCGCATTCGCAGTAATCTGTGGTTCGAGCGCCCATCCATGGGAATTCGTGGAGTTCCTGTTATTGAGAGCGACAGTATTCCCTCTTGAGTGACCTGTCATGGCCGGCATTACTCCCCCTCTAGGATCGCTGACTAGCTTCCCGAGTCACGACGTAGCTCGAGGCTCACCGCGCGGGAGATGGTCACAGCTCCGGATCGTCCGAAGACGACCTC
>MGWC01000029.1:3901-38658 GCA_001800815.1 Euryarchaeota archaeon RBG_19FT_COMBO_56_21
CCTATGTGTCTGCGCTGAGGTGAAAAGCCTTGCTATCGCGTGTACTCGCTATCGGGCTACATCGCATAAAGATGTTTTCTGACACGACCTGATAACAAACTTCACCGTCAATTCCTGTGTATCTGATAGTATTCATATCTTATCTGTTATCAGGTTTATTATCATAGGCGTGCTCCAGTTGCCCAAGTTCTGTGGGACGCGTCCTCTAGAAAGATGTTGTTCCAGTGGTTCCACCTGAATGGAACCTTGTAATTGATGCTTCCGTTGGAGCATGATCACAGTTCGTTCGCGACACGGTCATGGTCCTTTCTTTTGGACATCGTTCGAGGATGATTCGGGTATAAATAGGGCGTCAACGTTTTGCGGATACTGCACCTGAGAGGGAAAAAGCGCATGAGAATCAAGGTGAAGCTCTACGCCGCCGTAAGGGACATAGTCGGCGTCAAAGAGGAGACCCTCGAGTTCGGGGATGGCACGACGGTCAGCGCGCTCCTTGAGGACTACATCCGGCGATTCCCCCAGATCGGGAGGTACCGGGATCACCTGATTCTGTCTGTGAACAAGGAGTACGGTGCTCCCGCACGTGTGCTGAGGGATGGGGACGAGGTCTCCTTTCTCCCTCCGGTCAGTGGTGGCTGATTCATTTATCAATCGGACAACGAGAAAACCATTTATCGCGGTCGCTAATACCTTATCCGTGCCATTCGACGCTCATCACATGTCTCGAAAGAACACTCATCTGCAGTCGTATCGTCTCGTGTCAGCAACGATACTGCTCTGCCTCCTCGTCATGGCAGCCGTGGCAGTGTCAACTACCGGTGAGGTGGAATCTGCCGCGGCCGATTCCATGGCGGTCGCTCCTCCGCAGCCGACTGCCGTCTACAGCTACATGGGCTACTCGCAGATCAGAGACGAGCTATTGAGTGTGGAAGCGCAGCACCCGGGCATCGCGAAGGTCTACGATATCGGTGATTCGTGGGAGAAGAGCCAGAGCATAGCAGACAGAGACATTCTCGCGCTTAAGATCTCGGACAACGTCCTGCTGGATGAGGATGAGCCGGAGGTGCTCGTAGTAGCACTGCACCACGCGAGGGAGTGGATCAGCTCCGAGATAGTCATGGAGGCCATTCGCAACATGACCGACGGGTATGGCACCGATTCTCGGGTGAGCTGGCTCGTCGACAATCGCGAGTTGTGGCTTGTTCCAGTTGTCAACCCTGACGGAATCGACTACGCGCTCTCGACGGACCAGTGGTGGAGAAAGAACAGGCGGTATAACTTCGACGACACGTATGGAGTTGATCTCAACCGCAACTACGGGGGGTCATTGAACAACGACTCCGCTGGAGCATGGGGCGGCGTAGGGTCATCGCATGTTCCATCATCAGACGTATACTGCGGCGTATCTCCGTTCTCCGAGCCTGAGACCCAGGCAATCCGGAATCTCGTGATCCAGCGCAATTTCACCCTCTGCCTAGATTTCCATTCATACGGAGAGTTGGTGATGTGGCCATGGGGTTACACTGCCAACTTGACATCGGACAACGCCGCTTTGGTGAGCATCGGCACGCAATTGGCTGCGCTGAACGGTTACACCGCAGACCAATCCGTCGGACTCTATCCAACTACTGGTGATTCCATCGATTGGTTCTACGGTTACGACAACATATTCGCCATACTATTCGAGGTTGCGACTGTGTTCCACCCTCAGACCACACAGGAAGCAAGCGGCGTGATCGCCGAAAACATGCCTCCGATACTCCTCGGCATCGAAATCGCGGGCGACAGGCAGCAAAGACAGTTTGCCATCGCTCATCTGCCTGTTGGAGCAAGGGAGTATTCCGCCTCGGGGTTCGATTTGTGGGCCAACATCACGGCGGACAGAGGAGTTGACGAGTCCGCCATTAGCCTCAATTACCGGATAGATGGAGGCCTCTGGGTTTCGGTCCCGATGGCCATCATGTCCCCCAATGACACATACTTGGGTGCGATTCCTGCCCAGCAGCCCGGCTGTCTCGTGGAGTATTACATCGTGGCGCACGATACAGGCGGTGTGGAGCTGATGTCTCCTAGATACGCCCCGTACGAGATTCATTCCTTCACAGTGGTCGATTCGCTTCCTCCCGTTGCAGACGCTGGTGACGACCTACCTGCCCTGGTGGGGAGTCCGATCCTTCTTAACGCGTCCGCGTCGAACGACAACACAGAGATAGTGAGCTACACATGGACGTTCTCGTACAACGGCAGTCAAGTGGTGCTATACGGCGAGGTCGTCGCCTTCACATTCTGGGTCGCTGGTTCGTACGAGGTCCTTCTGAACGTCTCCGACTCCTCTGGAAACTACAACACCGACATTATCAACGTCAATGTGGAAGATCCGTACATTCCGGAGTTCGGAAGTGCTATGATCATATCGGTGTCCCTGCTCGGGATGCTCCTGTTACTCTGGCTCAGGAGAAATCGATAGGCGTTGCGTGTAGGAGTCGACGGGAACCCCCTTAGTCGAGCAGCACGACCTTGAGGCTCCTCCCTTTGGAGCACTCGACCTCGGTGTCCAGCACCTTCGAGATCTGGTATCGCACGCTTTCTCCCGGGCCGAATGGCTTGCACAGCCTGTAGTGAGCACAGCCCACGACGTCGCAGTCCGTCTCCTCGAAGGTCATCATCGATCCCTCAACCGCGATCCGAGTCGGTACAGCCGCTTGGATAGGTATCTTCTCGACCTCGACCACGCGGACGCCACCTTCGTGTATCCTGCATTCGTGGTGGACATCACGTATCTCCGTGACCTTGTACCACTTGTTCTGCTCCAGGTGGAAGCACACATTCCTCACTTTGCAGTCCCTGCAATCGGCCAGGGGTCCCCCGAATACGAACTCGAAACCTTTCTTGCACTGCGACTCGCCGACGACCGTCACCAATACCATGTTGAACACCCTTTTTTCTCAGATCACGTTCGTGATCCTCGCCAGGCGTTCAGCGGCGTCCGGTGTCAGCCCCCTGTCCCCAAGTATGGTGTAGCGGTCCTTTCGCAGCTCGTGCGCGTGCACGAGCGCCTCTATCAGCTGGTCTTCCGTCACACCGAGCTCCTTGGCTGTCGTAGGCGCACCTATCATCTGGAGGGCTTTCCGTATGCGCTGCCAATCCCCCCCGTGTAGGTACATCATCATGATTGACCCAACGCCGCATTGCTCTCCGTGGAGAGCCTTGCCAGGCGCGATCCGATCGAGAATGTGAGAGAACATGTGCTCCGAGCCGCTCGTCGGTCTCGAGGAGCTCGCGACAGCCATGGAGATACCGGATATTATGATGGGGCGGATCACCACCCAGACGCTCTCCTCAAGATTCGGCTTGATCAACGCGGCGTGCTCGATAATCGACTCGGCAGCGTACTTTGCGAGGTTCGAAGCGCTCGAGCTGAAATCATCCGACCTCAGCCTTTCTGCGAGCTGCCAATCGAGTATTGCTGTTGAGTTGGATATGACATCGGCGCATCCCGAGGCCAACAAGCGGTAGGGTGCCTTGACGATCAAGGCGGTGTCGGCGATGACCGCCATCGGGGTCTTCGCGTTCAGGGAGAGCGCGTTGCCGCCGTCCTTGATGGACGCCCTCGGGCTGGCAATACCGTCGTGAGACGCCGAGGTCGCGATGCTGAGGAAAGGCATTCTCAGGTTCATCGAGGCAAGTTTCGCGAGGTCTATCTTGCTGCCTCCCCCGACTCCGAGGAGGAAGGACGCCTTGATGTCCTTGGCCACTTCCTCTACCTTGATCAGATTCTGCTGGGTCGCGGCCCCGACCTCGACCTGATGCACATCGAATCCCTTGGCCTCGAGGGAGTCCCTCACGAACTTCGATGCGAGGGGGCCTGTCGTAGGGCCGGTCACTATGAGGGCCGTGCCCTTCAGCTCGAAGTCCTCGCACACCGCGCCAACCTGTTGAACGCAGTCGTGGCCCGCCATGACCGTTCTCGGAAAACTCATGGTCCGGGCCTTCATGAAGCCATCAGACATTGCCTTGCACTACCTCGGGTCACACAATATACGCCGGTTGTTCATTAAGTTATCGGTTTGTATTCTGCTCACTGCATATATATGCCAGCAGTAGAAGAAACGCATTCCACCGGCTTACTGCGCGGAAACCTTCTGCATCTTCTCGATCAGGTCGTCCATACGGAACGGCTTCGGGAGGAAGTCGATAGCGCCCGCCTCCCGCGCTTCCTTCTCGACCATGACGTCTGCGCTGACGAAGATCACCTTCTGCTTCGGGTTCATCTTGATGATCTCCCTTGTAGCCTGGACACCATTCATCACCGGCATCCTGTGGTCCATGATGACGACATCCGGTTTTTCGGAATTGGAGCTGTACTTCCGAACCGCCTCTTCGCCATCGAACGCAGTACCGACTATCTTGTACCCCCTCAGCTGGAGTATGTCCCTGTAGAGCTCCACGATGAAGAGCTCGTCGTCCACGATGAGCACGCTAGTCATGGTTCACCGGCTTTCAAAAGGGTTGCTACGAAGGCGGCGCCCTTGGGTTCGGTTTTTGGGCTCAATTCCCGCACCTCGAAACCGCCGCCAAGCATCACCGCCATCATCTTGCAGTAGAGGATCCCGACCATTCTGACGGCAATGGAGCTATCTTCCTGGTATGCATCCTCGATCGGCTTGTCCTTGGCCATCCTAGGCATCTGAGCGGTGGGGTCCTCCAGCGTGATTTGTAGACATTCCCTGCCTTGGACTATTTGCTCCGATACCTTGAGCTCAAGAGTGATGGCATCGCTCGGGTCCAATCTCACCATGCTGACCAGCAAGTTGAGGACAAGGTCGGTGGCCGCGTTGTCACCGATGACGCGCATGCCCGGCCCTCCAGATGGTGTCTTCACAGTGATCTTCCTGTCAGGGAACATGCGGACGACATCCCGCTCGGCGCTGTTCATCGCCACCATCAGGTCTGTCGGCTTGAGCTCGGAGGAGTCCATGTCACGCGTGGTCATCAGTCTCTTGACGTTGTCCACGAGAATCGTTGATGTGCGGATGTGGGAGACCGCCTTCTCGGCATACTTCCGAGTCTTCTTGTCGACGACACCGGAGGCCAAGATCAGCTCTAGGTATCCGAGGACTGCCTGGTTGTTATTCAATACGTCATGGCTCAAGAGGTCCATGTAGTAAGCGAACTTCTGTTCGCGGTTTTTTGGCGTCTCCGTCTTCATAAAGCTAACTCGCTCTGGATGATGCCCTGGCTACGCTCAAATCGCAGTGCCTGCATATCAATGTTATGGGTTCAACTCCAAATCTGATATCGAGAGCATAGACGCACACGTCTGCACCGAGGGAGACCCACTGCAACCGCTATGGGCTTGAGAAGTCGTCGAGGGTCACCTTGGGGATCGTGCCGTAGGCCTGTGCGCCGTCGGAAACCCATTTCCAGTAGTTTGTCGGCAGCGGGCCTCTGTAGTATTGGCGATCCTTCTTGGACTCGAGATGTTTCAGGTCAGAGAGAAGCATCCAATATCGCCCCGCATCCTTGCGGCCTGGCCTGTCCGGGAATCTCTTCCTCGAGTCCACCAGGATCTCGTCCTTGTAGCATATGTGCACTTCCTCGTCGTCGAGTATCGCGATGATCTGTCCCGGGTATCTCCTGGCATAATGCCGCAGGACTAAGTCGATGATGTCGTGCTCGAAGCTGCCCTTGCCGATCAGGACCTTGTTGTCTACGTCCTCTGTGAACGGGAGGAATTGCTTCGCCCTTCTGAACTCACCTGTCACCCTGCGCACGCGATCCTTCATCTCCTTGGCCTCAAGGGATTGCTGTGCGAGGTACGACTTTGTCCCCGACTTCTCTATTTGTGCCAGCACAGTGAAGATGAGCTGGTACTTGTCTGGGGACTTGTACCGAGACGCCCAGAAGACTTCGTCCTCGAGAATCTCCCAGAGCTTCGGGTCCTCGAGGAAGTCCAATCCGCCGTACTCCTCCTTGTACTGCGAGTACAGGGAATCGTAGTCCAGGGACTCTGACTCGACGTAGTCCTCGAAGTAGAACTTCTTCTTGTCGGAATCATCGACAGGTTTCGCCCTGTAAACCCTCGACGCGACGAAGGCCTTCACGATGGAATTCGGTGAGGGCCCGAAGAGTACAAGCATGACGCGACCTGCCGCTGCTGAATTATCTCATCAGCCGGATATAAGCTTTGGCCACAGGCTGAGGCAGATCATCTGTCGTCGGAAACATGGTTCTACAGAATGGCCAGTCTTTGTGCGCTTCGTCTGCCCCCTCAGGCTCTCTCTGGACGGACTTCCTGCCGGAACGAATTCGATTGTCGCCCTGTTTGTTAGGGGGCATTTACATATCATCTCCACGCGTTCGGAGAATGACGTGCCCAGAAACTTGGTCCATCAAGAAGAAATTGGCATGAAAAAGCAAACGAAAGCGCCTCCAGCCAAAGATGTAGACGACTACCTTGCGTCGGTTTCGGAACAGGCGCGAGTGACACTTGAAAAGCTTCGCAGGATAATCATAGCAGCGGCGCCAGAGGCAAAAGAAATCATCAGTTGGCGAATGCCGATGTACTACTACCACGGAATGCTCGTGGGCTTCGCTGCGTTCAAGGACCATCTCAGTTTCTTCCCGGGTTCATCCGTCATGAAGAAGCACGAGGGTGAACTCAAGAATTACGACACTGCCAAGGGAACCATTCACTTTCCAATGAACAAGCCTCTTCCCGCCGCGCTCGTGAAGAAGCTTGTCAAGGCGCGAATCAAAGAGAACGAGGCAAGAGTTCGGGCCAGGACGAAGTGAGAATCCGTAACAGTGATCCAGTAGGTCAATCCAGATCCCTATCATCGGTTCCAGCTGTAGCATGCGGATGAGATTGAGTCTATCTCTCATTCTGCGACGCCAACCATGGTACAGATATTAGGGACTGCAGATTCTCGATTCCGAAGTGGAAAAAGACTATCTAGATAGTTGGACATGATAAACCCGACTTGACGAAGACCGACCGCCCCGATGGAGAGGACTCCGGTCATACGGGTCCGGAGCTCTTTGAACACGCCAACGAGGAATATGACGCTGGCAACTACCACCGAGCGTTGGAGCTTTTCGACCAGGCCGTGAAGAAGGGGATCTCCAATGAAGTTATGTACAACAACAGGGGCGCGGCGCTCGACGCTATTGGGCGTGGGCACGAGGCGGTCGATAGTTACCTGAAGTCGGTTTCCATCGCTGGCAGATACGAACTCGCTTGGCACAACATGGCAAACTCCCTCTTCTCTCAGGAGATGTATGCGGATGCCGTGGGGGCATACGCGAAAGCTGCCGCCCTCAACAAGGAGCGAGTTGAGAATCTCTCCGGACTTGCCAGAGCTTACCTTAAAGTCGGCAAGACTGGGAGAGCCGTCGCTGTCATCAGGAAGTTGGACAGGTTCACGGATAAGGATGCCGCAGTGCTACTTATGCAATGCGATCTCTATATCGATGCTGAGGAACTGGTTCTCGCAGAACAGTGTGCTAGGAAGTACCTCGAGAAGAACCCGGATGACGTCGAGGGATTTGCACATCTCGGCAACGTCGAGCACGAGATGGGCGTGTACGGCAAGGCGGTCGACTCATATGAGAAGGCCCTTCAGCTGACGCCCGATGACAAGGAGCTGTGGAACAACCTCGGCTATACCTGCTTCCTCGCTGGGTTCTTCGATAAGGCGATTGGGTGCTTCGACAAGGCGATCCTGCTGGACCCGCTGTACAAACACGCGTGGTACAACAAGGGTTATGCATATCACGGAGCCGACATGCTCGAGCGCGCTGTCGAATGCTACGACCACGCTGTCGCGATAGATCACAACGACCCTGTCCTCTGGAATAATCTCGGGAACGCTCTCTACAATCTGGGCAGATACAGGGATTCTATCCCGAAGTACGTCGAGGCCCTGATCGTCGACCCGGATTACGATATCGCGTGGAACAACATCGGGAACGCGCTCGAGAAGATGGACGAGTATGCCGAAGCGATCCCCTATCACGACAGGTCCCTGGAGATAAGCCCGGATTTCGACTACGCTCTCTTTGCGAAGGGCGTTTGCAAGGCGGAGACGGGAGACCTGGAGGAAGGCTACAATCTCGTCCTGGAATCTCTCGACCTGAACCCGAGCTACGACGAGGCTTGGGGCGCAAGGGCCGTGTTGGCGGAGAGGATGGGCAGGCTCGACGAGGCTTTGCTTGCTGTCGAGGAGTCCTTGGCCGTCAACTCGGAGTTCGACGAGGGTTGGACGAAGAGAGGGGAGATACTGCTCACCATGGGCAACATGGAGGCCGCTGAGGCCTCCTTCCAGATGGCGCTGACGTGTCTCGAGAGCAGTCACGCGGACACGGCTGGCGGCCTCGCATCCGTGGTCAGAAGAGGGGAGGTGCTGATCCGCCTTGGACGATTCGAGGACGCCCTCGTCAACATCGAGACGGTGGTGCTTGCGGGTCGAACGAACTCGAGGATGATCCTCAAAGATCTCGAGCTACGTAGGTTCATGGCAAAGTACGAGCTCCCGAAAGCCCTCGTTGAGATCATTCGCAAGATCGCGGAACCCGGTATTATCGCGGAATGTGCGGAGTTCATGGTCGATGCGGGGAATGTGCTTGAAGCGGAGCGTCTGCTGTCGGTCGTCAGAGGCATTCCGACACAATCGTCGAAACTCACGAAGGCGCAGGCACGTATCATGCTGGCCAAGGGTGAGACGGACTCAGCGCTGATGCTGCTGAATACGTCGGACGGGCGATCTTCCGATGCCGACCTTCTGGTGATCAATGCGGGGGCGCACGAGGCAGGGGGCGATTTCTCGAAAGCTGCGGATCTCTACTCGAGTGCTCTTGGAATGGATCCCTCGAACTATGCAGCTGCGATGGGCCTCGCTCGCCTCATGATCAGGTCAAAGAAGGCTGATGAGTGCATCTCCGCGGCGGACATAGCGATCGGAATCGACTCGCGAGAGTGGGAGCCACACAAACTGAAGGCGGAAGCGTATGAGCTGCTGAATGCCCCGGGCATGGCGAGGTTCGAGCTAGCCCAGGCGCACAGCCTGCTCGCCGGGACCGGTCTAAGACCTGAGGATATCATCGGGGGGTGACCAGGTGTCCGAACTCCACCTGCGAAAGCGGCACAGATTGAGGCAAAAGGAGATAGTCGCACTCTCGAGCGAGCTTGATACGGTCCTCGGAACCAGGACGTTCACGGTCGACGACACGGTCGATATGGCTGAGAGCCAGGATTATGAGGTGGTTTTCGTCAACGGCAAAATCCTGGCGTTCAAACCCGATGGTCGCACCTTCCTGACGGTCCGTGGCTTCCTGAAGTATACAGCTACGAAGAGATTCATCACGGTTGACATGGGGGCAGTCAAGTTCGTCTATAACGGCGCCAATGTCATGGGGCCGGGCATCGTCGGATTCGACTCTGAGATCAAGGAAGGAGACCTTGTCTGGATAAGGGATGTCAAGAACCTGAGGCCTCTTGCTGTCGGGAAGGCACTCGTTAGCGCCCAGACGATGGCCTTGAAGGAGAAGGGCAAGGCAGTGGTCTCGATCCATCATGTCGGAGACAAGCTTTGGATGCTGGATGAACCGAAAGACAAGGAGGAACCTGCAGGGGAGAAGGCCACAGATGCAGCAGAACAGGATGGAGGGTAATCGCATCGAGCTCGTGGAGATGGAAGGCGCACCCCAGCTTCATGGATTGATCTTCAGACACTGGCGAGGCGAGGACGATTTCGCGTCCATGGCGAGCGTCGCCAACAGTAGCTGGGAAGCCGACTTGGTCGACCTTCACCTAGCGGCGAAGGATTTGAAGAGAGATTTCGAGCGCCCCGTCAACTTCGACCCTTCCAAGGACGTGGTCATAGCCGAGATCGACGGCAGGATCATCGGATACTGCAGGATAACATGGAGGCGGAAGCTGAACGACCTGATCGCGTATTGGCCGTTCGCGGTTCTGCTCCCGGAGTACAGAGGCCGTGGGATCCGCAGCTCGTTCTTGCAGTACTCGGAGGCTCGTGCCAGAGAGCTGTCGAAGGCGCATCCGATGCATGTCCGGAAGCTCCTCGAGACATGGGCTGCGTCCGCGCCCAATTCGTGGAAGTCGCTGCTGGAACGCAAAGGCTTTGCGCCTTCGTGGTATGTCCTGGAAATGGTCAGGGACGGCCTCGACAGCCTCTCCGAGTTCGCGTTGCCTTATGGAATTGAGGTGCGTCCCGTGCGGCCTCAGGATGTGAGGAAGATATGGGACGCTGCGAAGGAAGCCCTCAGGGACGAGAACAGCTTCTTTGAGGAGAACTGGGACGACCTCGCGTTCGAGAAGCTCTCATCTGACCCACTCTTCACCCCTGAGCTGTGGCAGATCGCATGGGATGGAGACGAGGTCGTCGGGGGAGTTCACAACATCATCGACCGCGCTGAGAATGAGGGACTGGGCCGAAAGTGGGGACACACCGAACAAATCTTCGTCAGGAGACAGTGGAGGAACAGAGGCATCGCTAGGGCGCTCATCACCAGGAGTCTGAAGGTTATCAGGGATAATGGCATGGATGCCGCAACTCTCGATGTCGATGCGGAGAATCCTTCTCGTGCACTACAGCTCTACGAGAGCCTCGGATACCGCATGTGCAGACAGTTCACCTTCTATCGAAAGGGTCTGTGAGATACGGTTCGATTCCTACGGAATCGACCGCGAAAAACAGCTGTCTGGCTCGGCATAAGAGGTTTTATGTCCGAACAATCTACTCGGAAAACCAGACAATTATCTAATCGGTTCAATCAAAAGGGATTGACGCTCAAAACCCTTTCTTCTTCTTGGGCTTCGCGCGAGGATATGGACGGTACTCGCGGTGCTTGGGTTTCGCGTGTCTTACCATTGGATTCACCCTCCCCGTACCCGAATGAACGCGTTCCCCTATGGTCTTTTCCGAGAATCATGGTGGACCCTGTGGGGTCCATCAAAGAATCAAGCCAGTATCTCTCGGTTTTGAAGTCAATTCGGGGGTTTTGGTTCAGGAACCAAACCCTTTTCCTTTTCCTTCTTGGGAATGGGGAGAGAGAGCAGATACGCAAGCCCAGCGATAAAAAACCCGACCACTCCTAGCCATCCAAAGAACCACGCTAGGTCATTGAAGGAATGCGCAACATGACCAATATCGCTACCATAGTGGTCAAGATCATTTGAAGCGCGAAGGAAGCCCAAACCAATAACGATCAGAAGTAAGGAAATCAATGCAATGAGGATAGCAGTCCGACCGGCGAGGCGCTTCTGCCATTTTGCGCTCAGACCTTCCACAGCGTCGAACGGTGATCCGCAATCCCCACAGAACGTCCTTCCCTCCGGGTTCTCAGCTCCGCAGTTCGGACATTTCATTGCCATCTCTCCCGCGCGCGTATCGCCTTTCCTTCTCTATGGTCTTTTCCGAGGCGAGGAGAGCAACTCCTTACAAAGTGAGGAATATGCCCTGCAAGATCGACACAAGAAAGAAGACAACAACGAGTATCGCCAGTACCCACTTCACCCACTTCGACATAGTCTCTCTCGCACCTAATCGCCATTCCTCCCCTATGGGCTTTTCCCACCCGGCGACATTCTCATATGATTGTGATTACGCCGATTTGTCATGCCGCATTCCTGTTTCGGCGTTTCTTCACAGAGTCGAGGTCCGCCTTGATGTTGGCGAGATAATCTGCGTCGTAGTCCTCCGTCACGTTAGCGAGATACTCGAATTCCGCCCATTGATTCGGGTCTATCCTCTCACGGTCGAACACGATCCAGGGCTGCATTCTGCGCCATACCACCATGATTGGCAGAAAATCCATCGCGACCTTCGGATCCACGAACTTCTTTCTGACGAGATAGCCGATGCCCTCATAGAAACCCGCAATTCTTGCTAGCGACGAATGGCTGCATTTTTGTTCCATGTCCGCAGCACTCTGGAACTCCCCAGTCATGATCTTGGAGTAGGCTTCAGTCATGTCTGATGAGACGAAGGAAGTGTACATGTCCACGACGATATGTGCTCTTCTGTCCTTGCCCATTGCTCTCAGTTCCAGAACCGCAAATGCGGCGCCCGCCGCTATGCTTACAGCCATGATTGCATCCAATAGTAGTGAGACATCCACCATCGCCATTCCTCGGTTCCGAATTGCCTTTCCTGCCCTATGAGTTTTTCGTGGAAAGATACAGAAGAGGCGATGTTCAAAGTGAACCGAGCATTCGAGAGACCTACGGTCTCTCCTTAAGTCAATTCCTCGTTGTTTGGCCGAAAAAACGAGTTGCCTGGCTATGCATGAGTAGCTTTATATCCGAACATGATTATTACAGAGCCCGAGGGATGCACATTGACGATTCTCAAGAAGAAGGCGTTCTCCGCCACCGAGGAGAGCGCACCCCGCGAGACAGCATCAGCTGAACAGTATATCGACCTATCCGACATGGTTTTCGAGGACGAGGGCCTGATGGGCACCGAAGGCGCGAAGACCGTCGTGAAGGTGGGCGAGATGTTCAGGTACGAAGACCTTTCTTCGCTAACGAGCGAGGTCTACAATGACAACATCGTGATCGTGGATTTCACATCGATCGCCAACGACGACCTGACGATGAAGAGAGTGACCGCCGAGCTGAAGAACGTCGCGCGAGACATCGACGGCGATGTTGCGGGAGTCGGCAGGAACCTGCTTATGGTCACTCCGCGCGGCATCAAGATCGACAGGAACAAGATAAAGGGCGGCTTCTGAAGTCTCCCCATCTGGCTCCTGTTCAGAGCCTGCGCTATGTTATTAGAATCGAGCATTCAGCCTATGCCATCACTCCGCTATCGGGGTCGTTGCTGAGAACTGCCCGTCCCTGAAGATCAGCGTGAGATAGCCGTGATGTATCTTCGAGTGGCGCATCTTGACAGCTCTGATGCGAAGCTGCACGTCGACCTCGCCGACGTCAACGAACTTCATGAGTATGGTCCCGTCCGCCAGGAAGTCCTCATGGTACGGGCCGAAAACGTTCCCGTTGACCTGCGTCTCGGAGATGAGGAAGGTCGTCACGCCCAAGCGCTTCAAGAACCCGAAGAAGTGGAACAGCTCCTGTCTCGGGTTGGTGATGCTGGCGAGCGCGTAGATCGCGGTGAGCGAGTCGATCACGACTATCTCGACACCCTCGTTCTCCACCTTCTTCCTGAGGTATTCCTTCAGAATCTTGAACCAGTCTCTGCCGACATCGGCGTCAGTGTGCTCCAACCTCAGGCGGCCTATGTCGACTATGAAGAATTTGTTCTCATCTATGCCTCCGAATCCGAGCATGTCCATGGCCATCAGAAGGCTCTCCTTGCTCTCCTCTATGCTCACATAAAGCACGTTCACGCCGCGCTTCTTGACGTTGTTGTAGAGGATGCTGAGGGCGATCGAGGACTTCATCGTGCCGGGGGTTCCGGCAATAAGGACGACATGCCCCTTGAGGATGCCTCCGCCTATCTTGCTGTCAAATCCATCAACATATGTCTGTATTCTGTCTGGGTGGTTCTCGCCGGCGGACTCCATCGGGCGTCCTCCTGTATCGGGGGTGTATTGGTCATTGACGGGTCTTTTTAAAAGCATTTGTGCATCGTTATCAAACCCTATAATGACTCCGGACGCCCGTTGAACCCACCGCTGTCAGCCTAACTGGCATGGCCATCTCAATACGCTTATAAGGAACCCAGACGAGTTACTGCCGGTGACGAACTACAAGATAGTGCACGACTCAGTGCACGGCAGCATTCGGATGCAGGGCGTTTTCCTGAAGCTTCTCGAGGCTCCAGAGCTGCAGAGGTTGCATAGCATCCACCAGCTCGGACTGGCCTACCTCGTATATCCGGGGGCAAACCACACAAGATTCGAGCACTCCCTGGGCACTTTCTCGGTGGCCGGTCGGATTTGCAGCGAGCTGGGTCTCGGGCCTGAGGAAGCGAGCCTGGTGCAATGCGCTGCCCTGCTGCACGATGTTGGCCACCTCCCGTATTCCCACACCCTCGAGTTCGTGCTTCATGGCCAGTTCGGCATCGACCACGCCGAGATCTCCAGGAGACTGATACGGGGAGAACAGGCGATTCTCTCTGCCGCGGACAGGGATATCATTGGAGACAATCCCTCGATAGCCGAGATCTTGGAGAAACATGGGCTGTCACCCAAGGAGGTCGCCGGTCTCCTGGAAGGACTGGTCCAGGTTGATGGCTCACAAAGAACCCTGGCGGCGGAAGTCGGACAGACACATTTCAATTCCCGAAGGTATCTCTCCCAGATCATCAGCGGTCCCGTGGACTCCGACCAGCTCGACTACCTGAAAAGGGATTCGCATTACACGGGGGTCGCCTATGGTGTGATCGACCTGGACAGGCTCGTGAGCACCCTTCAGATATTCAACGGAGACCTGGTGGTCGACAGGGGTGGTCTGAGCGCGGTCGAAGGGATGCTGGTGGCACGGGCGCTCATGTTTTCTGCTGTCTACTTCCACAAGACGGTCAGAATTTCGGAGCTGATGCTCGCGAAGGCTGTCGAACAGCTCGGCAAGGAGGACATCCATCAGCTCCACGGCATGACAGATGCGAGCCTGCTGGCCCACCTCGCCTCCAAAGGAGACTACTGCCTCCGGATTGCTACTCTTCTCGAGTACCGGAGGCTGTTCAAGAAGGCCTACGCGATTCGCGCGTCTGACTTGACACCGGAGAACTGGGACAAGCTCGAGGCCATGGGAGATTTGAAGAGGCGCCGATCGGTCGAGGAGGACATAGCAAGGCGCGCGGGTGTGGACCCAGGGGATGTGATCCTTGATGTTCCGTCGGTGGAGCTGGCCATCTCGGAGCCTCGGATCTCACTGACTGAGGTACGAGTACTCGATGGGGACAAGATCAAGATGCTGCCGAAGATCAGTTCCATAGCAGCCTCACTGCAGATTCGAAGAGCGCATGAGTGGGCGCTGATGGTGGCGGCGCCCGCGAAGGAAAAAGAGAGTGTCGCCAAAGCTGCCGAGAGGGTCCTGGGCCTCTAACCCTTCATGACCCCGATCGGTTTTAATCGAGCTACCATTCTCGAGATACCCGCCCCGTGCGCGATCCTCACCACGTCGTCGACGTCTTTGTACGCGCCAGGGGCCTCCTCGACGATTCCGTCCTTTGATGCTGCCCTGATGTAGATCCCCCTGCTGTTGAGCAGGGAGACGACCTCGTTCGCAGAGAACTTGCGGGTCGCTGATGTGCGCGACATCAGCCTTCCTGCACCATGGCAGGTGGATCCGTAGGTCTCGGCCATTGCCCCTGGAGTTCCGACGAGCACGTAGCTGGCCGAACCCATATCTCCGGGGATCAGGACAGGCTGCCCAACATGCCTGTACTTCTGAGGTACTTCTGAGCGGGAGCTGTCGAATGCCCTCGTCGCCCCCTTTCTGTGGACGTAGAGCTTCATCCTCTTCCCGGCGACGGTGTGCTCCTCGAGTTTGCAGATGTTGTGGGCGACGTCGTAAACGCACCTCATCCCCATGTCCTCGGCGCTCCTCGAGAGGGCCTTCTCGAACGATTCGCGTACCCAGTGCAGTATTAGTTGTCTGTTGGCCCACGCGTAGTTGGCCGCGGCGCTCATCGCTTTGAAGCAGTTCTGCCCCTCCTCCGAGTTCACGGGGGCGCATGCCAGCTGCCGGTCCGGGACCTGGATGTTGTACTTTCTGATGGCACCTTCCATGATCCTGATGTAGTCACTGGCGATCTGGTGTCCGCAGCCTCTCGATCCTGAATGAATGCTGACCATGACCTGATCCACGGAATCGATGCCGAAGACCTTGGCTGCCTCGGTATCGAAGATCTTCTCGACACGCTGCAGCTCGAGGAAGTGGTTCCCTCCACCTAGTGTTCCAAGCTGGGGAGCACCTCTCTGCTTCGCCTTCTGGTCGACCTTGTCGGAATCCGCAGTCCTCATTCTGCCGTTCTCTTCGGACGACGCAAGATCGTCCTCCCAACCGTAACCTTGCGCGACGGCCCACTCTGCTCCGCCGTCGAGCACGTCGTCAATCTCTTTGACTGTCAAGCGGACTTTGCCCTTCTCCCCGACCCCAGAAGGAACGTTTTCGAAGATCGTATCGACGATCTTCCGCACATCCTTGGCGACGTCATTCACCATGAGGTCGGTCCTAACGAGCTTCACGCCGCAGTTCACATCGTATCCGATGCCTCCGGGAGAGATCACCCCTTTCTCCGCATCAAATGCGGCGACTCCGCCTATCGGGAATCCGTAACCCCAGTGAATATCGGGCATCGCAAGCGATTTGCCCACGATCCCCGGGAGGCAAGCCACATTGGCTGCCTGCTCTGGGGCGTTGTCGGCCTTGACCGAGCGGATCATCTTGTCGTCTGCGAAGATGACTGCCGACGTGCTCATGCAAGGCTTGAAAGACCTCGGAATCTCGAACCTGAATTCGTCCAGCTTGTTCATCGGGCCGGTCCATGCCAACGTTGCTCACCTCGACTCCGACACTTCGAAAATCCTCACCCTATATTAACATTGTGCGGGGGTCGCATACCTGGCTGCCGTTCGGAGGTATGGCTCGGTGTTGCCAGATATAGGTCTTGTTGAGTCGATGCATGCCACGTGTGTTGGATTCTTGCTAGACTATATATATAGGACGAAAACAATAACTCCAGTCAAGGAATCCCCTCAATGTCAGTGTACTGACTCAGCTCGGGTGCTGGTTCCCACGAGTCCCCCGCGAGGTGTACGCAGCTTGCCCAAAGACAGACCAACTTCAGATATGTGTCCACTGTGCGGTAACAAGGTCTCCCCCGGACGCGAGAGATGCCCTGTGTGTGGAACGCCGCTCAAGTCCACGGGCGAGAAAACGGTGCAACCCAAGCCGAAGGTACTCCGCTCGGATGATTATCTGAGCAAAGAGCTTCCTAAGACCGCTCTGCCCGCTGCTGCCATCAAATGTCCTTTGTGCGCGAGAGATCTCAATGGCAACGAATCGAAGTGCCCGAGATGCGGCATCCCGCTTGTCAGCAAGGCCGAGATGCTGGAGTGCCCGGAATGCGGCGCACTCGCTCCTCGGGATTCGAAATCATGCCCGAGCTGTGGCATCGGATTTGAGGAAGAAGAGGCTGAACCACATCCTCGCGCGAAGCCCGAGAAAGAGCTGGTTCCCACCATCCAGGATGTGCCAATCCCTTCACGTCTTAGGCCACATGTGCCACCTCCTATAAAGAAGCCCGAGCAAGAAGTTGTTACGGCCGTCTCCTCGGTCGAGCCATCAACGAAAACCCAAGGGTTAGTCAACGGCCGCGGCTCGATTGGCGGCGCTGGCTTCGTGAACGGCACAGGCTTGGTGAACGGAACCGGCATGACAAACGGGGCCAGATTCGATTCGACAGGGTCCTCTGTTGCAAAGGGACGAGGGTCGTTCCTCACGCGCTGGCAGTTCCTGGCTGTGCTCATTGTGATCATCATCATCGTCCCAGCTTTCATTTACCTCTCGTACGCCGACAACGACGGAGCGGTTTCGGTGGATGGTCGGTTCGGCGAGTGGGCCGATACTCAGAAGTTCACATCCTATACGACCTCGACCTCGACGACCGTGAACATAGATGAATGGGCAGTCCAGCACGTCGGCTTCGATCTATTCCTATATGTCAAGGTCGAAGGCGCTGTCATGTGGTCCTCAGAGGTCAGCAACATCTATCTTTTCATCGATTCAGACGATTCGCAGAGCACGGGGTACTCGATAGCTGGAATTGGCGCAGACTACCTCGTCGAGCTGGTTGGCTGGGACGGGGAAGTAGGTGCGAGTGCAGTTTACAGGTATGGCGCGACTGGATCGGAGGTCGAGCGACTCGATTGGAACAAGTGGCTCTATCTGTCCGGAGCAGATGCAGCTATCAGCAACGACAGGCTCGAAGCCGTTGCGGAGCTGCCCGTCGAGCTAGGGTCTGGCGCTAAGTATCTTCTCGTTTCTCAGGATGCGAGCACGCATCTGTCTGCAAGCTACCCAGTTCCAGAATCCGGTGGCATCCTAGTGATCACGCAGGAGCCCGGTCCGGCAATATCCGCTGCTGGCACTGTGTCCGCATCCAGCAGTCTGGCCTTCTTGCGCCTAACCCTTGCCTGTGATGGCACGGGGGGGACGATCGACAGCATCACACCCACTGTGGCCAGCGGGGTTCCGGGTGCTCCAATGATTGGAGTCTCGATTGCGCTTGGCGACACTAAGACCGTCACAGTGGCGGTGAACACATCATCCTCCCTTCCTGGGAGCGTCGTAACCGCATTCATCAATCCGTCTAATGTGATATCCAACTTCGACGAAGTCATCGTGCTCGCTCCTCCGGTTAGCGCGTACGTCACGTCGGCACCTTCCACAATCGAGATTGATGGTGCCTTTGGCGACTGGTACGGGCTGTCGTCACTCGATGGCGACAGCATCCCGTTGGCGAACCCCAACACGGATATTGAGCGAGTTTGCGCAGTCAACGAGTCTACTCAATCGTTCTTCTATGTGAGCGTTCTCGGCGAGATTTGCACGGGCACATATGTCCCGATAATTGCCGCCAAACCCGCCAGCGGTGGGGGCGGTGGTGGGACTGTCATATTGCCTCGCAAGGGAGGCGAAGATATCCTACGCGTTTACATCGACGCTGACCTCTCGATCAGCACCGGATACGTGATATCGGCTTCGGCGAAGACCATCGGCGCGGACTTCCGACTCGAGGTCACAGGGATGTTCGGCCAGATCGTGTCCGAATCCGTGTCCTCATATTCCGGAGGCAGCTGGGTCGCTGTCTCTGGAGCTGATATGGATTCGGCCAATGACCTAAACGAGATGGAGCTGCGCGTCTCCGCAGCAAGCATTTCGGGAGCCTCAGCAATCGATTTCGTTGTCGAGACGACCGACTGGAACTCGAGGAAGGACGTGGCAACGGCGCTCCCGTCCGGGTCGCGTGCAATCCAGACCATGGTTAATATGATCAGTCCGGAGTCCTGGATCATCGATGGCGGGACGAATGCTCAGGCCAGCGCAATGTCCTACCAGAGGAAGCTGTTCTACGACGGAGTAAACATATGGAGCTTCTACTGGGATGGATCCAACACAGTATACAGATACAGCACGGACGGCGGCCAGACCTGGTCAACGACCGTTGGCGCCTTCTCGACTGCTGCGGTGAACGAGGCATCGATGTGGTATGATTCGGCTGGTAGCACCGTCTATGTGGTCGGGGACAGCGGTTCTGCGACGCGGAATGTATACGTTCAGAAGGGCGCTATTTCCCCGTCGACACATGTCATCACATGGCAGCCCAGTGACAGTCTCATTGGTGTCTCCAGTCAGAGCCTGGGTGGCAAGAATTCTTTCATTTCGCTAGATGCGTCGGGGTACGTATGGCTACTGAGCAGCAATCTGTCTAGCATATCGCCCGATGTCTACCAGCTCTCTGCGTGGAGGAGCACAGCGGTCGGAGGCGTCTCATCATTCGCTGTGTCTGGGAACATGATCACGGGAGGGGCGAACAACCAGCCCAACTTGAAGGGGACAATACTTCCCACGGGGACTGGGAGCGATCTTTGGGCGATTTACACATACTCGGGGAGTGTTCACGCGCGAAAGTACACTGGTTCATGGTCGGCCCAGACGACGATCTACAACAACGTCGACAACACTCAGAACCAAGATTTGGCCCCCCCTAGCGCGGTTGTCGACAGCAATGGCGTGATCCACGTCGTCTATGGAAATGGCGCCGAGCAGCCTGTGGGGACATGCAAACCGCGGATATTCTATGCATACAACACGGGTTCGGCGTGGTCTGTTCCGACGCGTCTGGACAATGCGGGCAACAACGATGGCAACTTCTATCCGACAATATCCCTCGACACGTCTACAGGCTCGGTCTATGCGTTTTGGGTGTTCTGGGATGTGCCCTCAAGCTACAGCGTTGTCGGCAAGATGAATGTGAGCGGGACTTGGACTGCCCTCACACTGCCAGCACAGACCACTAGCGTGAAGCAGTACCTTACTTCCATCTACTCGGCCCCGGCTGAGAACTTCGTGTGTTGGCAGTGGACGCAGAACACGACCGCGCCCATACAGCTGCACTTCGAGAGGCTGCCTGAGTTCGGGAGCGTCGTCCTTCCCGCATTCTTCATCATGATCGTCTGCATAGCCAGTATCGGTCTCCACAGGAAGAGGAGGTAACCGGACTGGCCTCAGTGTTTGACAACGCCTTCGATTAGTTATTTATCGAGAGAGGTGATTCCTGACATGATGGAAGAGAGGCACAAGGACATCTTTCTGAGCTGCTTCAAGTGCGGCAGGATTGTGAAGTCCAGCGACTCCGAGTGTCCCAGGTGTGGCCTCCAGTTCGGTCCTGGCACTCTCTTCGAGTGCCCGTTCTGCTGCGGGCTGATTTGGAGGAATGCTACCGTCTGTTCCACCTGCGGAATAGACCTCGCGAAGTTCTCGGACAATGTGGAGAAGTCAAGCGAGGGCTTCGATATGGACGAGTTCGTCGACAACATCATCACCAACGAGCTGAGGGACATGAAGACAAGCGTAAGGCGCGTCGCGTGTCCTGGCTGTGGTCTTATGATCAGGGGTGACGAAGACCGATGCCCCAGGTGCGACCTCCCGCTCGAGGAGGCCGAGGTGGACTGTCCTGTGTGTGGCGAGAAGCTACCGTTGTCCGCCAAGGCGTGCACGAATTGTCAGGCAATGCTAGCGGAGCCACCCCCCGAGGGCGAGTTCAGGGCGCCTGAAGAAGAGGCGGTGGCTGAGATTCTAGGGGTCAAGACCAAACCCGAGGGGCAGACAAAGGCCAAACCTTCAAAGAAAGCGGAGCCTCCGAAGAAGAAGCCCGAGAAGACGCCGGAGAAGAAGGTAGAGAAGAAGCCCGTCAAGAAGCCCGAGAAGAAGGGAAAGACGAAGAAGTAAGGCCCCGGGCCAGTTCCACGGCATGGACCTCATGGTGAAACATTTAATAGACTAGAATATCATCTTTGAATCATGGGCGATGAATCGCTCCCAGTTTTTGTCTTCGGCTGTGTCTCCTGCGGCAAGACCGTCGCTGGGACGGAGAAAGTCTGCCCTCGCTGCGGAGCTTCGTTCGAGGATGTGAAGTTCGAGTGCCCGTTCTGCGGTGAGCTCATATCACCAGGTCAGACTAGGTGCGAAGCCTGTGGGACGGAGTTCGCATCGTTTTCTAGTGACGTCTCCGACACGAGCCTGGTCGACCTCGACGGCTCGGAGTCTTTGGTGAAGGGGGAGACTGCGGCGCTACAGTCCTCACCTGAGAAGGAGACCGTTGAATACGAGTGCCCGAATTGTGGGAAGCCAGTCGGTGAAGCAGATTCGCAATGCCCTCACTGCGGCGCGCGGTTTTCGTAGAATAGGACGACCAAGTGGGCCGGGGCCGGGATTCGAACCCGGGTCAAGGGATCCACAGTCCCCAAGGATACCGCTACCCCACCCCGGCCATCGGGAGTCCTCCATGTGCTTGCCGGTAATAAATCTTACCAGCGTGACTGCTGATGGTGAACTGCTTGGCCACAAGTCTGGGACGGACCACTTTCGCGGTACCCCCGGGCACACGCACATGTCCATCGGCGGTCTTCCGCGCTTAGGGGGATGCTATTGACATCCGAGCTTAGAGAAGACCGTCGCAGCGATATCCGTGCGGAGCAGTGCCCTGAGTGCGGATGCGGGACGGTTCATGCCTGCGGTTGCGAATCATGTCCATCTTGCGGGTATTCCAGATGCGACGGCTGAGCAGCCCGCTAGATGCCAACAATCCGCGAGTCTTCCGCAAAGTCTTAAGAATCGACAGATGCTTGACGAACTCGGTGATGGGTTGAAGCGCGACATCATCTCCGTTCTGGACATGAAGGACGATTTTGAACACATCCTCTCCAACGCCGTGAAGATGAAGAAGGATCACAAGAAAGGGCAGAAGGAACCTCTCAAGGGCAAAGTGCTGGGGATGGTCTTCGAGAAGCCCAGCCTCAGGACGCGGATCTCATTCGAGGTCGGCATGGGTCAGCTCGGAGGACGGGCAATCTACTTAAGCCCTGACGAGGTCAGCATCGGCAAGAGAGAGTCGGTCTCCGATGTTGCGCACGTACTGAGCAGGTACGTCAACGGGATCATGTATAGGGCCTTCAGCAACCAGGTCATGCGGGAGCTGGCGCAGAACGCGAGTGTGCCCGTGATAAACGGCTTGGACGACGTGGAGCACCCTTGCCAGTGCGCGGCGGACATGCTGACGATCCTTGAGAAGAAGGGAAAGCTCGCGGGCCTGCAGCTCACCTATGTCGGCGACGGGAACAACGTGTGCAACTCGTTGTTGCTAGGAGCCGCTCTCGTCGGGATGAACATGCGCGCAGCTACCCCGAAGGACTTCAGGCCGAACGCGGACATTCTCACTAAAGCGCAAGAAATCGCGCAGGCGAAGGGATGCAAGCTGGAACTCATGTCCAACCCCTTCCAGGCCGCGGAAGGCGCGGACGTGATATACACGGATACTTGGGTCTCCATGGGACAAGAGAAGGAAACGTCGGAGCGCGAGAAGCTGTTCCTTCCGTACCAGGTCAATGCGAGAATGGCAGAGAGAGCGAAGAAAGATTTCCTGTTCATGCACTGTCTCCCAGCACACCGAGGCTTGGAGGTCTCCGCCGAAGTGATCGACGGCCCGAACAGCTTTGTGTTCGATCAAGCAGAGAACAGGCTCCATGCGCAGAAGGCTATCCTCGTCGCTGTAATGGCCTGATTATCTGGGAGCCTACGATATCGTCGAGTGCGCTGAGGAACTCGTCCCTTCTATTAGAAGGGATGGTCGCACCCGCGGCGATGTTGTGCCCTCCGCCCATGCCTCCGACTTTCTCGGCGGCGGTCCTGATCGCGTTCGAGAGGTCCAAACCTCGAGAAACCAGTTCCTGAGTCCCGCGGGCCGAGGCCTTTGTCTTCGGCTGTTCCGAGTACTCGGTCGATTCTGCGAAGGCCACCATCGGTGCAGTCCTGTCCGCGCCCTCGCTCCCGAGCAACATGCCCGCTACAGTCCCGACAATCGTGTCCTCGATCTCGTCGCCGGCGTCGAAGAACTGTATGTTCCTTAGCCGAATGATCCCGCTTCCTCTGGCCCAGGTCAGCGCTTTGCTTATCGCGGACCTGTGGTCTCTCAGGAGGGTCATGCCCTGGGCAAGGAACTCTCCCCGGTCACCTTCGCATATCTTGAGCCCAATCTGGGCCTGACCATGCCGCCCACAGGCGTTCAGCAGAGTGGCGAACTCCTTTGCATCCCTCACTGGAGTGCCCTTCTGTTCCTTCGGGAGCACATAGACCTCTCCCACCAGCCTTTCGATTACCTCAGGACGGCGTTTGTAGCTCAGCAGGTGGTCCTGGAGCGCAGTGATAATCTTGTGCTTCTCTTCGAGTGAGAGTCCTGCCCAAGTCCGCCACGCTTCGCCGTCCTTCAGCTCTATGCCGAGTTCCAGAAGGAATGCGATAGCGCCATCCTCATTTCCGCTGATCCTCGGCACGAAAGGGTCGCTCGAGTATTCGAGGAGCTTGTGGATGGGCCTTGTCTCGCGACCGAAGTACCGAATGTCCTCAACTGGCTCGATCAGACCTGCCTGAGTTGCATAAGCGACCAATTTCCGATTCAGACCCTCCAAACGCCTGGTTCGCTGATCCTGGAGGTCACCGACCGCACCGAGTATTGCCAGATGAATGAGCCTAGCATTCTCATTGTTCATGGCAAGTGCGACGAGGAATGTTGCACCAGCACCGCTGAGTTCGGAAGCCCCTGAGATCCCGTGGCTTTGCGGGTTGACATGCACGACGCTGCTGAAGTCTGAGAGGAGGGCCTGTCCCTTGCGCGCGTTGGATCCGTAGCCAGTCTCTGGCACGTGGTGGTCGGACACGATCGCCTTCATGCTCCCGATCTTGGAGAGAGAGCCACTTCCGAAATCGGTGAACCACGCCACATCAGCTCCTTTCGATTTGATGAGTTTCACCGCGTCCTCATCAAGCTTCTTGAAAAACTCGATTTCGACGCGTATCCCTTGGCGCTTGAGGGCAGATTCAGCTATAGCAGCTGCTGAGATGCCATCGGCGTCGATATGCGAGGCGATGGCCACCGAGGTCGCTCCTTTGATCAGCTCGGCTGCTTCGATTGCAGCCGCAGCCAGACCAGATGGGATCGATTCAAGTAGCTTGTTCGAGATCATGTCATCACCCGAGCACTCCCAGGACCCGCAGTACAAGATAGGCAACGACGATAATGCCGACCACCATGATTGTTTTCACCGAACGGTTGATCATGTAAATGAACAGAGCGAATACGACGAGCACGACCAGAAGTGCAAGAATGCCGTCCATCCCGAGCCCCTATCAGATGTCGCTGTATTGAACCTTTAGCCTCTGGCCGAATCGAAGGTCGTCCTCTTCAGATTCCGGTAGGCGAACTCCGAGAGGCACTTCAGGTTCTTGCAGTCCTCGGAATTGTACTCGATGAGAAGGTCGAGGGCGTTCTTCTTGCCATGGCGTTCCCAGAGATTCCAGAGGTAGACTGCGTCTTCTCCTGTCATGTACTCGACTCTCCGGTCGCGAACGATATCCAGCTCCCTCTCGATGGCCTTGAGCCCTCCCGAGTACCCGAGCCTTCTCATGGGGTGTCTGAGGTCGATGTGCGGTATGCCAGGGACCACCCCTGGGAACTGCGCCTCAATCATCGGGATATCGAAGCTAGAGCCGTTGAACGTGACCATGATGGTCGCCCCTGACAGGATTCCCTGGAGATTCGTTCTCGTCAGGTTCTGACCTCTGACAAGCGTATGCATGCGCACGCCATCATAGATGCCGACGACAGTAATGGGCGACCTGCATGATATCCCGGTAGTCTCGATGTCGAGGAACGCAACCGATTTCCGGAAGTCGCCTATGCATCGCCACTGTTCCTTACGCGGGAGATGGTATGCGAAGTACGAGGAGTCCGCAGAGCGGAGTTTGGCATCCGCCTGGACCAGCTCGTGGTCCATTCTGGATTTGTTGTCCGCTGATATGCCTGGCACGCGAGTCTCATCAATGAAATCTTTCCACGACCAGATGCCTCTCCTCCAGAGAGTTCTCTCCCTCTGAGGGCCAATCCCATCCAGCATGACGAAGGTGTTTTGCAGCATCCTAGATTCGTGAAGCTCTCAAGCCAGTATATAAGTCGTCTAGAGGTGCGCGGAAAATGGTGGAAAGTATGTTAAGCACGACTTGCCCTCTCGAGGGATGTGTCTGGCTTCGGCTATAGAATTGCGTCTGGAGTGGAGGTTCTCCCGGGAGGAGCCGCACTGCTCACTGAGGAGAATGTCCTCGTCGTGGCCGACATGCACCTCGGGGTCGAGGCTGCGCTCGAATACGAAGGTCTGAGCATACCCCGTGTCCAGACGAAGAAGATCGAGGAATACATGGCGAAGACTGTGCGCGAGGTGTCGCCTTCAAAGGTTGTCGTCGCGGGAGACCTGAAACACAATTTCTCGCGAAACCTGGTTCAGGAGTGGGAGGACGTCAGGCGATTCATAAGGGCACTTAGCGGCAAGATCCCTCTAGAGGTTACGAAGGGGAATCACGACAACTACCTTGCATCGATTCTACAGGAGCACAGAATACCGCTCAGAAGCGAGGTGACCGTATCCGGGGTCCGGATCCTGCATGGTCATTCGGGGAGATTGGAGGACCAGATGACCGTAATGGGCCATATTCATCCATCGTTGCGTCTCAAGGACAGCATCGGAGCGTCTATCAAGGATCGATGTTTCTTGTTTGACAGGACGAGGCGAGTGCTCATATTGCCCGCCCAAAGCCTTGTGGCCTACGGGACAGACGTCATTAGCCAGTCATGCGCAGACAAGATGTCTCCACTCCTCGCGGACGGCGGGCTGTCTGACTTCGTTCCAATCATGTTCTCCCAGGATAGACCTCTCAGGTTCCCAAAGGTGGGGATATTGAGAGGAACCCGGAAGGCTGTGTGACTGACCTCCGTCCAGCTGGCTTCCGATGGGGAAAGGCGAAACTGTTATTATCCTTCAGGGTTTCTTGCGCCGCGGAGTGATCGGTTTGGCGGATGAGAAGAAGTTGTCTGCAAGTGAAGTGAGGAAAACGATCGGGGTCTCTTTGGGCGCTGCGTTCGGCTTTGTCATCGCGCTAATGTGGAACGAGGTTGTGAAAGGCGGCTTAGCGGTAGCTGGTGTAGACATGACGTCCACAGACCCCGAGCTAATGGGCTGGCTCGGATATGTTGTGACCGCTGTCATGGTCACAATCGTGATGATTGTCCTCATCATCGTGATTGGGCGCTGGGGCAACAAGTAATCGTTTCTTTCATCACCAGTAAAATCCGAGAAGGGATTCCTCGGGGCTTTTGGGCCGGGGATTCCCAAATCCTTTCTAGTTACTATCTGCAATGTTGTCGGCTAGGTCATGCGTTGCATCGTCTTCTAGCGTCTGGATGTGAGCCACAATCCGAAAAGACTTATGTATCGGCATCATCATCCTAAGAATACTGGGTGCGACTCTTGGTGAAGGGCATATACGTTAGCGATGTGGATGCCGAGATGTCCAAGGACATCGAGAGCCTGCGCATCGACAGACACCTGACATCAGATCTTTCGTCGATTGTTCCGGGCAGGAGACGAAAGATGATAGATAGGGTCGAGGAACACGGTAATAAGAACCCCCTCGCCATCGTCCCCGTCCTCGTCAAACACTATGACGACGAGGATCCTAAGGTCCGCAAACAGATCAGAGCGAGTCTGGGACGGCTGACTCAGTCGGAGTTGGGGGAGCTTGCGTTAGTTGAGTGCATGTTCAGCAGACATGCTGCGATTGCCTCCGCCGCAGCCTCCATACTCGAGGAGAGAGGCTATAACAGCGTCAATTTCCTTTCATACTACAGGCACTCCGAGAGCCTCGTCATGCAGGCTAGGAAGGCGGACGTCTTCTGCCAGGATATCGAGGAGCTAGTGGCGGATTCGATAGAGACTTTCAAGGAGGGCAGATTCGACCAGGCGATGACGAACATGCGCATGGCCAGGGACCTTCTCGAGGACAGGCTGGAGTGGCACGGGCATCTCCGGGGATACATCAAGGACGTTCTCAAACTCACACCGATGCTGGGCCAGAGCGGGGTTCAGATCGACGCCATCCAGGATTCGATCAGAAATGCTGCGAAGGCCATGGATAGCAGAGAGTATGAGGATGCCAGGAAGTTGTTGGACCTGAGGAGGCAAGAGACGCGACTCTGGAAACAGCTCTGGAGTTACGAGGAGTACGTCACCAAACGCGTGAAGGTGAAGCCGTTGGTCGAGCTTATGGTCCTCACTGAGCCAGACAAGAGGCTGCTGGATGCATTCTTGCGTCTCAGGGATGATGTCGATGACATCGTTCAAGAGAGCCGACCGATCGACTCACTCAAGCGAGTTGAGGAGTTCCTGAGGGAGGATGTCTCGACGGATTACCTCACGAAGGAGGGAAAGAGGCTCGAGATCAAAGATGAGGCCGCCTGGTATGTCGCATGGTCCGTCGGCCTGGGACTTCTGAAACTGGTCGCCCCAATCGTGCCGAATCTGGCTGAGGAGTTCTACCAGCAGTATTTCAGGGACCGAGAGGGTTCCCCGAGCATTCACACGGTTGAATGGCCCGAGCCATTCTCCGAGAAGAGCAAGGCTGCGAGAGATGCGGGAAAGACCACCAAGAAGCACAAGGGTCAGAAGTGAGCACGGTCACTTCGTCGAAGGCGTCCAGAACTTGGCTCCTTTCTTCCTCTTATCCCATTCGATAAGGGTCTTCATCGCGTCCACCCCGATCTTGATGCAATCGGTCATGTTCTGTTCGAAATCGATGACCTTCTCCGTCGGGTGCCACGGGACGACATCTGATACAGTGCAAATGGAGCCAGCCCTGAGTCCCATCAGAGACGCCAACGTGAATAAGGTGCCGTTCTCCATCTCGATGTTCTTGACCTTCATCTTCTTGACGTCATCGAGACGGTTCTCCATGAACGATGGCATGTATCCGGACTGGGACATTGGGGCGATCTTACCTTCTTTGAGGACCTTGTTCTCGCTGTAGAATCCGTCGACGGAGAAACATATGCCGACATCGAATCTCGCCCTCGCCTTGGTGGCCGCTTCCACCAGCGCCATCACAACCTCGTGGTCAGCGACGGCTGGGAACTCCGGCCACGCGTAGCTCCTGCTCGTCCCGTCAGCCCTAATTGCTCCTGTTGAGATGACGAAGTCGCCTTTTTCGAGCCCGGGCGCGATGCCCCCGCTCGTCCCTATGCGTATCATCGTGTGCGCCCCGAGGTTGGCCAGCTCTTCCACGAGGATTGCAGTTGACGGCCCCCCAATCCCGGTAGATGCCACTGTGACGGGCGTGTTCGAAACGGTCCCTCCGAATATCGTGTACTCGCGAATCTGACGGATCTTTCTCGATCCCGCTAGCGTGGCTGCAATTTTCGGGACTCTCTCCGGCTCCCCGCACAGGAGCGCGTATCCTGACACTTCTCCCTGCTCAAGCCTTGTAATCAGCTGTTCGCCCACGGTGGTCAATCTCCCATGTCAGCGTCCCAATAATGCCCATAAGCATAGATAAGCACATTGGGCGGTCAAAGGACCGTTAGCAACACGACGGATAGCACCATGCCGAAGTAAGTGCTTACGAGCACGACGCCCCCCATCTGGGAGATCCTCATGCCCCTAAGCATGAACACAAGGACAAGAAAAGTCGACAAGTTGAGGACAACTACCATGGGCAGGATCTCCGCCTTCCCGAATTCGAATGGCCGGACGATGCCCATTAGGCCGAGTGTCAGGAGTGCGGTGACGATGTTGGCCCCGATGCCCTCTCCGAGCGCGAGGTCGCCGAACCCTCTCCTGGCCGCATGATAGGACGCAGCGATGTCCGGCAGCGTGGTCCCGAGCGCGACAAGGGTTATTCCTATGAGCCAGGGATTCAGATTGAACTCATCTGTCACATGCATGATGCTCCTCACGACGAGCTCCGCCCCCATTACGGTCCACAAGATTCCGAAGAGAAGCCACTGCACGCCTGCACGTATCTCTATCTTCCTCCCGAACAGATGGCCCATGAGCTCGAGCTGAATCCTGGCCTCCTCGAGGCCTTCTTCCAGTTCTTCGGGATCACCTTTCTTCGCGATGAGAAGAAGATTCATCGTGTAGGGTACGAACAGGATCATCAGCGCGATACCTTCCAGGAATGACAAGGAGCCGTCCAACAGGAGCACAGAGGCGACGATAGTGACAGTCATCAGGAAGACCGCATCTCGCATGATCATCTCCCTTGTGACCTTGAGCGGGACGATGATTGCTGTGAGCCCGATGACGAATGCGATCGTGACAACGTTCGAGCCTATGCCGTTGCTGAGCGCGATTGCCTCTGCGCCCTCCTGTAATGCGACAATAGACACCACCACCTCAGGCATCGCTGCCAAAGTAGACACGACCAGCATGCCGATAACGAACCTGCTGATCCCGAAGTTGCGCGAGACGGCGACTGCGTTGTCCGTAATGAACTTCGCACCCTGGTTCAGCACTACGAAACCCAAGGCTATTATTGGAATGAACAACAGCGAGGCAGAGTCCAAACTTACCCATCCCGAGGCTTTGCCGCCGTCCACGACATGGCATACGCCGATATATGGCTTTTCGAATGACGCTGGCGCATGATTGCAGTGACAAAATTGAATTCACGGTCGACTATCTGGTAATCGTGCGCGGCGCGTATTGCATGATATGCGAGCTCGAGGACGATTGTTGCATCAGAGTAGGTTCTCTAGGAAAGACCAAGTTCCGCCGAGGAGTGTATGTCTACGTGGGTTCCGCCCAGCGGGGCATCGAGCAGCGAGTGGGTAGGCATCGTTCGGACAAGAAGAAGCGCAAGTGGCACATCGATTACTTCCTGGATGAGGCCGAGGTGAAGGCAGTCATAGCCGTGCCCTCCGAAGATAAGGAAACGGAGTGCAGGCTCTCCAAGTCGGTCCATGCCATAGCTGGTGCCAGCACACCGCTGTCAGGATTCGGGTCCTCCGATTGTGGATGTGACTCTCATCTTGTCTATTTTGGCGACGAAGACCTTGAATCGGTCTCAGAGACCGTCGTGTACCACTTGTCGATGCTGGGAGGCATGTACCCCGAGAAAATGACAGATGCGAGAAAAAGTGGGCGCAAGAGGCGTTAGGGTTTTATCGCATGTGATAGGTTAGAGTATCGAAATGGCGGAGGAGATCAGCACATCGCTTCTGGTCCTAGTCGTGGTCGGCATAGGCCTACTGCTGTTCTTCCTCTACATCTCTTCGCTAGAACGAGTGTACGAGAGGATAGGGTTCACGAGGGCGGAGGCTGGCACGATTCTGACACTGACGCTCTTCTTCGGCTGGCTCACGATACCCATTTTCCCGTACAATGATTGGTGGGTTGGGATAAGCATCGGTGGCGCACTGATCCCAGTCATCATCTGCGTCCTCCTTCTGAGGTCGCGTCGGGTCGGGATGGCTGAGGCTGGCATTGGGATTGTCATAGTCGCCACCATAACCTTCTTCATCACTAGGGCAGAGCCAGGCGTCGGAATCGTCGCAGACCTGGAATTCGCATTCGCACCAGCCCTAGCAGCTGCGTTCTTCTCGATATCGACATTCTGGGTGGATGTGAGGAGGGCTGCACCTCTTGCCTATCTCTCGGGAGTGCTTGGAACGCTTATCGGAGCGGATGTCTTCCATCTGACTGACATTCTTGCAACGCAGCCTCCTGCGGACGAGATGGTCATTCTCAGTGTCGGAGGTGCGAACATATTTGACATGGTCTATCTCACAGGCATCGTGGCTGTGATGCTTGACATACTGATCTTCTGGATGCAGAAACAGCAATCCAAGACCGGTTTCGGAAGGGTCGTCCACGAGTTCGAGATGCAGGCCGAAGGCCTTCCATATGCCAAGGACATGACCCCCGCGCCCAAGCTCCAGCCGGGCAGGAAGGGTCGCATCTAGGCTCGGCCAGTGTGCTTATTATTGATCTTCGTATCCCTGATCAACAGGATTGTTACGAGAGACGCCGCCGAGAGCGCCGCTCCGACGTAGAATGCGTAGTCCGGGCTCTCAAGAAGTTCGGCCACTATTCCACTCAAGTAGACGAACACGGCCCCACCACCGAGCTGGAACCCGAAGAGAATCCCGAACGCCGTAGCGCGCTCGCCCGGTTCAGTCACTTCGGTCACGTATGAGAATAGCGTAGGGTATGTCGTAAACAGGAACGCTCCGTAGATCACGAGAGCCGGGGTGATGATGAACCATTCCGCTGTCAACGCCATGACCAGTATTGCGAGCAGGCTAGCCAGGTATCCAGCGGCCAACAACCTCTTTTTGCCGAATCGGACGCTCATGACTCCGAAGTAGTAGGATGTAATAGTCCCCACAGCAATCCATATGGCGAAGGCCAGATCTGCGTTTCCCGCGCTCCAGTCGTTAACTTTCGTGAGCTTGATGGGCCCGAAGTATGTTGTTATCTGGTAGAGTGCCCCGCCGGAGATTATCGGCAGGATCAGAACCCACATTTTCCTGGCAGTGCCCAGCGGGCTCATCATCTTGGGAGCCGCAGTCTGCGTTGCAGGGGCGTGCTCCTTGCTAATCATGACGACCCCCATCAAGACAGCAGCGAAGTTCAAGCCGGCCCAAAGGACGCACGGAGCCTTCCATGTCAGAAGTTCTCCGAGGAACCCCGATGTGCCCAACGCGACAATGACTCCGAAGTTGCCGACTCCGCTTTGAACCCCAAGCGCAGTATCCAGATACTCACCGGCGTACTCCTTGGTTATCCAGCTGATGCCGACGGGATGGTAGAACGCCGCCCCGAGCCGCATCGAGATGACCGCGAGGAAGAGGCCCGTGAAATCGTTTATGAAGAGCATGAGCACGAAGGTGACCCCCATCAGGAAGGCTCCAACCTCCAAAAGGTATCGCGAGAACGAGCGGTCCGCAAACCTGCCCACCATGTACTGGACCACGACAGTGATGAGAAGTCCAAAGCCTAACAGGCCAACTTCGTAGTACGAAAGGTCCATCTCCTTCACGAGGATCGGCAGGAGCGCGACGAGCGCCATGAGGGTTCCATCATTGCAGGCGTGGTGGAAGCTGATGATCCAAAGGAGTCTGGGTTTCTTCCTCATGCACGGCCTTGAGCAGCAACGGTTAGCCGCCATATGTGTGTTTGGAAAGGGTTAATTCGGCAGTCGCAGCTCTCCCCGTGTGAATCGATTCCCCACCGGACTTCGCACCTCCACATTGACTGAGCGAAGAATGTTCTACGAAGTGGAGTTCGACGTCCGCAACCTGAACCATTGGATAGGCGACCGCACTAGTCACATGAAGCTCGCGATGATCCTAGGGAGACACACTGGGGTTGTCGTGGAAGTCCACGCTACTCACAAGAATGACGTCGTGATTGTCGACGATTGGAGCTCTGCCCGGGATGTGCGTGATTTTGCTCTTGAGTATCTCCCGGAGGGACTCTACTATGACCGAAACAGGTACTGGGATGTTCGAGATTGCGCGCGATGCGGAGATCGGGCAAGCTCGTGTAGGAAGTGCTACAACTACAACGGCCAGCAGCTCGCATTTGATCTGGATCCAGAAAACGTCGACTGCCCCTATCATGGCCACATAGGGGATAAGATTGCGCGAGGCCGCGGCTTGTCATTTTGCATGCACGAGTTCAGACAGGTCAAGGGGCAGGCGATCAGGCTCCTAGCTGAGCTGCGCTCCGCCTACGGCGATGTGCGAATTGTCTTCTCGGGGCGGGGTTTCCACCTTGTCGTCTACGATGAGCATGCTTATTTCCTGTCCGCGGGACAGCGCAAGTCCATTGCCAAGGAGATCTCTGCCAGGTACGATATCGATGAATGGGTCACGGAAGGAGAATCGCGGTTGATGCGGCTTCCGTATTCACTGAACGCGTTGGTGTCTAGAAAGTGTATGGAACTGAAGGGAGAAAGAGTATTGAAGGAGTTTGATCCGCGCCACACTGGACAAGTGATTCCGAAGTTCGCAAGGTCATCTTGAGCGCGAAGCTCTAATCTCCTTGCCCATGTAGTAACTCTTCTTCTTCCGAGCCTTGCCGGCTTTCTTGGATATCTTCTTCTTCTTCGGAGCCATTGATTACCCTCCAATCATAGAGGAGTCCAGCTCGCAAGAGTTACTTCTTCTTCTTCTTCTTGGTTGCCTTCTTCTTGGTCTTCTTACCACACTTTCCGCAGGCCATAGTATTCCTCCTATTTCGGCTCAGGGAGTGACCCTGATATGGCTTCCCGATGTATCTTCCCCATCCAAGAGCCTTGATAACGCGTCTTTTTGCCCTGACTCAGACACATCCGCACGTAGTAGAACGCCTTCATAACATAAGTGTCTTGCTGTTTTGGACGGGGTGATCGAGATTACGCTCGGCTCGCTGATTCTGCCCATGCGGTTTGCAGGAAGCATCTCAGAACAACCCCGTGGAAAGATTTTATACGCAACCTGTCCATACATCAGCACAACTAGGAAGGTACGAGCGATTGCCCCAAACAGAAGAGACTAGGAAACTGAAGATTTGTCTAGTCGGTGATGTCGGAGTCGGAAAGACGAGCCTGATCAGGAGATACGTCTTGGATGTTTTCGATGACAAGTACATTGCCACAATCGGTACCAAGGTCACTAAGAAGGACATCGATGTCAAGAATCCCACGACTGGAGTCCAGGAGAGAGTCACGCTTCTGATATGGGATATAATGGGTCAGCCGAGCTTCAGGGAGGTCCTTCGAGAGGCGTACTTCTACGGGGTTCAGGGCTCGCTCGCCATCTGTGATGTCACGAGCAAAGAAAGTCTGGGGGAGCTCAGGTACTGGATCAAGGCAATGACGGCGACCACTGGCAAAGTGCCCATCGTCTTCATGGGCAACAAATGCGATTTGCGAGAGGAAACCAGAATACCGTTCCAGGACCTCGAGGTCTTTGCGAAGAAGAGCGATTCGCCAGCTATGCTCTCGTCGGCCAAGACAGGATACAACGTGGAGCAAGCGTTCCAGACACTGGTTGAAATGATGCTGTCGTTGAAGTAAGCCTCTGCGTTTTGTCAAATGTATTATTCCCGTTCTGCGTTCACCCTTCTAGTGGTTTCGTATGAAAGTCAGATGCGCGGACGCGGTCTTCTTCAACGGCAAGATCGTGACATTTGGCCGCAAGGTCGGAACGGTAAGCGCAATAGCCGTTGAGGATGGATGGGCCGTCTCGGTCGGGGGTGATCGGGAAGTGAAGGGTCAGGCTCCGAGGGGTTGCGACAGGTACGATCTCGGTGGAAGGGTCGTCGTGCCCGGATTCGTGGATTCGCACACGCATTTCGTGCAGATGGGCGTCGATGCGATGAGCGTGGATTTGACCAGGACGAAGTCCAAGGCGGAAGCGCTGGCGCTCTTGGGCGCGGCCGCAAAGAAAGCTCCGAAGGGCGAGTGGATCATAGGGACTGGTTGGAAGGAAAGCGGGTGGACGGAAGCGCAGTTCGTGACGGGGAATGATCTAGACATCTCATGTCCCGACAACCCTGCGGTGGCCCACAGGGTTTGCGGACACATGTCAACCGTGAATTCCGAAGGAGTGTCGCTCCTGGGAATCGACTCGAAGACGCCGGACGCGGACAGAGACTCGGCGGGAAGG
>MGWC01000029.1:38681-91614 GCA_001800815.1 Euryarchaeota archaeon RBG_19FT_COMBO_56_21
TTGCGAGAGCGGCGACGGCGCCAGACGAGGCGAAGCGAAGAAAGGGCCTTCAGAATGCGATCAGAAAGGCCCATTCGCTGGGCGTCACATCGATTCATGACAACGGCCAAAGCGCCGATATCGCTTTGTACCGAGAGGCTGAACGCGCGCGCAAGCTCGGCGTGCGCGTATGGTTCAACATTCCTTCGGAAGACATAGATTCGGTCCTGGCTCTTCACATCACCCCGGGCCTTGGCTCTGACATGCTGAAGCTCGGTGGGCTGAAGGTATTCTGTGACGGGGCGCTCGGGGCGAGGAGTGCATCCTTGTCGGAGCCCTATGCGGACGACCCTGGCAATACTGGCGCCCTCGTCCACCACAAATCGGATTTCGTAGCTATGATCGAGCAGGCCAATGACGCTGGAGTTCAGTTAGCCATCCACGCGATCGGCGATGTCGGAATCGACGTCACGCTTGCCGCGATCAAATCTGCATTGGGCAAGTCCCCTAGAGACAACCACAGGCACAGGATCGAACACCTCGAGCTGCCTTCTCGTTCCCATCTTCGCACGATGAGAAAGCTGGGGGTCATCGCTTCGATGCAGCCCAACTTCATCGGCGAATGGGGAGGCACTGAGGGAATGTACCTCACGCGACTGGGAAAGAACCGCACCGCCAGGAACAACCCGTTCCGCGAGGTTCTTGACGAGAAGGTGAAGCTCGTGTTCGGATCTGATTGCATGCCTTTCTCGCCAGCGTACGGAATACTCTCGGCCGTGAGCGCACCTCATGAGGCACAAAGGATATCCGTGCACGAAGCCTTTTCCGCATACAGCAGAGACGCTGTGTACGCCTCCTTCGAGGAGGATCTGAAAGGCACTCTCGAAGTGGGCAGGCTCGCGGATTTCGTGGTTCTGTCCGCTGACCCTTTCGTAGCGGGTGCCGACATGCGATCGGTGTCCGTGGTGAAGACGGTCCTCGGAGGGGAGGTTGTATACGACAGGTCTAGACATAGAGAGGCGTGAGGATATGGCAGCAAGATCGAAGTCAGTGTTCACGAATGAGGCGCCCAGGCCGATAGGACCGTACTCTCAGGCGATAGTCTGCGGGGATTTTGTGTTCTGCTCTGGGCAGATAGGGCTAGATCCGATTGCGGGTGTGATCGTGGGAAAGACCGCTGGTGAACAAGCGGAGCGAGCACTTCTGAACCTGCGCGCTGTCCTGAACACTGCGGGAAGCGAGCTGTCACACGTTGTCAAAGTGACCTTGTATCTGAAGAGCATGAAGGACTTCGATGAGGTGAACCAGGTGTACGCGAGGCACTTCAGCGACGGAAAACCTGCGAGATCCACCGTAGAGGTTTCTGAGCTGCCGAAGAATGCGCTCGTGGAGATCGACGCTATAGCGGAGGTTCGCTAAGAGTCGGTTCGTCGCAAGTTCTATATTCAATGTACCTGTCTGGAAATTGGAGTTGGGCGAAGATGTTCGAAATCCAGCTCGCAAATGGGGCGAATGTGGTCGGCGGGACGCTGGCCATCGCGTTCCCGAGCGTTGGAATGGTCGGTTCGATAGCCGGTAGTTTTGTGTCTGAGTCCTTGAAGATGGAGCGGATTGCGTACGTCTTGTCAGAGGACGTCCCCCCCGCGGCCCTGGTTCAGGACGGAGTCCCAAGCTATCCTCTCAGGATAATGGGGCACAAGGGCATCTCTATCATGACTTCGGAGTTCCAAGTACCGTTGACTCTGTCGACGCAGCTGGCAAAGACGATTCTCGAGTGGGCCTGGAAGAACGGGTTCACGCAAATCGTGTGTCTTGAGGGCCTGATGGTCAACCAGGAGGTTGTCGAGGCAGACAAGGCGATACGCGTGTTCGGAGTCGGATCGACACCCGCTGCTCGAGACACGTTGACAAAGGCCGGCATCGAGCGGTTCAAGATAGGAATGATAACAGGAGTCTCAGGCGCCCTCCTCAGCGAAGCGGAGAGGACGGGGCGAGATGTCATATGTCTCTTGGTAGAGGCGAACGCCATGTATCCTGATGCGAGGGGCGCCGCCAAGCTCGTGGAATCCCTCACGAAGCTGGTGCCGACCCTGCAACTCGACCTAAAGGAGCTCTACAAGGAAGCAGAGATGATCGAGGAAAACGTCAAGGCAACGGTCGAAAGGACGAAGGAAATGTTGGCTGCGAGACAAGGTCAGGCCGAGCGCCTGGGGAAGTCGTACATGTATGGCTGACCAATCCAGGACGCAGAAGACCCTCAAGGAGATGGTCGAGGAATCTCCATTTTGGAATGCTGAAGACCTGATACGCAACCTTGACGCCGAGTTGGACCGTATCGAGCACGGGATAGGCCACATGGTGTGGGACGACAGCAATCGGCCCGTCACGATATGCCTCAGGCTTCTTCCGATCACTCCCAGATTCAGAGTGAAGGAATCCGAGGGCAAATTCAGCATCGAGGTGGATCTGCCAAACGTGTCGGAAGACCTTGTGAGCGTGAAGGTCGACAAGGCGGGGATAGAGGTTTCCGCCTGCACCTCCGATCCAGTGTGCAGGCCGTACTACGTGAAGATCGAGTCGAGATCCCCATTGGACCCTGAAACGACCAAACTGCGTCACAGAGAGAGTACCTTCGAGGTCGATGTTGAGAAGACCAAGAGGAAGCGCGTGAATATCAAGTAGGCTAATTCCCGCTCCGGAACTAGTACGAGCTTCGATTTGTTCTGAGGGCTGTTTTTCGCATTCCGTTGCACAGAATCCTCCATTATTACTTCGATTTCCAAAAAGCGCCCCGCAAGTTGCTGTTTCTTGTGATATCCTGGCAGCCTAAGCAAGCAAGGTTTAAGTAGAATGTAATTGTACGGTGACTGTCTAGTCCAAAAGACCGTTTTTGGAGAGACTGTTAGGATTGAAGAGAAGGAGGTGTGCAGAAGATGAGCATGCTGGTTCTAGGTGCTTCGGGGCAGATCGGCGCTTACACTGTCCAGGACCTCATAGAGTTCTGCGGTGAGAAGGACGTGATCGCCTCGAGCCGGAAAATGGCGAACGTGAAGAAGGCTATGGACGACCTCAAATTGACCAAGAAGGTCAAGTTGATGGAGATCGACGCGCACAACGTGGACAAAGTCCTCGAAACGATTAAGAAAGAGAAGGTCGAGTCCGTCATCAACTGTGCTTGGTATCAGACCAACCTCGGGGTTATGGAAGCCTGCGTGAAGGGCGGAGCGACATACACAGACCTTGGCGGATTCTTCGACACCTGCCTGAAGCAGATCGACCTCAACAAGAAATGGGTAGATGCTGGCGTTAACGCGACCATCGGTCTCGGCAGCACACCAGGGATGACGAATATCGCCGGTGCCGCAGGCGCAAAGAGGCTCGACAGCATCGATAAGATCGACATCGTCTGTGCTTGGGGCAACACGCTGCCTGTGAAGGAGGCCGGATGGCCGGGCTACTCAATCAGGACCGTCCTCGATGAGTTCACACAGGAATCCGTCCAGTGGATCAACGGGAAGTACGAGAAGCAGAAGATCCTTGGCGGAGAGACCGATGTTCTGATGCCTGAGCCGATCGGCAAGGTGAAGGCATACTACATCAAGCACTCCGAGCCGGCGACTATGGGCAAGTACCTGAAGGCGAAGAACGTCTCCTTCAGAATCGGGTTCCCTGCAATGGACATGAACACGTTCCTTACGCTCAGAGCGCTCGGGTTCGCTGACGAGAAGCCTATCGAGATCGGGGGCGGCAAAGTCTCACCCCTGGACTATCTGACGGCGATGTACCAGAAGGGCATCTCTGACGGTCGAGGAGCGCCTCCGAAGGAGAAGTTCGAATACGATATGTTCAGGATCGACTGCGTCGGCAAGAAGGACGGCATGCCAAAAACGGCGACCTACTTCATCGTAACTTGGAACGACCCGGAGAGGGGTGTTTCATCGGCGAGGGACACGGCAGTCCCACCGGCGATAGTCGCGCACTGGCAGCACACGAAGAAGATCAAGCTGGCAGGTGTGTACCCCGCTGAGGCGACCGTCGAGCCTGAGGCGTTCTTCAAGGAGCTCGGTAAGAGAAAAATCCTGGTCGATGAGCAGATCACTACCACGACCAAGTACTACTGAGCAGCCACAAACATTCTTTCGGGAGCATTTCGATGCTCCCGCCAATATCCCTTTTCTTTCTGATTCTCAGTGCGGTGGCTACTTTGAGCTACTGGCCGCTTCAGGGAGTAGTTTCAGGAGCCTGGCCATCGCGACGGTGAAGTCCTCGAGTTTGACGTCCACCGCTGTCTGGTCAACTGGCAGCTTTTCGGAAATCGCACATTTCATGTGGATCTGGCACTTGGGACAGAACATCAGCATTCGATCGGCGCCGATCTTCTTCGCCTCCATAACCCGTTCGACCTGCATCCTCTTGGCATTGGCGTTGCAGTTGGCCCAGGCACTGACACCGCAGCACAGGGCCTTGTCCCTCGTGTTCTCCATCTCGATGAATTTCGCTCCTGCGAATCCCTTGGCCAAGGTCCTGGGCGAATCATATATCCCAGAATGCCTGCCAAGACGGCACGAATCATGATATGTGAACGAGAATGGTTCAACGGCGGCGCCGTCGGCCTTGAGGCTCCCTGATTCGATGAGCTCGTTGATGTAGTCCGCAATGTGGGTCGTCTCGAATGGAAGGTCTCCCATCAGTGCCTGGTAGTCGTTGTTGAAGGTTCTGTAGCATTCGGGGCAGGTGAACACGACCTTCTTCGCCCCCGACTTCTTCACGAGCTCGATGTTGTGCTCCATGAGCTTCTCGAAGTTGTCTTCGTCCCCGGTCCAGTTGAGGTCGTGGCCGCAGCATTTTTCACTGGAACTGACGACTGGCACGACCCCTGCCTTGTTCATGATCCGAACTGCGCTCTCGGCTATCTCGTTCATGTTGAGACCTTCGCGGTCGTAGAAGATCGCGTCATAGTGTGGCAGACACCCGACGAAGTAGAAGACGTCGCCCTTGTCCGAGATCTTCATGTCCTTCTTGACCCACTCGAGCCTCTTCTGCTTGAGGTCGCTGTTTGCCATGATTCTCTGGACGGAGTGTATCAGCCCACCCTGCGAGCATGACGGCTCTGCACCGAATTCCGCCGCCTCCTCCCTCATACCTCTGATGAATCCGGTGTAGTCTACTTTGTATGGACACATCGAGTTGCACTGCTCGCAGGTCGTACATGTCCAGATATGTTTGTCGGTCGCTATGTTGTCGACGATGCCTTCCATCGCCTTGAGCACGATGGTTCTCGGAGCAAAGGTGGAATCGTACTTCGCTATGGGACAGACCGTTGTGCACTTGCCGCATTCGACACAATCGAACGCGCCAGTGTCCTCGATCAGTTGCTTGACAGTCTTCACCACTTGTTCTTGTGTCTTGAGCTTCTTGATCTTCTTCCTCTCGAGGTTCAGAGGTCTAAGCTCGCGCACATCTTCCACGAATTCATTGACGGTCTTTGCGAACTTCGCCCTCTCCGAGGCGTTTATCCATTCGGTTCTCAGGCGCTTGCCGTCCAATCCCATGATGTCGAACAGCTTCTTCAGTGCGTCCACACGCTCCTGTGCCTTCTTGTTGCCTGAGACGTAGTGACAGTTGTCCATCAGACAGCCGATGACTATGACTCCGTCTGCACCGTGTTCGAAGGCGTCTATTATTACGCCTGGCTCGACACTTCCGGTGCACATGACTCTGACTATCCGGATGTTCGGAGGGTACTCTACCTTGTTCACGCCAGCAAGGCTCGCGGAGGGGTATCCGCACCACGTGCAGGTGAACGCGATGATGATCGGCTCGAATCTCTTACTCATCGGTGGACACCTCCTGGGCATCTTCTGCGATGGCTCTCACCATTGCCTCCACCTGTTCCGGTCGGTAGCCGTTGACGGTGATAGCTTTGTTGCAGCAGGCGACCGCGCACTGGCCGCAACCTTCGCAGACTATCTCATCTATTCTTGAGATCAGGACGCCGCGTTTCTCGTCCTTCGTGACGGTGATGGCGCCATACTCGCAGGTCTTTTCACACCTGCCGCAACCTCTGCACCGCTCCTCGTCTATGAACGCCACTATCCTTGGGAACTTGATCGAGCCTTTCTTCATCAGCTCTATCGCGCTCGCGGCCGCAGCTTTCGCGTCCTCGATAGAATACCTTATGCCTTTCGGTCCCTGAGCCGTTCCTGCGACGTACACTCCGCGTCTGAACTCTGACGGGAACATCGGGTTGATGTCCTTCATGAACCGGTCGATGTCGGTCTGGATGTGCAGCATCTTCGCGAGTGCGTCGCTCCCGTCCGAGGGTTCCTGGCCGACCGCCAAGACCACCAAGTCCGAGTCGATGTTGAGAAGAACGTCTGCATCGGTGTCAAGGGCTCTCACGAACACTTTTCCTTTGTCTTCGACGATTTCGGAGATCCTTCCCCGAACGAAGTTGATGCCCTCCTCCTTGGCAGCTTGATAGAACTCCTCGAATCCCCTGTACGGCCCCCTCAGGTCTATGTAGTGTATGTAGATGTTCGCGTCGGGGTTCATGCGCTTGATTTCCCTAGCCTGGCCGATGGCGTAGGTGCAGCAGACGAGCGAGCAGTGGAGATTGCCCTTCGTCTTGTCCCTGGAACCAACACACTGAATGAAGTTGACGGTCTTCGGGGTCTTACCATCCGAGGGTCTCTTCAGCCCGCCTCCTCTCTCTCTCTGTTCGACGATGAGCTGCTCGAGCTCGACTGTGGTCACCACATCGGGGTTCGAATACCTCAGCTCGGAAATCCTGTTTGGGTCGAATAGCTTGGATCCAGTCGAGACGATGATCGTCCCAACATCCAGCTCGACCTGTCCCTTGGGCGTCTTGACAACCACATGGCGTTTGCCAAATCCTCCAGTGATGTCCTGAATCTCGGATTCGAGCAGTAGCTCGATGTTCTTGTTCTGCAGGACGTCTTCTATCTTTGGAGTGAAGACACATTCCTTACAGTACTGCATGCAGCAGATCCCGCAGTTGTGTGTCGGAAAGGTCATGCTCAGCTTGTACGCCCTCCCGCCCAATTCCGCGGTCCGCTCGACGAGGTACACCTTGAATCCCTGTCCCGCGATGTCGAGAGCCGCCTGCATCCCCGTGACGCCCCCTCCTATCACGAGAGCTTTTCCGGCTATCGGGATTTCGATATCCTCGAGCGGTATCAGTTTCTCCGCGCGCGCGAGCGCGCCCTTCACTAGACTCTTCGCCTTACTGGTTGCGGCAGTCTTGTCCGCGTGAACCCAGGCGCACTGCTCCCTGATATTGACCTGCTCGACGAGGTACTTGTTCAGCCCCTCCTCCTCGAGCGCTCTTGTGATGATCATTCCCTGGACGTTTGGTGAGCACGCTCCTATGGCAACGCGCTCGAACTGCTTCGAGGCAGCTTCCTCTCGCAGGAACACCTGTCCCTCCTTGAGGCACAGAGCCTCGTGAATGCCGACCGAGACTACTCTAGGGTCCTTCCGGAGCTCTTCGGCGATCTTCTGGAGGTCGACCTTGCTGCCTATGGCATCCTTGCAGGTGCACAGGTAGACAGCAATCCCCTTGCGTTCATGCTTCTTGCTCCCCGATTCGTTCGTGGTGTAGCTCCCTCCATTGTGGTGCAAGTTTTCACTGAATCAACAGGAGACGAAGTCGACGCCCTGCTCCAGCTTCGCCCTTCTCAGAGCATTATACATCCCTTCCAGGATGCAGCCTTCCGTCACATATCCGTAGAAATCGCCTTTGTCGAAGACCACGATCGTGGATACACCTGAGTTAGCCATGGCCTTGGCGACCCATCTGATGTCCAATGAAAGGTTGGTCAGTATCACAAGAGGCTTCGACATAACGTCCTTGACCTTGACTCTGGCCGGGTCCTTGCCCTCTGCGACTACCTTCGTGATCAGATCCTTCTTGGTGACTATCCCGTAGGCGTCCGTCTTGTTCTTCCTCGGGACCAGAAGGGACCATCTGTTGCACTCCATCATCATCCGAATCGCGGCTGACACGGTAGCCTCCCTCTCAATGACTGGCAGTTCGAAGCTCTTTACGACATCCTTGAGGATCAGGGATCGCGGGCTCATTTCTTGGCCCCCCTGGTCTTCTTAACCTTGGATGCTGCGGCCTTCAGGACATCAACATCAGAGATGAATCCGAGGAAGCTCTCGCCATCGAACACCGCAATCTTCGACACTCCTTCGTTAGCCATCTTCTTCGCGACCCATCTGATGTCCAGGTCCAGATTGTTCATTACCACGAGCGGCTTCCTCGCGTACTCCATGATGGATGTGGTCGCAAGGTCCAGCCCGTGTGCGATGGGACCCTCGACCAGATCCCACCTGGTGACGATGCCATATGCGTCGTTCGGTTCGTCCCTGTCAATCAGCAGAAAATCGGTCTTGTTCTCTATCATTGTGACGAGGGCGTCGCTCACAGTCGCACTTGACTTGATCTTCACGTGTCGTGAATCGCTGACGATGTCCCTAAGCTCCACCAGTTCTCCCCCTTCTGGTCAACGACGTAAACTGTGTTATTGACTAAACCGTATTTTAAGCTTCTTAGTTCCAAGAGATACGCCAGACAAGTCCCTTCGCCCGGACTGCCTGTTGGCCTCCGATAACTGATAATATCTTGCAATCCCATCCGAGGTCGATGTCAGGAGGCCTGGACAAGCTCTTTAAGCCATCCTCTGTAGCGGTCATCGGGGCGTCGGCGAACCCCAATAAGATGAGCCACATCGCATTGAGGAACCTTTCATCTGGCAAGTTCTCGCTGTATCCGGTCAATCCGCATGAGAAGGAGTTGCTTGGTAGAAGATGCTACGGCTCGATATTGGATGTGCCAGGCAATGTGGACCTGGCCCTGGTTTCGCTGCCCGCACCTGCATCAATAATCCCTGTCAGGGAGTGTGTGAAGAAGGAGGTCAGTGTCGTTATCGTCACTGCCTCAGGATTCAAGGAGTCCGGTCCAGAAGGTGCGAATCTGGAGAAGGAACTCATCGACGCGGTCTCAGGCTCAGAGACAAGGCTCCTCGGGCCGAACACGATGGGGGTATTCGTGCCGGCTAGCCGGCTCGATACTTTCTTCATACCACGGGAGAGGAGCCCCAGGCCTGTTTCAGGCAGTGTCGCAATGCTGTCTCAAAGCGGCGCGGTCTCGATATCGTTCCTGGAGAAGGCTGCTGCGTCTGGCATGGGAATATCGGCCTGTGTTGGTCTCGGCAACAAAGCGGACATCAACGAGAACGATCTTCTTCGGTATCTCGGGGAGGATCGATCGACACGGTCTATCGCGATATATCTCGAGTCATTCTCTGACGGAAAGGAGTTCTCGAGGATGGCAGAGAAGGTTACGAGGAAGAAGCCTATCTTGATGCTGAAATCCGGGCGAACGCTGTCAGGATCCTTGGCTGCAAGCTCCCACACGGGAGCTCTCGCCAGCTCGTCGGATTCGGTTGTGGACAGCATAATGCGACAGGTCGGCGTGGTGAGAGCCTATGACGAAGAGGAGCTCGCCGACTTCGCCAGAGCTCTTGCTCACGTTGGGCACATCAGGGGCGACAGGATATGCGTTGTCGCAAGTGCTGGGGGGTTCGGAGTCATAGGAACGGACCTTGTGGAATCCAGCGAGCATGGCGCCGGAATGGAGATGGCGAAGCTCTCTCGAACCACAATCAAGTCGCTCAGGGCACTGGTCCCAGGATTCACTTCGGTCAGTAACCCAGTGGACCTGACGGCGGGTGTGACTGATGCAATGTACGACGAAGCGCTCGAAATCCTCCAGCATGACCCGGGTGTCGACGGAATCATGATGTCCCTCGAACTTCAGCCTCCTGGCGTGACGGACGGGCTTATGGATGTCGCCGAAAGAAGGGCCAAGTCCAAGGGCGCGCCGATAGTCATCAGTGCTTTCGGGGGTGAACGAACGGCCGAGATGCTTGTCGGCTTCGAGAGGAAAGGAGTGTTGGCCTATCCCACTATCTGGCGCTCAATAAGGGCGTTGCGAGTTCTGGCAGAGCGAGGACGTTACCTGAGACGAACAAAAACGTTCTCAGAAGACACCCGATGAAATGAATCAACACCGTGTTCGGGGTCTTCTGGAATTGGTTTTGGGAAAGCGGTTTAGCCACCGATTCTGAAGACCTTGGTGCCACACTTCGGGCATGATCCCTTGGTAGCTGGCTTTCCGTTCTTGAGCTTGACTTTCTTCGGGTCCTTCATCTCGACGGATTTCTTGCACTTGACACAATATGCCTTTGTCAAAGATCCCACCATCCCTGTATCGGCTCGTGTTAATATATAGTCTTTTGGATGATTTCCAGTGCAGCAGGCCCACGATAATAGCCCCAGGATTGGTGAGAGGAGACTCTAGTGGGGTAGGCAGCTCGTCTGATACATGCGAAACTGAAATATATCAACCTCCTGCGATTAGCAGGCAGCATGGATGGGATACCATAGCGTCTGAGCCAGGCGCTTCTGCAGAGCATCAAAGGAAAGCGAAGGCCCACATACTGTCCAAGATGGCGCAAAACCAGGTTGGCGTCAATCTCGGAAAGGGCATGGCAGATCCGTATGTGCCAGTACTCGCGGTGACATTGGGTGCTACCGCGCCCCAGCTTGGCTGGCTGCTAGCTTTCATAAACCTGTTTCCAGCGGTGATGCAGGTTCCTTGGGGCAAACTGAGCGACTTCTTCGGACGCAGGATCCCCTTCTTGGCGATCGGCGGAGTCATGTCGTTCTCCCTCTACTTCTTCTTGATAGGGGTTGCTGACGCATGGCAGCTCATCATAATTGTCGCAATCCAGATGCTCATTGGCTCTATGATGATACCCACCTGGTCCGCGCTCGTCGGGGACGTGACGACAGTCAAGGACCGAGGTTCGGTCATGGGACGATTCTTCGCCATATCCTCTTTCGCAAGCCTCGTGGGTACGCTGTTCGCAGGCGCGATCATCCCGCCTGAAAACGCCACCCTGGAGGACTTTGCAGTCCCATTCTTCGTGGCTGGGGGCAGCGGGATCATCGGCTCGCTTGTCCTCTACGAGATCGCTGAGGAGAAACGCAGACTCTTCGCGTCCCCAAAGACACTGTTCACTTTCAGCATCAAATCGTTGATCTTCTTCAAGGACCTCACGGAGAACAAGTACTTCAGGAACCTGGTGGTTCTCAACTCCACATATAATTTCATAATGTCATTGATCTGGCCACTGCTCTATCTGACGTATATGATTGTCCTCGGGGCAAGTGCGCTTGAGATCGGGATCATCGTGGTGATTGAGAGAGCGTCCACATTGTTTTTCCAGACCAAGGTCGGCAAGCTACTCGATGTGATCGGCCCCATGCCCCAGATACTGATATCCAGGTTCGCTTTCATCTCGGTGCCGATCGTCTACGCGCTGGCGACCGAAATCTGGCACATTTGCGTTCTCAACATCGCCTTGGGGGTCGCCTCCGCGATGGCGAATGTGTCCTTCTTCTCGTATATTCTAGACGTCGCCCCCGAGGAGAAGAAGGGGGAGTACTTCGCGGTCTACAATACCATGATTGGCCTAGCCACATTCGTGGGCTCTGTCCTTGGTGGCTATCTCGCGTACTACTTCCTCGAGTTCTACGGGGGAGACTGGGTGCTCGGTCTCGGCGCGGTATACGTCATATCGGCATTCGGTAGGGGTGCGGGGGCCATTTGGTTCCTCAAGCTCAAGGATCCCGTGCAATATCCAGACACTCTCACAGGGGTAATCAGGAAGTGGTACGTGCGCTGGCGCGGAAGATTCCCCCGATGAACCAACTCGAAGACAGAGTCGAGAAAAGTAAGATGATTGGGAAAAGGTTTGAGCTCAATCCGTTCGTCTGTTAGCGACGAACGCTCTTACGGCCCTCTTCTCCTGCGAAGTGAGGGGCTGGCCCTCATCAAGGCGCAAGCGGGCGTGAGTGTTCCAGAGTCTGCTTGGTCGCATGTACTTCCACCTCCATGATAATCGAGTACTGGCGAGTTCCACATAAGCGGAGCTTGCCGGTCACTTTGACGGTGCTCGCGCTTCCCATCTATCCACGGGAGAACAGTCCAGTCCTGTGCGGGTTTGCGCGATCATTGTTATCGGATGTCTTCTATGCATGCGGGTTATAATAGGCTTGTCCCGTTACCATCGGTGACTATAAGATTAATATTATAATATCATCTGAATGACGATATTTCCGAACGTACGTGTCGGAAATCGGACCGTGAGCATCAATAACTGGACACAGGAGACGCGCAGACAGGTCGTGCGGTGTATATATAAATTGTAATAAATATATTGTTTGGCCTATTAAATGGTGATGATTGGCGATTTTCGAACCGCAGCGTCGACACCGGAACGAGGAACTAGCGGTCCGCCAGCCTATCCCGAGACCCAAAGAAGGACGCCTATTGAGACCATGATCCCGATGAGCAGAACGAATAGAAACCAGAGGGCCCTCTTGTCGATCAAGTTCTTCGTCGGAGTCATGGCCTATGGCGCTTAACTTCTTTCCCGTGACTTCCCCGGCTGAAAAGCGCCAAATATTAGTTAGGCGGATGCACCACCGCATGTCCCTGGAGGAACTAACTTCGATTACGAGCAAAGACAGGATTTTGCTCTACCTGTCGGATTTCCGCGGCATGGACGACAGATACGAGCTCCCAGCAGAAATCACTCAGCGGTTGATCGCAGTGGGTACAGGCGTCCAGCGCAAGCACCTCTCTCAGTATCTGAGCGACCTGATCCAGGATTCATTGATCGTCGAGCGGAAGGCGCACATACACGGTATGAAGCAACGCATGAATGGCTACTACCTCTGCTCGAACGGCTACTCTAGGGCTGATGTGCTTCGCAAGAGGGTCGAGGACGTCGTGGTCCCCATCAAGATGGACGGACACTCGAAGGATCTTAGAGTCGCTGATATCGACGACGCGACTTCGGTTCACTTGACTCTATCGGACATCATCAGAGAGGCGGTCTTGGAGAAGAAGTTGGAGATGTCCAGCCTGGAGACCATCGAGACTCGGAAGCGTGAGGCAATCGAGGTGAAGGAACTGGACAGTGATATCTACAAGCGGGCGCTCATGACCGCATGGCACGACGGCAGGGTCACTGCGACAGAGAGGTTCCTGGTCGAGGAGCTGCGGAAACATCTTAAGATCCCCGAGGAGCAACACAGGAAGCTCGAAGTCGAGATCGTCAGGAAGCTCGCTCTGGACCGCATGGAGTTCCGGCGGATCTACCGGATGGTGCTCGAAGTAGCTCTCTCCGACAAGATGATATCAGGACCCGAAGAGGCCATTTTGGAGGGGCTCAGGCGTGTGATGCGCATTTCGCGGAGGGAGCACGAGGAGCTCGTGCGGGAAGTCGAGTTCGCAATCTGCGGGCCTCCATCTGGTTGTGAGAATGAAAAGGACCTTCTGAAAGAAGCCTTGAAGCTGGCACGGGAAGAGAACGAATTCTGAGCGGCTGAAATCAGGCCGTGACCTTGTAGATCTTGTCGTGTGGTCTGGCTCTCTCCTTGACCTTGATGCCCACTGATTGGCCGACGCTGGCGCTCTGAATCGGTTTCCTGTCGATTTCCATTGATTCCACTTTCTGCTCGAAGTTGGTCGTTGCTCCCTTGACCTTTATTGTGTCCCCTATTGAGAGCGTTCCTGATGTGATATCGACGGCCACGACGCTGGGTTTGGCGAAGAAAATCGTCACCTTGCCTATCTCGACCTCCTCTACCATGGAAATCCTCCGTGTTCGAATCACTCTCCAGCTATTTATCAGCTGTCAAGCACGGATCGTCCCCGGAGCGTCTCCGATCTGCGATGTCCTGGTGCTGATGAACCTTTGCCCCCGGCTGATGCAGTTCTCGACAAGTTATAATAGGGAGGAGTGTTTCCACTCAGATGATATCCATCTGACTGCTGCTGGGATGCGTCATGCAGGACTACGCTACGAGAGTCAGGGGACAGATGACCCCGAAGGGGCGGACCCCACCCACTAGGTTCGCGGCCGAGATGCTCACCGTCGTAAATGACATCATGAAGGTCGGCAACGTGAACAAGGTCCTCGAGGAGATCGCGTCCTCGATGGCTCAGCTGTTCGCTATCAAGGCTATGGTCATAGGAGTCTTAGACGAGAGCGAGAACGTCTTCCGAGTGAGGGCGACCTTTGGTTACGATTCTGAACGGGACAGGAAAATAAGGAAGTTCGTCTACACCCAGGAACGGCTCGAGTTGGATATATGTGAGAAGTACAGGATCGCAGGAGACGTCTTCCTGATAAGGCCTGAGCCCGGTGACATGCGGAAGGGCGAAGAACCGTTCTACTCGAACTTCGAGGCAGCGAGGATGCCCCGAGACGATCCCATGGTCTGGCACGAGCTGGACTACATAAGGTTCATATTCAGGAACAAAGAGAGCCGAGCGATTGGTTTCCTGGAGATCAACGAAGCCACCGACAACCGGATACCTGACGGGTCGACAATCGAGGAGATGCAGATATTCTCGGAGCTTGCCGCAGTGGCCATCGAGAACGCGACGCTGTACCAGAAACAGGTCGACATCGCCGAGAGAACCCGGTTCCTGGGAGGGGTCATAGCGCACGACATCAACAACTTCAACCAAGCGGTTACGAGCTATCTGCAGTTGGCAATGGACAGCAAGTCTGTCCCTGCGAAGTCAATGACATACTTGGAACGGGCGTCGTCCTCCGCTTGGGGCATCAGCGAACTCATCCAGCGGTCGAACAAGCTCATGAAGATAGAGAAGGAAGGGGCTCAGAATCTCGGTCCGGTCGAGCTCGGCGAAGTGCTGAAGGAGAGCATTGCAGAAGTCACGAGATCTTACGCCGACCGCGAAGTGAAGGTCGACCTGAAGCTTGGCAATCGCCGATACTTCGTCAACGGGAATGAGCTCGCAAATGAGGTCTTCACGAACATCATAGACAATGCCGTCAAGTACGACCCCCATCAGAAGATCGTCGTCGAGGTCAACGTGGGCGAGTTCACAATCGAGCCGAGGAAGTACTGGTGTGTCTCAGTCACGGATCACGGCGTCGGCATTCCAGATTCGAAGAAGACGATAGTCTTCGGCAAGCTCACATCGGGCGAAGAACGACAGGTCGGAAGCGGTCTCGGTCTCTCCATCGTTCGGGCAATCGTGGAAGCCTACCGTGGTTTGGTTTGGGTCGAGGACAGAGTGCCTGGGGATCCTTCAAAGGGGTGCGTGTTCAGGGTGGCTCTTCCGATGACCACCGTAAGATGACCCGTTGCGGAGAGCGAGAGTGTTTTAACCCCATCCAGCATTCACGTGTACCGTTGGTTTCGATGAAATTGAAGGGCAAGGTTGCGTTGATTACAGGAGGCTCTGAGGGGATGGGATTTGCGACAGCTGAGGCACTTCTCCGAGAGGGTGCCAAGGTGGTCATCACGGGCAGGTCAGAGGCGAAAGGCTCGAAGGCGATTGCCAAGCTAGGCAAGCGCGGCAAGGTCGCATTCGTTCAGGGAGATGTCTCGAAGGCGAAGGACGCCAGGAAGATGGTCGACCAGACCGTCAGGAGGTTCGGGAGAATAGACATCCTGTTCAACAATGCCGGAATCTACATGGAGAAGCTCGCGGAGGACACGACTGAGGAGGAGTGGGACAAGCTAATCGACATCAACCTCAAGGGCACATTCCTCGTGACCAAGTACGCAATTCCGTACATGAAGAGACAGAGAGGCGGCTCGATCATCAACAACTCGTCGGATGCTGGACTGGTTGGCAACAGGAGATGCCCGGCATACTGCGCCTCGAAGGGGGCGATCACGATAATGACGAAGGCGCTGGCGCTCGACTACGCCAAGTATAACATACGGGTGAACAGCGTCAACCCGGGAACCATAGATACTCCGATGTTGGCCTACGAGGCGGAGGCGTCAGACAACATCGAAGAGTATCTCAGGCGCGCGAACGAGGAACATCCGATCGGGCGAGTCGGGAGACCAGAAGAGGTCGCGAACGCTGTGTTGTTCCTCGCGTCCGATGAGGCCTCCTTCGTGACGGGAGCGGCTCTGTCCGTCGACGGTGGTCTGACTGCCCAGTGATTGCATCACGCCGTAGAACGACGCATGAGACCTATCGTGGAAAATGCTATATTCGATCATCTGTGTGCAGAGACAAGAGGAATGAGATCAGATGGGATCCGTAGACCCGCAGGAGATCCTGGCGGACGCGATCGAGATGGAACTCGAGGGGAAGGAGTTTTTCGCACGTGCAGCAGAGCAGATGACCCACAAGAAGACCAAGGACACCTTCACTGGACTCGTCAAGCAGGAGCAAAGGCACGTTGAGGTTCTCAGCGCGGAGTTCGATAGGTTGTCCCGGGGCAAGAGTTGGGCGTCCCTTCGCGAAATCGAAGGCCAGAAGGAGAGACCAAGCGTCTCTTCTGTCTTCAAAGACAAACAGATCAAGCGCATCAAGCTGAGCCCATCCGCGGGCGAGTTGGATGCCTTGAAGCTCGGCATCGAGGTGGAGAAGAAGTCCATCGAGTATTACACGAAAGCTTGCTCAATGGTGGATGATCCCAAGGCGAAGGAGATATTCCATTGGTTGGTTGGCGAGGAGGGTGGCCATCTGACGATTCTCAGTGCTGAGCACGATTACCGGTCGAAATCCGGGTACTATTACGACAAAGCGGAGTTCAGTCTGGAGGTAGAATAGTTCTTAGAATAGGGTGCCTGCCCTGATTGATTCCACTGTCATGAGCAGGTCAGAGAATATGGCGTAAGCTGTCTGGGTTGTTCCTGGGCCACTTTCCACTATCGTCAGATCCCCCATCAGGTCAGTCTCGAACTTGAGCGCGCTTGAAGTCCCTTTGACAGACCAGAAAACACTGTCGGAGCCGACAACCTGAGGTTTCACCGTCAATCTTATACGGTCGCCGGCGCGGGCAGCCTTGGCGATGAGTCTCATCCTTCCTCCCTTGGCTGAGGCTTTGTGGATATCTTCAGAGGTCAAGGATCCAATCCCTTCCCTCTCGACATCCTTAGGCGTGAGGTTCGCCTCCATGATCACATTGGCGAGTGCAGTGATCTTCGCTGCTGCATCCCATCCGTCAATATCCAGGGAGGGATCAGCTTCGGCGATTCCCTTTGCCTGCGCCTCCTTTATCGCACTCTCGATAGTCCTCCCTTTGGCCATCTCGTCGAGAACGAAGTTCGATGTGCTGTTGAGTACTCCTTCGAGTCCTATCACCTGGCATCCCGGGAGGGTGCGCTCGACAAAGCTGAAGACCGGTGTTCCGTCCATTACCGTGCCCTCGAATCGGAACCTCAGGTTGCGTGCCCGTGCCCGATCCCTCAGCTCGTCGTAGGCCCATGCGACAGGACCCTTGTTGGCCGTCACGACTTCCATTCCGACATCCAGAGCGGCCTTGATGTGATCTATCGCGGGTTGTCCGTTCTCTATGTTAAGTGTCGTCAGCTCGATCATCATGTCCGCATCGCAATTGCTGATCATCTTCAGAGGAGGGATCTCGCAGTGCTCGGGCAGTCCCTTGAAGGTCCCGTTCGCCTTCATGTGACCGAGCACCTGCTCGAGGTCGAGGGCGGACCTTGACAGTAGTGAACCCTTGGTCTTCGTAGCGATTGCGAGAACCTCGATGTCGAGACCTCTGTTTCTCAGGAGCCAGTCTCTTTTCAGCAATAGCATCCGAGCGAATTCCTGACCAACGTTCCCGAAGCCTATGATGGCTAGCCTGAATATCATGAATTTGGTCCCCCGACTGTTGCTCAGGTGATGGTTGCTAGGGCAACCCTCGTAGCGATGCGCTGCCGCGTGCGGCTACAGCTTCGTGAACTCTTCCTTGCCAGCGCCGCACTCAGGGCAAGTCCAGTCCTCAGGCAGCTTCTCGAAGGGTGTTCCAGGAGGGATGTTCTGCGTGGAGTCTCCCTTCTCGGGGTCGTAGATCCAACCACATACGTTGCACTGGTACTTGTCCATCAAAGTCACCGCAGCGGTATTCAAATGACACTACTTGACATTGTTGGGTGCGTCTGACCTTGTCGCATCATAAGCCAGTACGGGCCGGTCGTATGGCGTGGCCCGCGCGGCGTTGGTTGATATGGAGTATTCGCCATCGGCAACGAATGGATTTTGAACATCGTTCGGATTCAGATGTCGAAATTCGAAATGCACACAACGATTAGCATGATATGTCTGAAATTCGGAGCATGAAACTCGCATGTTCTTTGTTCGATGGGATATTATTAAGTACATTCTTGCCAGTCTAGGCGCCCGGGGCACTCGGCGTCGTAGGAGCCTCTTCCAAGAGGCTCCGAGAACGCGCGAGTCGGGACGCTAACATTGTGCATATTGGTTTGGTGTTTGAATGAAGGTAAGCAGTTTCAAGTGGCTGTTCGGAAAGAACTCTGAGTTCTGGCCGACCAACATGAAGACTGGGATGTGGGCATGGGTCGGGCACAGGCTGACTGGCGTGCTGCTGGTCGTCTATGTCTTCCTGCACCTGTCCTTCTTGTCGCAGGCGTCGTTGGACCACCTGAGCTTCGACGCGCTCATGGAGAAGATGGCCGAGCCATTGTTCGTGTTCTTCGACTTCCTGCTCGTCTGCGCCGTGATATACCATGCGATGAACGGGCTCAGAGTGGTGCTCTTTGACCTTGGGATCGGTATCAGGAATCAGAAGCTTGTCTTCTGGATAATGATGGCGATCTCCGCTGTCATGGTCGCGGTGGGGTTCTGGGCCATATCCGTGTTGATCATCGGAGGTGACTGAGATGCCTGAGAAGAGGATTGCGACCTCCAAGGTGGCAGGCACGTGGGCGTGGGCGCTCCAGAGACTGACGGCCGTGCTGCTGATAGTGCTGTTGGGGATTCATATTTGGGTGGATCACTTTGCTGACATCGACCCTGAGGAGACTCTCACAGTCGCTGGTGTAGAGGCCAGACTCGATCAGGTACTGTATGTGGTCGTGGACTATTGTCTGCTGGCCATGGTGTTGTTCCATGGGCTGAACGGTGCCAGGACCGTCATGTTCGACTTCGACATCTTCGCGAAGCGGAAGAAGACGATCGATGTGGCGCTCTGGGTACTAGGCATTGCGACCCTGATCTGGGGCATAGTGGTGCTGTTCCCCTTCATCGGGGTCAGCGGGTGGTGATTCAAGATGTACTACCACAAGATTCTGGTCATTGGTGGGGGCCTTGCGGGCCTCCGCGCGGCCATAGAGTCCGCCCCCATGGTGGACACGGCGATCATATCCCAGGTCCACCCGGTGAGGTCCCACTCGGGGGCTGCCCAGGGAGGGGTGAACGCCTCACTGGCGAACAACCCACAGGCTGCAGATGACAACTGGGAGAAGCACGGTTTCGACACCATAAAAGGCAGCGACTATCTGGCGGACCAGGACGCCGCCGAGCTCATGACCAAGGAGGCTCCTGGCTGCATCTTCGAGATGGAGCACTGGGGCTGCCCGTTCTCTCGGACGGACGAGGGCAAGATAGCACAGAGACCGTTCGGAGGCGCTGGTTACCCGAGGACATGCTTCGCGACCGACAAGACCGGCCTGTACATGCTCCACACCCTTTGGGAGAGGTCAGTCAAGCTCAATATCCCTCTCTATGAGGACAGAGTCGTCGTCGATGTGGTCATCGAGGGCGACAGCTGCAGAGGTGTGATATGTTGGAACATGCAGACCGGGGAGCTCGAATCGTTCATGGGCGAGGCAGTCATATTCGCATCTGGAGGGAGCGGCCAGATCTACGGACGGTCGACGAACGCCCTGATCAGCAGCGGATCTGCCCTTGCAGCCGCATACAAGCGGGGTGTGCCCTTGAAGGACATGGAGTTCATCCAGTTCCACCCGACTTCGCTCTTCGGAACGAACATACTGATGACCGAGGGTGCGAGGGGAGAGGGCGGATACCTCATCAACGACAAGGGCGAGAGGTTCATGTCCAAATACGCCCCCAAGGCGATGGAGCTGGGGCCTAGGGACATAGTCTCCAGATCGATACAGACTGAGATCAACGAGGGCCGCGGGATAGGCGGCAAGGACTACGTCTACCTGGATCTCAGACACCTCGGGCGGGAGAAGATACTCGAGAGGCTCCCGGGCATCAGAGACCTCGCCATCAATTTCGTGGGCGTCGACCCGATTGACAACCCTGTGCCGGTACAGCCGGGACAGCACTATACCATGGGAGGAATTGACACCGATGTGACGGGCGCGACGAAGTTCAAGGGCCTATATGCTGCGGGCGAGTGCGCGTGCGTGAGCGTCCACGGCGCGAACAGGCTCGGCGGCAACTCGCTCCTCGACACAGTTGTGTTCGGCAAGTTCGCGGGGAAGGCTGCCGCAGACTACGTCCTAGCCAAGAAGGACCAGAAGCAGGGCGAGGCCGCTATCGCGAAGTGCTCCAGGGAGACGAAAGGCAGAATCGAGGCCCTTCTGGACAAGAACGGCCCCGAGAACCACAGCGACATCAGGGCAGAGATGAAGGAGACCATGATCAAGAAGGTCGGCATCTTCCGCGACAAGAACGGCATGGAGGAGGCCCTGGCGAAGATCAAGGAACTTCAGGCGAAGTTCAGGAACATAACCGTCCAGAACAAAGGCAAGGTCTACAACGTGGACCTCATCCGTGCTTACGAGCTGGAGGGCATGTTGGACGTCGCGGAGGCCATCGTCGTGGGCGCGCTCAAGAGGGAAGAGAGTAGGGGCGCGCACTCCCGACTGGACTTCAAGGAGAGGGACGATGTGAAGTTCCTGAAGCACACAGTCGCAGACTACACTCCACAGGGACCGACGATCAGCTACTCGTCGGTCAAGCTCGGAAAGTACAAACCCGAAGCGAGGAGGTACTGAGATGGCAGCAGACGAAGTGACCATCAAGGTACAGCGGTTCGACCCGGCAGCCGACAGCATGCCTTACTGGCAGACCTACAAGGTCCAGGCCAAGCCGGGCATGACCGTTCTGGATGCCCTGTTCGAGATACTCAACCATCAGGACGGATCGCTGGCCTTCAGGTTCTGCTGCAGAGCGGGTGTCTGCGGGTCATGCGCGATGGTGATCTCTGGGAAGGCCCGGTTGGCTTGCGAGACGCAGGTTACGGCCATCAGGGGCGATGAGATCCTCTTGAGCCCATTGCCGCACCAGAAGATCATCAAGGACCTGGCGTGCGACTACACATTGTTCTTCGACAGGCTGAAGAAGGTCAAGCCGTACCTCGTGGGCAAAGAACCGTACCCGGAGAGGGAGTACATCCAGTCCCCGAAGGAGCGCGTGCCGATAAACGAGCCCATAGACTGCATCATGTGTGGGTCATGCACAAGCGTCTGCTCGATGGCCTGGTGGAGCAAGGATTATCTCGGTCCCGCGGCACTCCTGAAATCCTACAGGTTCCTCGTCGACACAAGGGATTCGATTCCAGACGAGCGCTTGGACATAATCGAGAGCGAAGACGGGGTATGGCGGTGCCACACGCAGTTTAACTGTGTGGAGGCCTGCCCTAAGAAGCTGAACCCGACCGAGGCCATCCAGAGGCAGAAGATGAAGGTCTTCAAGAGGAAGCTGCTCGGCAGAAGGAAGAAGAAGTAGTAGTCGGCCGAGAACTCAAAGGAAGGAGCTGCAGCTCCTTCCTTTCATTCATCCTTTTCAATAAGGACAATCAGAGAAAACGAACATCCAAGAGGTTTCGGGGTTGCGCAGCAGTCCGCGCAACTCGTGATTATTGTCTACTTTCTCCCGCCGCGCTTCTCCTTCAGTGATGTGAAGAAGTCGTGGTGGTCCTCTTCGTTTTCAAGTATGCTCTCGAAGATGAACCTTGTCGTGGGGTCGCCCTCGGAGTCAGCGAGCTTCTCGATGTCCTTGTACATAGACATCGCCTCTTCCTCGGCCTTTATGTCGTTGTCGACCATCTCCCAGAGCTCTCCGCCGACATTGATCGGGGCTGGCTTTGTAGTCGGTGTGCCGCCCAAGTACCACAGCCTCTCAGCAATCTTCTCTGCGTGCTTCATCTCCTCGACAGCGATCTCCTTGAACTTGTCGCTGACCGCATAGTGGTCCACACCGGACCACTGAATGTGCTGCCACATGTACTGCACAGACACTTGGACCTCGCGAGCGATCGCTCCATTCAACATATCCTTCAATTTCTGTGACGCCATTCTTACTCCTCCTTCGTGGACCTTGACGGTTCTTTCGGATCCGCCCTCTGGTCCGGTTCTCATCCGGTGGTCTGCCAAATACGGTAGCTGCCCATAAATCTTTAGGCGTAGAGGTTCTGGTGCCCTTATATCCGGCAGACGTCAGAGAACTCATATCTGGCGAAGGCCATCTAGTCCCCGGAGTGAGGAGATGGCAGCGGTCAGAATCAGGTTCAGGGACGGACCACAGGTCACATTCGAGATCAGGGGCGATAAGACCCCTTCCGTGAGTGCCTTGGTGGAGAAACTCCCGTTCAAGTCGAAAGCTCAGACGTGGGGAGAAGAGGTCTACTTCAGCGTGCCGTTCCATGCCCCGCGTGAGAAGGACTCCAGGATGGAAATGGAGATCGGTGAGGTGGCTTTCTGGCCGGATGGCGATGCGATTGCGCTTTTCTTCGGCCCGACTCCAATCAGCGACGGGACTGCCCCCATGGCCTACAGCCCGTGCAACATACTGGGCAGAGTTGTCGGCGACGCGGCAGTCCTGAGACAGGTCAAGCCAGGCATGCCTCTGGAAGTCACCAAAGCATGACGCCGAGTGTCACTGACAGGTGTACCCGCCATCGACCGAGAACGCGGTCCCAGTGATGAAGCTAGCTTCGTCGGATGCAAGGAACAGCACGGCGTTGGCCACTTCCACGGGTTTTCCTAGCCTTCCAATCGGATGGTATTCGCACAGCTGCTTCCTGTACTCCTCCACGGGCATGTTTCGGGCCTTTGCCTCCTGCCTGAACATCGGGGTGTCTATCTCCCCCGGGCACACACAGTTGACCCTTATGTTCTCGGTGCAGTAGTCAAGAGCAAGGCACTTCGTCATCAGCACGACAGCGCCCTTCGAAGTGTTGTATGCTATTGCGTTCCTGTCCCCCACAAGTCCGCTGCAAGACGCGTTGTTCACAATGACTCCTTTCTTTTGCTTGAGCATGATTGGGATGATCTCCTTCGACATCAGGAACGGACCTTTGACGTTCACAGACATGATTCTATCCCAGTCTTCTTCGGAAACCTTCTCGATCGTTCCTTCGACCAGAATCCCTGCGTTGTTGAAGACGACATCGATTGAACCTAGTCTGGATCTCGCTTCCCTGACCATCCTCTTGACATCCTTGGCGCTAGTGACATCTCCTGTCAGAAGAATGGGGCTATAGCCCTTCCTCTTGAATTCCTTCACGGTTGTCTCGCCGTTCTTGCGGGACACGTCGACAATCGCGACCTTGGCTCCTTCCTCCAGGAACCTCTCGGCGGTGGCCTTTCCTATTCCGGAAGCACCGCCGGTGACTATGACCCCCTTGCCTACGAACCTCTTACTCGACAATCAGATCAGACCCAGGCCTGAATACACCATTCTCCGATTAATCTTGCGTTGTATGATTACAGCAACTAGAAATAAACGGTGTCCATTTTCACATTGGAGCCATCAAGAGGCGGTCGCTGAACGATGAGAATACTAGGTATCCAAGGTAGTCCTTGCTTGAAAGGCAACACTGCCGCCCTGCTCGACGCTGCATTGAGAGGTGCCTCGGAGTCCGGGGCTGACGTAGAGAGGCTGGACCTCGTGAAGCTGGACATCAACCCCTGCATGGCTTGTCACCAGTGCGATTCGGGGAACTCCTGCAGGCGACACAAAGACGACATGGGCGTGATCTACAAACGGATAAGAGAGGTAGATGCAATCGTGCTCGCTTCGCCAATCTATTTCATGGGCGTGACCGCCCAGACGAAGGCGATGATCGACAGGTGTCAGTGCTTCTGGATCGAGAAGTACGTCGACAAGATACGGTTCTACGATGGAAAGCGACGCCCTCGGGGGCTGTTCGTCTCGTGCGCGGGCTCGCCCAAGCAGGTAGTCTTCGAACCCGCCATCCATGTTGTCAAAGCTTTCTTCGCTGCCATCGACTACCAGTACTCAGGACAGGTGCTTCTGGGCTTCACTGACGACGAGGCCCTGCCAGTCCGCAAACGCTCTGCGCTTCAGGAAGCCGAGGTCGCGGGGAAACATCTGTGTCATTGAATCGGGTCGGTTCGCCTACAGGAACTTGCCCTTGTCCATGACTTTGACGATCTTCCCGTCGCGCCTCTCGACCTCGATACTCACTCCTGGCGCAGATACGAAATCCCAATGCATCGTCGAATCCGATTTCCCTCCATATCCCATGTTCAGTCCAAAGGCGACATGGACCGTGCCCGTGACCTTCTCGTCAGTGAGGATGTACCCGATTGCCTTTCTTATGTTGGGGTTGTATCCGATTCCGAGTTCTGCCAGGTTCATCGTGCGAACGGGATCGAACTTGGTCTTGTCTATCTCTTCGCACTCCTTGAAGCTTGAGACGAGGGCGTCGAGGTTCTTGCTGGCCGTGACCTTGCCCAGCTGCAGCTTACCGTTCTTGAACTCCAAGTGGACGTCCTTCACCAGCTTCTCGGAGACGCGGTCCATCGTAATAGGACAGTAGAGAGTCCCGCTCCCGACAGTCTCGTGCGGAGCGATGAACAGCTCTCCGGCTGGGAGATTGGCTCCTCGGTCTCCGACGTCGTAGTCTTCCTGGCTGATGATACCGTCGTCTATGTTCCTTCTTCTCCCCTCCACCTTGACCCTGAAATCGGTCCCCTTATCGTCCCACACATGGACCCAGGAGGCATCTTCGAATTTGCTGTCGATCTTCTTGCCGATCCTCATGAGCTCCTTGGGAGGGGCGGATATCCCGCCGATGATGATCTTTTCGAGATCGGGGTATCCGATCCCGTACCGCTTGGCCGCCGCCTTCGTTGGCCAACCGGCATAGAGCCATTTCTTGCCGTCCTTGGGGTGTGTCAGGAGATCGTGTATCGGAAGGCTGGCCTTCTGTCTCGCCTGGAGCTTCTCCCGGGGGAACTTCTCGGCGATGGAGGGATTGTCGAGCTCCTCGATGCCGATGAGCATGTCACATTCCTTCACCATTGCCACATAGTGCTTCGGGACCGTCTCGAGAGTGGATTCTGGTATCTCATCGTACACTCGTTTAAGGAGGCGGTCCGAGGTCGTTATGATGTAAGGTATGGCACCCTTCTTGTAGCACTCCATTGCGATGTCTTCGAGGAGGGTTATGGCGTGGATCCCGCCTCTCACCACCACTGCATCTCCTTTCTTCAGATTGCAGGTCTGGATCATACTCTTCGCGCATGCTTCGATTGCTTTTTCACTGAGCACCATCTTCGGTCACCTTCTCGCATCATCATATCGAAATCATCTTCCGGATGGTCGGTCGCAGGGATCAGAGGTCCTTCAGCAATACCTCAGGGCTGCAGTCTCTTCTGAATTGGGGGCAGTTCGCGCACGAGGTCAAGCTGGGGCCCGCCTCCTGGCCATTGCCGGCTCCCCTGTAGCCCATTCTCTTGAAGAAGTTTGGCGCTCGAGCGAGTGCCCAGAGCCGCTTCGCCCCTCTCGCCTTGGCGTCCTTCTCGATTGTGGCCACAAGCCGGGATCCGAGCCCCTGATACCTGAAGCGCTCTCTCACCGCCAGGCATTCCAGGGAGTACACTTCCTTCTCCTGTCGCAGGGCAGCGCAACCGATAAGCTCGCTCCCATCGTAGAAGCCGAACGAGGAGATGATGTGGATCAGAGTTCCTTCTTCTAGCCCGGACTCGACCGCGAGCTTCTTCATCGCGGCGTAGTCCTCGGTTGGTCTCATGACCGGTTCTTGAGCCTTCATCGCTATTGCCGCGAAGAGTGCGGTATCCTTTATTCTTTTCTATGTCGCACGTGCGGCACTCCCCTGCGAAAAGACAATAGGGGAGTCCATGCATGCCCCGTCGAGGGGCGCTGCTTCCAGGGGTCGCGGTGTTGCTGGGTTCGGACCCTGGAATGATGAATGGTCTGTGATATCTTGTCGATTCGAGAGATGGAGCTTGAGGATCTTCCGATCGCTCTTGACGTGATCAACGAGGAGGGTTGGGGATACACACCTCCTGAGATAGAGAGGATGCTCAGGTTAGAACCACGGGGTAGCTTCTTGTATGTCGGCAAGGAGCCCGTAGGTGCAATAACAACGGTCGTGCACGGCCCCATAGGGGTGATAGGCCACCTTGTCGTGTCGAGAAAGGTGAGAGGCCACGGAATCGGGAAGGCGTTGCTGTCGCATGCCATAGAGTATCTGCGTTCGCGAGGGACCGATTCCATAATCGTCATAGCGACTGACGAAGGCCGCCCGCTGTATGCGAAGCACGGGTTCAAGGTGGAGCGGGAGATCCTGTGCAAGCATTTCATGCTAGGCGCAGACCAACCTCGGATGCCATTCAGCAAGCCGGTGCCGATGCGAAAGAGCGACCTCAAGGCCGTTTCGGAGATAGACGGGGAACTGTTCGGCGCCGACCGATTCAGATTGTTGGACATCCTCTACGACGAGACTCCGGAGGCGTGTTTCAAGCTCGTAACCGACGAAGGGCTATCGGGCTTCTCCATGGGCAGGAAGACTGCCACCGGATTCGATTTCGGCCCGTGGGTGTGTAGGCCAGGATCTTACGGTGATGCTGAGGAGCTGCTGAACGCAACACTCTCGGCATTCGGCCAGGGGAAGGTCTACAGCGGGTTTTTCGCAGACAACAGAGCAGCGGTCAGGATTTCCGAGAAGTTGCCCTTGTTCAAGATGTGGTCAACGAAGCTGATGGTTCTTGGGAAGTCCAGGTGCTACCCCGACACGGACCAAATCTTTGGAATCGCAGCGTTCGAGCTGGGCTAATCTAGTAAGACTTCAATTCGCGCTTCGTGAAGTAGAAGATCTCATCCTCTCGTTTGTAACCCGCTTCTTCGAAGAATCTCGTGGAATCGCCGTTTCCCTCTTCTATCTGCACGCAGAACAGGCGTCTGCCGCGGCTCCTCATCACCTTCTCGGCGCGAACGACTAGGGCCAGAGCGACCCCCAGTCTTCTTGCATCAGGAATCACTGCCAGCCTGTTGATCCACGCTCTTCGACCGTCATCACTTGCCAGGACCACGCCCACCAGCTTCGCTTCTGAGAAGGCCCCCAGGAACAGCTCCTTATCGTGATTCCATTGGGTCTTCAGATTCTTGAGGCTGTCTCTTCCCTTCGGTTTGTAAGGTAGTCCAGATGCTTTCCAGACCTCGATCATCTCAGGAATCTCCGCCGCTGTCAGGGGGCGGATCAGCAGCTTGCCTCTGGCCTTCTTCATGCGACACCACCGGTGCTTCCCGCACGAGGTGATAGCGTTACGCCTGGATATGAACGATTGGGGAGAGTGCCAATGAAATGAAAAAAAGAATGATACCGAATCGGTCTACCCAGCGAGTCTACTTCGTCTTCCTCTTCGGTTTTGCCTTCTTCTTGCTCTTCTTTGTGCGGGTCTTCATGGGCTTCTCGCAGCAGACTACGTCATCGAGTATCCCTATGCCATCCTCAGTGACTAGCAGTGTCGTCCCGCACACATCGCAGACATATTCTGTCCCCTTCTTCGGTTTCGGCATTCTTGTTCCTCCTGCCTGCCATCTTGTCATGGCAGCATCTGAGACGAGCGTTAGCACGATATTTCTAGATTGAGACGTAGCGGAACGTCATGATCGGGCTGCGGGATTCGGTCAGAGAGGTCCTTCCTCTTTTGCCATGACCGCCACTTTCATCATCACATTGAAGACGTGGAACGCGTCGATCATGTCCGAAGCTTTGTACGACACTGACTTGATGTCCTTCCTTCTCACAAGGGGGATGTGCGCGGTATACTCTGCCATAAGAGGTCTGGTCCATTCGACCTCCACTAGAATTGGCTTCTTCAGCGTGTAGGGCAGGATCTCCTCGATGCTCTCCAATGCCTCCTTGGCGCCCTTCCTGATAAGTTCCCTTGCTCTCGCGGGCGTAAGCGTCCGCACGCCATACAGGCCCACCCCCTCTTTGGTGGGCACTCCGACCAGATTCTTGATGAGGGCCTTCGCCTGGCGTACGGCATGTGCGTCACCCGAGACAAGCACCACCGGCACTCCGAAATGGCCAGCAAGGGCAGCGCTGAGGCCCGATTCGCCAACAACCACGCCATTCAATCGCAGCTCGGCAACGTCGTAGGTGTAGGTGTGTCCGAGGACTCCAGCGTGGGTGTTCCTCATCGAGTGATAGCCTATCTGGAAGCATGCATCGAAATCCCGTGAGATACCGCTCATCATGCCAAGGTCGTAGGGATTCCCCTGGATAACCTCCACGTCCGGATCAAGATGCTCGACCAGTATGTTCCTCCCTGTGTCGTGGGCGTCGCAGACCAGTATCTCGTCCGCGCCCCCTGACCTGGCCCCGTCAATGGCCGCCTGGACCTCCTCGGTCATCAGCTCTCTGGCCCTCGGGTAGTCCAGTCCCTTCTGGTCGACCTGGACGTCGTGGCAAAGTACTGCCACGCCTTCCATATCAGCTGTGATGTAGATCTTCATAGTATCTGCCGGGTAAGCACCGAATGAGGAGATAAAATCAGCTGGTTTCTTCGAATCAGTGGTGATTCTCCCGTCAAAAGCCTTTAATCCGGGAGGCTCCAATACGAAAGGAGAGATGACTGAGGCTGCCCCCCCGACTTCTGGTCCTGGCGATGCCACCGAGAGACGATTGCGCACTCTTTCGAGCATAGTCGAGCTCACCACAGACCTGCTTCACGTGGAGGACATGAGCACCTTCCTCCAGAGGATCGTCGAGACGGTCAGGAGTCAGTTCGGGTTTGACCGGGTCAGTATATCGATTGCAGATGTCGCGAGAGGGATATTCACTGATCACGCCCTTGCCGGCTATCCACCCGACGTGGCGAATGAGGTACGGAGCAACAGAGACGCGTTCGAGCTCGAAGTGATACTAGAGGATTTCAGGGATGACTGCAAGGTATCAAAAATCGCATACTATGTTCCTGCCGAGATGCAGGAGGCCTCTGTAGAGAACTTCGTGGCCGTGAGGTCGAGGGATGCGGCGGTGCGACCGAGGGCGTCACCTGAAACATGGCACGAACTTGACCTGCTGTACTTCGCATTGTACAACCGAAGAGGTTCGGTGATCGGATTCATGCAGGCGGACTACCCCGTAGATGGCAAGGTCCCGTCGCGCGAGACAATTGAGGAGATCGAACTCTACGCAAGCATTGCGGCCGTCGCTATCGAGAACTCGGAAGTGTACAAGCGCTCGTTGATTCTCTCGCAGGAGAACGAGGTCAAGACCGAGAGGATGATGAGGATTCTGGAGCTGATTCAGAGTGTCCTCAGAATAGATGACATCGACACCGTGCTCCAGAAGGTCTCCGATGCGATGGCCTTCACATTCGGGTTCCGCAAGGGAGGTGTCTCCCTTTTCTCAGAGCACTCCAACAAGGTGGATGTTCACTCGCTGACTGGATACAATCCAGATGAGACGAAAGCCGTTTTGGCAAGCACGATATTGAGGGACAAGGTCCTAGAGGATTTCAAAGAAGAATTCCGCGTGACCAAGATCGGCTACTTCGTGCCTGGAGAGACTCAGCAGTCCTTGTCTGATTTCGTGTTCCTCGAGGACGCGAAGAAGGCGAAGATGCCCAGACTTTCCCCTGACAGCTGGCACGAGCTGGATCTTCTTTATTTTGGCATATATGACAGGAAGGGTAGGATGCTGGGGTATGTGCAGCTCGACTATCCCGTAGATGGGAAGATTCCTTCGAAAGAAACGATGGAGGCCATGGAGGCTTTCGCGGCGATCGCCGCCATAGCGATTGAGAACTCAGCCATATTCGAGGACCTCACTCAGGCAAGAGACCAGGTCAGGATGTATCTGGACCTGCTGGCTCACGACATAGGCAACCTCGTCAACCCGATCGACGCGTATCTCGAAATCGTTCTGAGCACTACCAGCTTGACCCCGACGCAGGAGAAGTATGTGAAGTCCGCGATCGAGACGACGCGGAACATTATGCACCTGATCAGGAACGTGCGTCGCTCCGCCCAGATGATAGAGTCTGATCAGGTGGAGCTGGTACCGGTGAACCTGACAAGGGCACTCTCTCAGGGCGCGGCCGACGCGGGGAACGCATTCTTGGCGAAGAAGATCAACATCAGGCTCAACCTTCCGCCACAAGACATGTGGGTGGTCGCCGACGGATTCCTGGACGAGGTTGTCTACAACCTTCTAACAAATTCGGTCAAGTACGACGAGCACGAGGAGGTAGCAATTGACGTGGATGCAAAAGCAGTCGAGGTCGAAGGCAAGAGCTACTTCCACGTGAAGTTTCTAGACAGAGGATGCGGCATTCCAGACGACTTGAAAGACAAGGTCTTCTCCAAAGATTTCAGGAAGATCTCCCGCACTGAGCGCCCAGGCCCTTCCAAGGCGAAGGGAGCGGGAATGGGTCTGTCGATCGTCAAATCGCTCATCGAGAGATACCATGGCAGGATATGGATCGAGAACAGGGTCTACGACGACTGCACCAGAGGAAGCGTATTCAATATCCTGTTGCCGACTCCGTAAGGCTGACCCGCTGTCGGCAAACGATTATTACAGAAGACTCTATTCAGCCGAGTGGAGATTGGGATGACCTATTCCAGTGATGTTACCAAGATTCAGAAGCAGTTCTGCATCATCGGCAGGGAGCAGGAGTTGGAAAGAGCTCTCGCAGCCATCAAATCACGCAAGCACCTCATGATAGAGGGCCCGGTCGGGGTGGGAAAAACTGTGCTTGCGGTAGCCGTAGCAAAGTATCTGGGGAGGCCAGTTTTTCGCGTGGACGGGGACGAAAGATATACTGAGCAGAAGCTTGCGGGCTGGTTCGACCCTCCGATCGTTATGGAGAAGGGCTACGTGCTCGATGCGTTCAGTCCGGGTCCGCTGACCAGCGCGATGGAGCGCGGCGGCGTACTCTTCATGAACGAGATGAACAGGATGCCAGAAGGGGTCCAGAATATCCTCCTCCCCGCGATGGATGAGGGTGTGATCGAGATACCGAAGGTTGGGACGATCCGCGCCGAGGATGGATTCGTAGTCATTGCCACACAGAATCCGCGGGAGTTCGTGGCAACGACCGCACTATCGGAGGCGCTTTCGGATAGGTTCGAACTTCTCTTGATCGACTATCAGTCTGAGGGCGATGAACTGGCGATAGTCGCGAAGAATCTACCAAAGGTCCCCGACGAAATCCGAGCGAGGGCGACTTGGATAGCCAGGAGGACTCGGGACCATCCGAACATCCGACGAGGCGCAAGCGTTCGGGCTGCGATGAGCATCGCGCAACTGGCGAGCGCATTGTCCGTCGATTTGCAGGAGGGTATTCGCAAGGCAGCGCACATGGCCCTTCCCACTAGAGTCGAGATGCGCGAGGAATCCAAAAGGACTGCGGACGAAGTCATAGACGAGATTGTCAACGAGTGCTTCGCGCTCCCTCCGCCGTCGCGGGGAAAGCCCCTGGAGGATGAACGAAAACGCGAAGAGCAGAAGCGCAGGATGTATGATGAAGACCGCGCTAGGCGCAAGGATGTGGCCGAACTTGTCACCATACTCGAGGACAGCGACGACTACGAGCTGGTGAGGAGCGACGATATCGGATGGGCCATCGCGCAGAACTACTCCCAGCTGAGGATTCATCTGAAGGACCAGACACTGATAGAACTGGCCAAGAGGATAGCAGTCAGGGCGACCATCAAGAAGGTGCTGCAGCTATTGGGTCCGGTGTCGCTTCCGACGCACATCTCCCGAAGGCAATTCGTTGTAGGGGAAGACAGCGAGATCGATGTCGAGGCCACACTGGAGGAGATCGTTGACAAGGACCACCTGTCCCAGTCCGATCTCATAGTCGAAAAACGTGAGCCAAGGGAGCTAGCGGTAGCCATGATGCTCGATGCAAGCCTGTCCATGACAGGCGACAAGCTGGCGATGGCGACTGCCGCTATTGCTGTGCTCGCTTACCGGCTGAAGACTGTCGAGTACTTGCTGATCACATTCAATGACAGGCCTGCCATTCTGAAGCGGATCGGGGAGTCGAAGTCCCTGGACGACCTCGTGGCGGACCTTCTAGATGCTCGTGCTGGGGGCTACACGAACATAGAGAATGCCCTCACGAAGGGAAAGGAGGAGCTAGCCCGCTCAAGCACGAAGAACCAGATAGGAATCCTGATAACGGATGGTAACTACACAGTGGGGTCGGATCCTGTCGATGTGGCTTCGTCGTATCGACGCCTGTATGTCATTATGACCGAAAGCCACGATTGCCAACCAGGCGTGTGTGAGGAAGTCGCAAGAAGGGGCGGAGGGCACATGTATTCGGTCGCTGGCTTCGAGGAAATCCCAAAGGTTCTCTACAAAGTGCTTAGGCAAGTGTCTCAGGGGTCTCCTGGTGGATTCCATGAACAGCCTCGTATCCATTGACAATCGTACTTGGATATGGAACGATAATGCAGATATGCATCCTAGATCTTCAGGTGAGTGAGAGCACACATGATAGAAGCAGAGCTGCTCCTGAGAGTACCTCAGCGATGGATCACCGAGATTCCTAGGAGGTACGGTGTCTCGATTAGGATTCTTGGACGAAAACCTTCGGGAAAGACAGGCGTTAGGGACCTAGTGGAGATCTCAGGCTCACAGCATGACCTCGAGGAGGTCTTGAAGGCGCTAGAATCGGAGCCATGGATCAGGAGCTTCGATCTTGACTTCGTCGAATCAGGGAAGCTCGTTGGAGAGGTGGTGACCCCGAAATGCTTGGCATGCGCGACGCTCGCAGGGTCCAACTGCCACCTCATTTCTGCGAACACTCACAGCGATGGCACGATCTCGTGGCGTGTGATGACCCGTGACAGGGATGAGGTCAAGAAACTCGTCACGCGCCTTCGGAAGGCAAAATGCGAGGTCGAACTCTCCAAGCTGACGCCAATCGACGATCGGGAGGTTTTGACTGGCCGCCAGGAGGAGATCATCATGATGGCTTTTGAGCGCGGATACTTCGAAACCCCGAGAATGGTGAAGCTCAAAGACCTGTCCAGGCTGACCGGAGTGTCGCAGGCAACCTTGTCGGAGATCCTGAGAAAGGGGCAGAAACGCATCGTGGTCGATTTTCTTAGAGCCAGGCGGAAATCTGTCTAGGCTTTCCGGCGCATCATCTCTATATTAACCTTCTGTCGACCCGGGAGGGCCCCCGAAGGGGGTCTACCATATGGTTATATATCCGGTCCCGGGACAATTGCTATCCAATAACTTCCCCCCTCCTTTCTTTTTCTGTTTTCTCTTCAGAGCATGCGCTCGAGGGGTGCTGTTCGTAGAATCCGCGAGCGGACAGATGCTTCCTGACTACCAATCCTCGACAGGATTGTACCACATTGTTTTCGTGCCGACCTTCGCCCTCATCTTCCACTTGAACGACTTGGGCTTCTGCTCGATGTAGGCAAGCAGCTTGTCGACTCGTTGGCCGACTATCATCCTGTCGTCCTGTGACAGTTGCGGGTACTCGTTCGCGAACTTCTTGACCTTGTTCAGGTTCATGGTCGCTGTGTAGTACCAGCCCCAGTCGTTGAACATGCCGACGGAGTCGAGTACGTGCAAGTTGATCTTCTCCTTGTCGTCGTTCCCGATCTCGTGAGCCCGGACGAGAACAATGAGGTCCTTGATGTCCTTCTCGTTTATCTTCACGACCTGCAGCTTCTGGCACATCAGCTCACCGACCGGGGTCGTGGGCGAGTCGAGTTCTAATCTGCCTGCGTAAGGAACCGTATGGTTCATCTCGAGCTGGTCGTAGAATATCTCGACCATGGGCACCCTTCCACCGAAAAAGATGTGCCTTGACTTGCCGAACTGGTAAAGAAACCTAGGGTCCGTCTTGTATCCCCTGCTCTGCACGAACTCGTAAAGCTGGTTCCTCTGTTTCCCGTATGCGACGAAGTCAATGTCTGTAAAAACCTTCGTTCCTAGCCTCGCTAGGTTGCGCCAGAGCGTCTCGTACTCCTGGCTGTGCATGTATATGGCCATGCCACCCATGACCCTGAGCAGCAGCCCCTTCTTGCTGGCTTCGTTCACGAGGGCCATGGCTTCGTCGATGAAGACCTCTGGTTTAGGATACTCCTCCATAGGGATGTCCGCCGGCAATCGCACTGTCATGTGTCCATCCTCCTGGCGCCCGGCCTTAGTTGGCCGGACTAGCCCGACGTAAACACATAGCTCTTCATCTTGGTATCGGCAATTGTGAGAATGACGCCTTTGAGTATGCCCTCTCCGTACTCACTGCCCGGGTTCACACAGAAAGTTCTGCCGATGTAGTGAACCGCCCTTGATTCGTGTATGTGGCCGTGCAACCCGAGGAATGGCTGGAGATTCTTGATTGAATCGAACACCGATTTGCTTCCAACATGCTCGACCTCTCCAGCAGACGGACGCATGTCTCTGAGCTTCGGGGCGTAGTCCAGAGGGGTACCATACGGCGGATCGTGGAAATTGAAGATGGCCCTTTCCATGTTCTTGATTGTCGAGGTTAGCCTTTCGATATTCTCCTTCATCTGTTCTTCATTCCACTCCCTTGGAGTGTCCCACGGGGTTGGCGAGGTGTGCGCAATCGTGATCATCTCGTAGCCCAAGACATCGACATTTCTCATCGCGCATGGTTTCATCACTCTGGACTTGTCGAGGATTTCGTCCATTTCGAGTGGATCGTCATTTCCCGGAGCCATGAATATCAGCGCTTTGGAACTGCTCAGTTTCTCGTTCGCCAGATCAACCCAATGCTGGACCCGGTCGCTAATCAGTTTGTGAAAGATCCTGCTAACGTCGTCGGGCTTCGCTCGCAGCTCATCAACCTCCTTCTTCCCGGTGACGTACGGATAGAAGCCGATGTTGTTGATCTTGACTAGCTGGCTATCCAGCTCAGTCTTGTTGTTCATATGCTCGTCCTGTCCGAGGAAGTTGCAGTCATAGGATCCATTGCCGTTGTCGATGACCGGGACAACCATCTTGCCGGCCAAATCTCCCAGAGCGATGGCAACATCCGCATTGTAGATTGAGATTGCGCTGATGAACTTCCTAAAACAGAGCTCGGAGCCGTGCAAATCAGTTACGAAGAATATTCGAATCGGACGCAAAACTTTCGCCTCTTTTCCCCTCTTCTTTGAAGATGCTGCTTAAACGGGTAAACCCTATTTAATCATATTGAGAAGCATGTTCGGGAGCCCCCTACCAAAGGACTGTCTGGCTCTGAGGTTTTTCCGTCTCGAGCTTGCGCACATTCAAGCCAAATAACGACCTACAGTGAAATCAATCGTGGAATTGCCATTGAAATCTTTTCGAGAGATGCTCAAACACACTACCGAATCATCCAAGCTGCGGAGAACAAATAGTCTGGCCCGTTCGTTCACCGTCTGGTTTTCTCGCAATCTTAATATCGGTTCCTCGCAGTCAGGGTGAGTGAGCGTTGTATGTCGATACGATTCTCATCCATGGAGTGTTAAAATGGATCTTGGTTTGCCAGACTGGGTAGCTGACTGGGCCAGGAAGGCGCCGAACCTCAAGGTGTCTCCTCCCGGACCGAAGAGCAAGGTGATTATCGAGAAGGACAGGAAATATGTGTCTCACGCATATGACCGTCTGTTCCAGTTCACCATGGCACGCGGATCTGGCGCTGCGATCATGGACGCCGACGGAAACGTCTTCCTGGATTTTTCAGCGGGCATATCCGTGCTCAATGCTGGCTGGGGAAACCCCAGAGTCGTGCAGGCCATCAAGGACCAGGCTGACAAACTCGTTCACTCTCTAGCGAACGATGCATACTATGATCTCGAGGCTGAGTACGCAGAATTGCTTGCGAAGATCTCTCCTGGAGGTGCTCTTGAGAGTACCTTCTTCGGCAACAGCGGAGCCGAGGCGGTCGAGGCCGCGGTGAAGCTCTCGCGGTACTTCACGAAGGGTTCGGAACATATCGCATTCATGGGAGCTTACCACGGACGAGTGGGGAACGCACTGGCTATGGCTAGCAGGGTCAAGTACAAGTATGGCCATGGCCCGTTCGCGCCTGGCGTTTACTTCGCCCCGTATCCATACTGCTACAGATGCTGGTTCAAACAGGAGTATCCAAGCTGCAACATGCTGTGCATCGACTTCTTAGAGAAAGGGATCCTTGAGTTTGGCGGCCCGAGCAATGACCTTGCTTCCATATTCGTCGAGCCCGTTCAGGGCGAGGGAGGCTACATAGTCCCGCCCAAGGAATTCCTCCCGAGGATGAGGAAACTCTGTGACGACCGCAAGTGCCTGCTGGTAATGGATGAGATACAGACTGGTCTTGCCCGAACTGGAGAGGTGTGGGAGTGCAACTCCGCAAACATTGTGCCTGACATCCTGCTCACTGGGAAAGCATCCGGCGGTGGCGTGCCGTTTGGAGCATGCGTCGCCAAGAAATCGGTGATGGATGTCTGGCGGCCAGGATCTCATTCATCGACGTTTGGTGGCAATGGCATGAGCGTCGCTGCAGGTTTCGCGCATGTGAAGGAGATACTTGAGACGAACCTCATGGAGCGATCGAAGGTCCTTGGTGCCCACGCCATGAAGCGTCTCAATGAGCTCAAGGACAAGTACGAGATCATTGGAGATGTCCGGGGCAAGGGATTGATGATTGGGGTGGAAATTGTCAAGAGCAAGCAGACCAAAGAACCCCTGTATGTTCCCCAGATTCAGGGTCTCGCCTGGAGAAAAGGCCTGATGATGATCACTGCGGGCATGTTCGGCAATGTGTTCAGAATCGCTCCGCCCATCATCATATCTCAAGAACAGCTGGATATCGGCGTGGACATATTCGAAGAGGCCATCAAAGAGACTCAGGCCACGATGAAATGATCCGCGACAGCGCCTGCTGTCGACTGGGCATCCCCCGGATAGGATAATATGTATCATAGGCAATAGCGGGCGCTGGTCTGCTGTCAAGTGAGGTGCATCTGATGCTGGGCAGGAAGAAGAAGGAAGAAGATCCTGTGACCACTCTTGCCAGATGCATTGTCGTTCTGGACGATATCAGGGCATACAGGCGAAAGGACGTCGATCAGATCGATGGTCTCTTCTCAGAACTAAAGAAATCGCGCTTCAAAGAGCACTATGAGATGTGGGTCAAAGCGCGACCACAGGCTGAGAAGATCGTTGATATGCCATTGAAGGTTGAAGGCGTCCGAGGAATGATCAGGGCTCTTTCATGGGTCAAGGTCGCTACGAGGGTCGCTCTCATCGTGCTGGTGTTCTTCATCGCGATGCTGCTTGTGCCGGCCTGGGAGAAGGTTTTGGGACCCCATCCCTTCGGCGGGAACGGTTTCCTGTATGCCACTGTGGCGGTCGTAATCATGGTTGTCATGATGAATGCTGGCCAAGTCATCGACTACCGAATCAGGAAGAAGATCATCGCCTACGAGGATGCGACCGTCGATGAATATCGGCCTTCGAGGGATAAGATGAAGGACTGCGTCGACAGAATGATGTTCACCCTCGCGAGGGAGGCCAATCGGAAGGGCGTTAACCGGAGCGATTTCGGGCTAGTTCTATACTTCGACGACTACCGTAACATTGAGGTCGTGAAACAATGGAAGCCGAAATCAATCGGTCTTTTCAAGAAGTCCTATAACCACTACCAGGTCTTGCCCAAGGTCTGATAGCTTCTGCAGCACGCCTTGTTCTTGCCAGCCGGCAGAGTATCTCTAGATGGAGGAAATGAGAACTGTAAGAGGTTTGCAAAGGTTTATTCGTCTGATCTATGCTGGCGGAAGCTCTTTCCAAGCCAACTTCAGGTCGATTCCCTGCTTCTTCCAGTGGCTTACCCAGGCAAAGTACCAGATCACGCTGAAGACCCAAATGACGGAGTAGACCATGACGCCGCCTCTCGAGAACGGCTCGAGATTGTCCAGCGTGAAGAAGTAATAGATCAAGATGCCCACGAACAGCAAATTGATCAGCGAGGCAACCGTAAGCAGGTATATCGGTCCCAGATGGAACTTGTACGGTGAAGCCTCCCATATCGTCTTCGCCTTCTTCACATACGGGAAGAGCAGTCCAGACACCGCCATCACGCCCCAAGCGGAAAGCGCTTCGAGGGCGACGATGACTATGCCCAGCAGTGTGTCTGCGTTCAGCGCATAGATCGCGATACCGATTTCGCTCATGGCAAGCATGACAATGTTGTTCTTGACTGGCGAGTGGTACTTCGGGTTGACGTCGGTGAACCACATTGGTCCTAGCCTGTCCATGCCCCAAGCGAAAGCCGCTCTACTGAATGCGATATAAGAGATCGGCATCCATAAGACATCGAACAGTATGAAGACCAAACCTATCAGGAACTGCACAGCAGCGCTTCCACTCAAAAGCGATATCAGGTAGAACGTGTTGAAGCTCGGCAGCACGTATTCGTCGTACGCCGCGCCTTCTCCGTTGTTCTCCATCCACGCGATGGCTCCCATGAAGTCCTGACCCATCACGTTGACGAGGCCAACTGCGAACCAGCTCAGGAAGAACCCCGGGATCAATGCCGCCAGCACCTGCCCGAGAACGATGTTCCTCTGAGGTCTCTTCACTTCGCCACATATGAAGGTAATCTGATACCCGTATGCAGTAGCCCATGCCACGGCGGGGAATAGCGCCAGCGTTGCGTAGAGGTCGAATTCGGGCTTCATCCCGTCATTCAACGCGACCCCTTCGCCCGCGACCGTGTCTATGGTATCCTGATAGAGCATCGTCCCCCCGGCATCCGTTACCGCGCCATCGTACGCGTTCACGAAGTCGGTGTGGCTCGCGGTCGTAAGCACTATGCCTGCCACAATCAGACAGAAGAATCCAGCGATCATTATCACACGCTGGTTGATGTTGTACATCTTCAGTCCGACCACGACGACATAGAACCCCCAAATGTTCGACAGCGTGGCAATCACGAATATACCGGTCGCAGATGCGCACCAGTCGATCCAGCTCTGTTCCGCTCCAATAGACGCAAGAAGCGTCGTCATACCAGGATCTGCCATCCATGGTCCCAACGTGGCAATCCACATCGTCATGACGAAACCTGCATTAGTCATGGACATTGCGATGCCAACGGCAGGGTGGATGATCCTGGAGTTGGCGATGTAGTCGCCGCCACTCCTGGGCATTGAACCGCCGAGGAAGCCCCAGACAATCGCGATGCCTAGGACGCACATTATGGTGGCCAGTATTGTCGCCCACATCATGTCTCCCGTAGGCAGGACGTAGAGTCCCCAGCTGGCCATGGTCCAAACGCCCACTCCGACACCGTTATTCATGAACCCGATGCCGAATGTGTCGAGCAACGAAGCTTCACGCACTAATCCACTGGCTTTTCTAGCAAAAACTTCGCCCACTCTATTGCACCCCCACCTTGCCCAAGGGTTTCCGCCCAAGGGTAAGTCCCGGGATAATCAATTTGTTGATATATTAACTGATGCGGGAGTTGGACGCCTCTGGGAGCGCATCGCGATTTGCCTGCTTCGGGCACTTCCGCAAGGCGTCGTCGAACGGCTTGCGAATTAGCAAGAGCTTCTCTCATCCCTATTGCCTCACACGAGCAACACGCCAATGTGCAATGGCTGTTGCGCTATCATGCCTGACTCTGTTCTCCTCATGACGATTCAGTTGTAACAGCATTATCTATTCCACATACGATACACCGTCGACATGGAACGCGCCTTTCGCGAGTCAGAGAAACTAGTGATATTCGGTCTCACGCAGGATGCTCAGCTCACTGACTCGTCGTTGGCCAGGCGCTTCGGTATGAAAGAGAGCACCGTGTCTTCAATCAGACGGAGGCTCATGGATTCGAGGAACATATACTTCGCGAACGTTCCTTCGTTTCATAAGCTTGGTTGTGAGCTGCTGGTTCAACTATATGGACCGACGAATCCCGCTGTTCCGAAAGATGTCAAGGACATGTCCCACCTCGTCTATCTGGATCACACGCCAGAGATATTCGACAGCGTTTCTGGCGAGGGCTTTATCATGATGTCTGGGGTGTTTCAGACCTTTTCTGATTACCTTGTCGCGATCGATCGGTATGATCGTTACTTCATGGGAGTCAGGTCGGTCGAGAAGGCAGACCTCAAGTCAGTGTTCTTTCCCCTGGCGATATCTCGTTTGTGCTACAGCTACAATTGGTCCCCCGGCCTACACAGGATCTTCAATCTCGATGTGCCGAAGCGGGACTCTATGAGGCCAGAATCGTTCAAGGTCGACAGAGTCGAACTGTCCTTGATGGAGAGACGTACCTTGATCAACCTCGCGGAGTACCCTCACGCGACGGATGCTCAGATTGCACAGATGATAGGAAAGTCCAGACAGACCGTCACGAACATCAGAAAGCGACTGGAGAGGAACGGAATGTTCCGGAGAGTCTGCATTCCTCTGCTGTTCACGTGGAATATTGATCTGATCGCCTTTGTTCACACGCGGTTCAAACCCGAGCTGGATTCTGAGACACGTATAGCCCTATCGACCGAAGACTGGATAGATCTGTCGTGGTACACGCTTGAGCGTGATGCAGAAGCGTACACATGCTACATGTTCAAAGACTACAAGGACTACGTCAGCGAGATGCAGCGTATGATGAAGCCCTTGATGGAGAGCAATGTGCTGAGGGGAGACCCCAGCATCTCGCTGGTGTCAACAGCCGCAGCGAAGGAACTCCGGGATTGCCACTACGCGCCGATGGTGCGAAAGCTGCTGGGAACTGGCGGGGATATGCTTTCGAGGGAAAAGACAACCCTCGGGCTTTGAGGACTGCCTCCCTGTTGGATTGTCCCAGAAGTGTAATCTACCCGCTCAGCCGATACGCAGATTGGAGGTTGAGCTGCAACGCCCGACAGCCTGGGACAAGCCCGTTGGATGAGCGTGAACAACGTCATGACGAAGGATGTGCTCTGCATCCCTGCCGAAGAGGACGTCAAGGACGCCTGGATGATATTGATGGAAGCCGACGTCTCGGGCGCGCCTGTTGTGGATTCGACGGGAGCCCTCGTAGGCATTATGAGCACAACCGATATCTTCAGAACAATAATGGACAGGGTCCGGAAAGCCAGAACCCTTCGCGAATCAACGAGCCAGGAGCAGGATCCAGTGGCGGCCGAACGCGAGGCGCAGAGGGAGTTCTCGTTGGCGGTCCGCGCGGTGACAGACAGCAAGGTGACCATGATTCTCCCGAAGGACCAGAAGATAATCAGCCTCTCGCCTGAGGATTCTTTTGAACGCGCTCTCCACCTCATTGCTGAGCATGGCGTGAATAGGCTGCCCGTGTTGAAGGGGAATCACGTGGTGGGAATTATCACTCGTCAGGACATAATCTGGCAGATTGCTGGACGGCCGCCCCCGCAAGAGCATCAGTCGTAATCGATCGCTTTTCTCAAGGAACTCGGAGTCTTGCTATGCTTCTTCTGTGGCCAACGCCCTGACGACTTTGAGTGCCCCTTCGATGTGTCCCTCGATGTCAGTCTGTGACGCGAACATATGTCTAACGATCCCCTTCTTGTCGATGACATAGGTCACTCTTCCGGGCAGCAGACCGCCGGATGACGGGACTCCCCACAGCTTTCTGACGAGGCCGCCCTCGTCGCTCAACAGGTGGAACGGCAGGTGGAACTCAGTCGAGAATATGTTGTGCGATTCCAGTGATTGGGAGCTGATCCCGATGACCTCAGCACCAGCATCTACGAATGCTTGGTGACTGTCCCGGAACTTGCAGGCCTCAGCTGTGCATCCGGACGTGTTGTCCTTGGGATAGAAGTAGAGCACGACCGTCTTCTTCCCGCGAAAGTCCTTGAGGCTCACCTGAACGCCCTTCTGCGAAGGCAGCGTGAAATCCGGTGCCTCATCCCCAACTTCTACTCTCTCCTTCATATTCGCAGAACTCCGCTGATGGTGAGACAGTCCCGGGACTATGTACTTATCACCGGTTCTGTTGCACTAGCGGGTGGTGACAGTCATATCACACCCCAACAGGTGCAACTCGTTCCATTCGGCTCCGACCGTGCGCCCCTTTCGGAGTCGTAGAGGGTCATCATCACGTCATGCTGGAACGCGCCGGGGCTGAACCATAAGCCCCCTGCCGCCCCCAATCTCTTGGAGGCGGCTGTCTGCAGCAGGCGGGTGCTAGGCATGGCCGGACCTCTCCTAAGCCAGGCGCACTCTCGCAAATGCTCCGTGCCCATTCGGGAATGTTGTTTCCTCCCACATGTCGAGCACGTTCTGCTGCCAATGATGTCCGTCCTGAGGGCACCAAGGCCTCTCAATGTGGCCGTCATCAGGACGATCATGTCGGCCAGGATAGACGGCCTTGTCTACTACATGTAGCGGAGAGACTCCGAATAGTACCATTCCTGGACTCCTCACCACCCGAAATGTTCCAGACCCCTCATCACCGAAGACGGCCGCATGTCAGAAGAGTATCGAGAGGCACGTGAGGGCGCCCTGGCATTTCTCATATTCGGATGTGTCCATCGAAATGACCTCGAAGCCCGCATCTCGCACCAAAGCTCGTGCCTTCTCTCGCCCGGACGCCATGAGCACAGTCCCATTCACAGTCAGGGTGTCTGCGGCGTATGCCTCCGAGTCCGGAAGGACGATCAACTCGAAGCCTCCGAGGACGGGATGTTCTGCGAACCGTTTGGATACTACCATCTTCCCCTCCCCGAGGTAAGTGGCGTAGCTCTTCAGGTGAACCATGTTGGGATCCTCAACGGTATCCACATGTACGTTCAGCCAGTTGTGCATCTGCTCGACCCCCTGTGAGTTGGTCCTTTCGCTCAAACCGCTGATCAACTTGTCGGGCAGGTGTATCACATCCCCGCCTTCGACCGTCGCCGGGTCGACAGCTCTCGTGGTCCGCAGATACTCGCTCAGCGCTTCCTCGACAGGGCCTTCCTCTCCCCTCCTTGTCTCCCTGGCCATCCTGCATATCAGAGCACGCCCAGAGTGGACGACCGCGTTGTCCTCTACAAAGCACGAGTCTGGGTGAGAGTCATCCGTGGGAAGCTTGATCACTTCCAAGCCGAGATCACCGAGAGCCCTACAGTAGACGGCATGCTGTTCTCTCGCGCGGGACAGACTGATAGAGTCCTTCTCTGGGTGGCAGGAGATGCAGTTGGGGTAGCTCCTCCCAGGTTCCATTACGATGGCCCTTCTTGGCGCACGAATGGAGAGACCGGGTTCCTTATGCATTATGTCAAGAGAGGCTATGCGTTTGGTGCTAAAATCCTTTTGTCGACGGGGTGAGAATCGCTGTTCGGACACACGAGCCAGACATGATATGCTATTTGTATCTCGAACACGTTCACGAAATGCTTTACGGGAGTGCATCGGAGATGAATCGAATCGACCGCTCGCGAATTGCCGAGTTGATGGACAAAGAGCTTGCGCGTTTCGAGAAGGACCACCCGAAATCGAAGAAGCTTTTCGAGAGGGCCAAAGGCTCTTTGCTGGCGGGCGTGCCCATGAACTGGATGGTCAGATGGGCGGGGTCGTACCCCATCTTCGTGAAGGAGGGGCGCGGTACCTATGTGACGGACGTCGACGGGAGGCGCTACCTCGATCTATGCCTTGGGGATACGGGCTCGATGTTCGGGCATTCGCCCAAGGCCGTTGTTGACGCGGTGCGAAAGCAGGTTTCGAAGGGCATCACAATGATGCTGCCTACTGAGGACTCTGTATGGGTAGGTGAGGAGCTGTCGCGCAGATTCGGCCTTCCTTACTGGCAGATAGCTATGACGGCGACCGATGCGAATCGGTTTTCCATAAGGCTGGCCCGCGAGGTCACCCGCAGGAAGAAGATACTCGTCGTCAACGGATGCTATCACGGAACGGTCGACGAGACCCTCATTACGCTCGAGAAAGGCAGGGTGGTCCCTCGGAGCGGGAACATTGGTCCGCCAGTCGATCCATCGGAGACGACAAAGGCGATCGAATTCAACGACATTGACGCCCTAGAAAAGGCACTCGCACCGAAGGACGTGGCTTGCGCTCTCATGGAACCGGCGATGACCAACAGGGGTATCATCCTCCCGGACCCCGATTATCACGATGCGCTACGAGAGCTGACGAGGAAGTTCGGCACCCTTCTGATCATCGACGAGACTCACACCATCTGCTGCGGGATAGGTGGTTACACTGCGGCTCACGGGCTCGACCCTGATATCATAACCATGGGGAAGCCCCTCGCCAGCGGTGTTCCTGTCGCGGCCTTCGGGATAAGCCAGTACGTCGCCGACAAGGTCATGGAGAGGATACTGTCTGATGGGACAGACGAGAGCGGACTTGGCGGCACCTTGACCGGGAACGCTCTCGCAGTCGCCGCGATGCGCGCAACGCTCGAGAAGGTCATCACGCATAAGAATTTCGACAAGATGCTCCCGCTCGCGAAACGGTTCGAGCAAGGTGTGCAGAAGGTTATCGACGAAACCGGAGTTCCGTGGCACGTCGTCAGGTTGGGCGTCAGGATTGAGTATCACAACACCCCAAAACCCCCTCGGAACGGAGGGGAGTACGAGGCCAGCAAGGACTATGAGCTTGAGAAGCTCATGCACCTGATGGCGCTCAACAGAGGCATCTTGCTCACGCCATTCCACAATATGGCCCTGATATCACCCTCTACGACTGCCAAGGACGTCGATCTTCACACGCGGGTGTTCAGGGAGAGCGTGAGACTGCTTCTAGAATGACCTGAGGGCGGTGAACACATGACACATGACCTACGGCTAGCCACTTCCAGGCTGGACTCGTTCATTCGAAAGAAGATGAGGGATGAGGGCCTCCAGGGACTGACTGTCTCGGTCACAGACAGGAACAGGCTCCTTTGGCAAAGGCAGTATGGCCTCACCAACGCGGACTCGAGACTTCGCGTGAACCCCGACACGCTCTTCCAGATAGGTTCGATAAGCAAGTCCTTCGCCTGTGTGGTTCTCATGCAGCTGGTAGAGCAGGGCAAGGTCGATCTCAACTGGCCGGTGAAGCGGTATCTCCCTTGGCTGGAGATCAAGTCGAAGCACAAGCCCATCACGTTACATCATTTGCTTTCGCACACCGCGGGCATAGTGACTGGGACAGAGCGTACGGTCGAAGGGCGTTCAGAGATATGGGCCCTGCGAGACACAGAGGCGACCGCGCGCCCGGGCGAGATGTTCCACTACTCCAATGTTGGCTACAAGATTGTCGGAGAGGTCATAAGCAGGCTCGAAGGTAAGAGCTGCGGTAGGGTCTTGCAGGAGAGAGTGATCAGACCGCTCGGCATGAAGTCCACTGCATCTGAGATCACGCATGATCTCAGGTCAAGGCTCGCAGTCGGCTACTGGCTGAAATTCGACGACCTGCCCGCGAAGCGTGTCCCTGAATGGGCCCCCTCCACCTGGATTGAGAGCGAGACTGCAGACGGATCGATAAGTTCGACTTCTCTGGACATGTCCGCGTACGTGCGCATGCTATTGAACCGCGGGAAGGGGCCCTCAGGAAAGATCCTTTCAGAGAAGGGCTACCGGATGCTGACCCAGAAAGCAATCAAGTGCGATGATGGGCGCCCTGACGAGTACTACGGCTATGGCCTCTCAGTTGAGGGCTATCGAGGACATACCCTCATCGGACACACTGGGAGCATGCTGGGATTCATATCGTCTATGAGGCTCGATGTTGACGAGGGGATTGGTGCATTCGCATCGACCAACTGCCTGCGTTCCGTCGATGACGTCACTCGGCTTGCAGTCGAACTCTTGAGGCGCGTCCGACATCATGAGGCGTTATCAGGGGCCGAGCGGGTGGCCGTGCCAGCGTCACCAGAGCCACAGGAGTACGCGGGCACTTACACTGGTGCCCAGCACTTCCTGGAGGTCAGGCGAGCGGGTCGGAATCTAGTCCTTAAGTACGGGAACGAGCAGATCTCCCTCCAGTACCGTGAGAAGGACAGCTTCTACGCAGACCATCCCTCTCTCGACAGGTATTTTTTCAGATTTGGCCGGAACAGGAGCAATGTCGTCGAGGTCTTCCACGGTGACGAATGGTACGCCAACGCTCGGTACGAAGGCAAGAGGAGTTTCAGACACCCGAAGGAGTGGGTGGGCCTTACTGGACACTATCGAAGCCATAATCCCTGGATTCGCAACTTCAGAGTTGTTGTAAGAAAGGGCGAGCTCGTACTCGTCGTGCCGGGTCAGCCAGAGGAACCGCTCGTCCCCATAGGCGGGAAGGCGTTCAGAGTGGGTCAGGACAAGAGATCGCCTGAGAGGATGACCTTCGGCGCATTCATTGATGGGCAAGCACACACCGCGAATCTGTCAGGCTGCGAATTCGCGCGAACATTCACTCCTTGAGCGAACGTGTTCAGCTCTCATCAGATTAGTCGGGCGGCACGCTGAGAATCAGGTCCTGTTATTCGCGGTCAGACGTCCGTTTTGGTTCCCATTCCCGTTCTCGGAGATTATCTGGTTGGCCAGGTCTTCCAATGTGGCAATTGTCCATTCATCGATGAACGTCAACCTGTCCCTATCGATGGCGTCGCTCTCAGAGTACTCCTCTTTCGATTTGCACTTGTCTCCGTTTATCGTGAGGATCACACCGTCGAAGCCCAGCTGCCCATGAATGACTTCGAGAGCGTAGCTGACCGCGAACTCACATGCCACTCCTATAGTGTGCCTGTAGCCTTCGCTCTGCTTCTCCGAAAGCCACTTGAACAGACCCGCGTCCGACTCTATGACATGGAATTCCTTAACGCCGAGCTTCTTGGCTACGGCGATGAACCTGCCTATCGAGCAGAACATGTGGTCGCACTGCCCTCCAATGGCCTGGCACTTGTTGCTCTTTCGGCCTCCTTCTGCGTTCGACGGGCAGTCGAAGGGCTTGCAGCAGTAAGGGACGAACGCCACGGACTTCTCGTCGGTGAACTTGTGGAGATCGAAGTCATGCGGAACCGGTATTACTCCGACCGAAGCGAGCTTCTTATCGACCTTGTCCAGCTCGAGCCTCTCGTTGAGACTTTCGAGAATGAAAGCATAAGGCCTCTCGGAGACCGTCCGCTTGAGATAGTCAGAGACCATGACTAGCTTCGCTGGGTCATGGCAACCGCACTCCCTGCCAGTGCCCTTTTTGGGATCACGCTTGGGGGAATCTGATGACAAACCTGTCGCCTCTTCCGTTCTCTTGGGTTTTCGCCGTAATAATGCCGCCCTGTGTCTCCACAATCGCTCTCACGACGAGCAACTGCAGGTCGGGCCTGTCGATGGTAAGACAGCCCGAGTAGTCCTGGGACATGACGCACTGCACGATTGGCTTCGACAGCTTGAGGCTGTTGCCCGATACGTCAATAGTCCAGTATTTCACTCCCTCGATGATTTCGGACGACAACAACACTTTGAGATGCACAAGATCTGAGATCGCATATCGGGTGATGGATGCGATGAGCAGTTCGAGCAGGTCGTTGATGTCATCGCCTGCGATTATTGGGCACTTATCCTCGGAACAATGGAACGCGATGATGGTGTTGCTCTTGTCAAGGCGGCTTTGCATCTTTGTGATGCTCGTCTGAACGATGTACTTGAGGTCCATCGGCTCTTTCGCCTTGGCGCGAGGCATACGGATCTGCGCAACTCGTTTCAGGTGCGCGATGAGAGTTGCGGTCTGCATGACCTGTCTGAGGGCGCCCTTCGTGTACCTTTCCAGTTTGGGGTCGAGCTGCTCTGTGGCCAGTATCATCTCCAGGTAGCCCAGGATGGCTTGGTTGAAGTTCTGAAGATCGTGAGACATGAGATCGAGGTAGAAATCCTTCTCGTTGATTACGCGCCTGAGGTTCTCCTCAAGGCGCTTGCGGTCCTCGATGTTTCTTCCGATACCAAGAATGCCAACGACCTGGTTCTCGTGCCTGATCGGTCGAACGATCATTTCGGCAGGGATCACATGCCCGGTCCTTGCCTGGACGCTGACTTCGACGGCAGGGGGGTCTGCTTCTCCAGAAAGTAGCATTGATATGTGAGAAGCCACGAGCTCGAGGGAGTCGGCGGAAACGACATCCATTGCGCTCATGCCAATCAGCTCGCTACGAGAGTATCCAGTGAGCTTCTCGATGGATTTGCTAATCAGCGTGATCTTACCGTATGGATCCAGTTCGTAGACGACGTCGCTTGAGTTCTCAAGGATCTCATCGAGTTTGTGGGCCCTTGATGCAAGGTCTTTCAGTGCGAATTCGTAGGAGTATCGGGCAATCTTCATCAGCCGCATCGTATCGTATTCGCAGACCGGACCGCCCGAATCATCCGGGTTCGTCGCCCAAGTTTTTAGTGTCCCGATAACGCCGTTGTTTTCCGGAGGGGATATGATGAGGTCCATTCCGATCTGCTTCAGGTAGTTGCGGTCTTGCTCGGGAAGTGGGTACGGTGTGAAGAGAGCGACCTTGACATGGTTCTTCGAGTTCTGCTTCTCCGTGAGGCAGAAATTGACAGCATCGCCGAGGACCGATAATGAGCTAGCTATGATTGCGTCGAATCCATTGGACCGACACTTCTCTCTCGCGTCGACCGCGTCCCAAGTCCTCACGCACTCTACGCCGGACTCAGATAGCTTGTCCTCCAACTGGGACAGGCTGTTTATCGGGTCGTCGATCAACAGTAACTTCACTTGCCCACCCTTCAGGCCATTGGTCTCTTTTCAAATCGAATAGTCGGCTCGATGGGCTATATAGTGGTTGCCTAGGCTATCATGAATGATAACAAGTTGGCGGGCGAAGGGTTTATTAATAGGAAAGTGGCGCTGAGAGAGTTGCCCAGCTTGGGACATTTGATGGACGTCTTGAGATGATCCAGAACCGTGCACACCGCTCCACCCAGAGTCTGAGGTGTCCTCGGTCTGAATCAACGAGTGAAGGCTGCTTGCTTAGCACCAAGCACATCGGAGACGGCCCGGACCGGTAGGTGTAGAATCACCGGTGCTCACGGTGCCTGAGTTGTGATCACAAGCGCTGCTCATGAAGTGCTCCGGACGAGCCCAAAAACACTATCTCTCGCTTCCACGTTGACTGGTTCGTGCCCGACTTGGAGTACCGACACCTGTCCGAAGAAACACTAGGAGACATGATTGCAGTGGTCGCCTTGTCCCGCGCCGGCCTACCATACGAGCGGAGGCTCACCCACAAGGAGGCGATGGCCTTCACATTTCGCGATCCAGACTTCGACCCCAGGGGCACTTGGCTCGTTGCATTGGATGATCAGGCGATAGGTTTCGGATCTGCGAGCGTTGACAGCAACAGGATAAGCGCGGGAAAGGACGACGGCCGCTTGGATGTCGACGTGATTCCGGCGCACCGGGGAAAGGGGATAGAGTGGGAGCTACTGAACAGATCCTTGGGGTATCTCCGGTCAAGAGGTGTGGCGATCGCGCTCTCCAGATGCTATCTGGACGACGAGTGGAAGATGTCCTTCCTGATCTCAAATTCGTTCGTCGAGTACTATAGGGTGTACGACCTCGTGAGGAAGGGACGAACAGAGGTCCCACTTGCGAAGCTGCCCGAATGGTTCTCGCTTGAACGCAAGTTGTTTGCCGATCACTCAGACGATGAGGTCGTCGCGTTTGTTGAAGCCTTCAACGAATCGTTTCTGGACCACCTCAACTTCGCTCCTGAGCTCCCTGAGAGGTTCATCAACTGGCGTGATGGCTTAAGTGATCCGATGCTGATCACGACCGCAAGAAAAGACGACATGATCGTAGGCGTCTGCGCGTCAGAGGAGAGCTCTCTGTTTAACAAGGAACACGGTGTGAGTGCAGGTTGGGTCAACATTCTGGGAGTGAGGCCCCAATTCCGGCGCAGAGGATTGGCGCGCGCGATGCTTGCGGATGGCATTGAATGGATCCTCGGCCGAGGCATGGATTCGATCTACATCGGTGTTATTTCCGAGAACGAGAAGGCGCTCGAGCTCTACAAGTCGTTGGGATTCGAAAAGGAGCATGAGGGCATTTGGTTCAGGCGACCAGTGGTCCTTGCAGATGCCAATCCGTGAGTCAGACGACGGACATCGGCACGAGGTTGAAGATGCAGGCCATGGTCATGTCATTTGACGATTTCCTTTGCCCAGCTAGCAGCGCGTTCAAGTTCACCTTCCTTGAGCGGACCCTTCTTGCCAGTGACAATGAAGGCCCGTTGAGTCGGAACGGGTGTGCCGCCCTTCGCTTCCAGACTGGCCGCGATCTTCTCTGCGGCAAAACCAAAAATCTTGACGAACTTCCCCGAGTATCTTGTGTCGAACGCAGCCACCTTGATTCCCTTGACAGATGTCGCGGGGAGTTTGTCAAGGAATTCCTGAATCGGCTGCGATGGTCTGCCACCTAGAGTTGGAGAGCCAACTATTATTATATCAACTGGCTCCATTCGTGCAGCATCCACCTCACTAGCACGGACGACTCTGACCTCACCATCTATCGCACCTCCGATGGCCTTGGCGATCTGCTCGGTATTCCCGTAGACCGAGTCATAGACAATCAGAACTCTCATCGGATCCCTCGATTTCCTTTCTAATGCTGGTAACCAATTCACTCATACTTCAAGATATGTGGAGTCGCCTTCCATCTCGTCGTGGATCGGGAATAACACGAACTGGGTGAAGGACAAAAGCCCCTGAACATCGGCCACCGCCAATCGGAGGTATGGCTTGATTCGGCGGTGCCCGCTAGGCTTGGCTCGTTCTGGTGTAGCATGCCCACGAGGTTTTCAATCAATGCTCAAGAGAGCTTCTCCGTCTCTATGGCCTTTCCGACTCAGGAAGACTCAGGTCCGACGCCCACATCCTCCAGAAACCCCTTGACAATTGGGATTGAGAGGTCGGATCGTAGGAAGGCCCCAATATGGCCGAATCCCTCAAGGATGACGGTACGTCCGTTCTGAAGGCGTTTTGCCTCTACTTCGGACTCGCGACCAGGGTCCTCCCTTGAGCCGCACATAATCAAAGTCGGAGTCTTGATTCTCGGGAGAGAATCCCATTCGCCGCTCCATTTCGACCAGGTCGAACGCTCTGATATGTGGGCCTCGTAATCCCTTAGGTACATCTCAAGATCGCCACCTGACAGCTCTTTCGCCCAAGGCGGGATCGCTACGCCTTCTTCATTCTCGTCGATGCTCTGGAGGTCCTTCAGAGCGTCTTCATTACTAAAACTCTGAGCTGACTGCTCGGGATAGGGTTTGCTGTCCGCGCCTGCAGTGATGAAGGCTGCAACGCGTTCCGGACGTCGTGCGACCAACGCAAAGCCCACGCTGCCGCCAGCCGAAAAGCCCCAATATGTCGCCCGCCTGATGTGGAGCGCGTCGAGGACCGCGACGATGTCGGAGACCTGTTGCTCCATGCCGTAATCAGTCGTGTCGCGTGGTTTCTCGCTGAGCCCGTGTCCACGACGGTCTATCATGATGCAACGATATCCGTTGAGACCGTCAAGATAGCCAGCTTGTTTCCACATTGAGCTGTTGCCCGTCCCACCGTGACCAAGGATGATTGGCGGACCGCGGCCAACTGTCTCGTAATGGATCCGGACACCGTTGCTGGTGACGTATGGCATATTCTACCTCCATTTCCTCGGTGCCCTTATCGCCTTTCCTCCCCTATGGGCTTTTCCGAGGCTCAAACCACTTTCTTCTTCTTGGGCTTCGCGCGGATAAATGGACGATACTCGCGGTGCTTGGGCTTCGCGTGTCTTACCATTGGATTCACCCTCCCCGTACCCGAACGGCCTTTCCTCCCCTATGGTCTTTTCCGAGGCTCAACGATTTCTCTCACTGCTTCTCTCCGGCAGGATTCGCATCTTCATCTCGACGTTGTCCCCGAGAGACCAGCATCAATTGCGCTTGGTAAATCTACTCAATGCTACGAATGCCGCAGCAATCGCGTAAATAGCAATGCCATATCCAATTATCTGCAGGGAGTCCCAAGTAGAGTGGGAGAACTTAACCAGATCCAGGAAGCCGAACGCAACAACGAATGTCCCGAGAGACACAAGTAGCCAGGCTGCGCCACTAGAGCGTCGGGATAGCATCTTCTCTATTTCTGTTCTAACTGCGTCAGGTCCTAGTTGCACCTGTTGCGGATCCTTTGCTTGTCCGGCAGGCAACGCAAGAGGCTGACCACATGATTGACAGTATTTCGCACCCGGGCCATTCTCCGAACCACAATACGCGCACGGCACTGCTCTCCACCGAAGGTGCCATCGCCTTTCCTTCCCTATGGATGTTATGATGAAATCGTTCCCTCGCGTTCGCAGGATTCGAATAGTCGAAAGACCATACGATGTTCTAGTCACGGATTCAACCCCGGGAAAAGACTGCACTTCGAGTGCGTCCTATGGATTGGGGCATATCCCTGACAAGGGACGAAGCTACCATAGTGCGGGAAAACCGCGAATAGAGGCATGTCCGAAAGCCCCAACGGATCCGTGAGATCAGGGGAATTCAGAAGAAGATAGCTCATAACGAATAGGCATCGAGGGACATTTCAACATAGAGGTCTTTTCCCGTCGCGCAGGCAGACGCGCGCATCCGTGCGTGGCCGGAACAGAAATCTCCTTACGACCACTTCCAGGCCAGTATCACAGAACAGTGCCAGGTGAAGGACATAAGCCCCTTTCTGTTCCCGTCTTGCGACGGTGATGGCATTCGACTATCGCACTCTACCCGCCGACGATGAGAGATCGATTCGGCCGTTTGAGCTTGCTCCAGTGGGGAGTCGCCGTTTCACCAAATCCTCGGGAGACTTCATCCCCTGGGGAATCATCACGTTATCCCGAGGCTGTGTCGTTTCTGCGCCCTTGCCAGGACTCTC
>MGWC01000030.1:0-2886 GCA_001800815.1 Euryarchaeota archaeon RBG_19FT_COMBO_56_21
GGGCACCGTGTTCGAATGTGAGTGCGGGTGGCGCCTGGACAGGCACATCAACGCCAGCATCAACCTGCTGCAGACAGCCATCTCCAAGGGATTGGAGGGGGCAGGGGGTCTACGGTTCGACCCCGGCGCGTTCCAGCATGACGTGATGATGACCCTATACGACCCCGCAAGGGGCGCACGGTCGGAGCCGAATGGAACGAGGTGCGTTGTAGGAGTGACCTGACGGTCACCACCCGCCAATGTACCAGAACCATAAGCTTTAGCTATGTGTCCGACAGGGTCGTCAGATAGCCAGATGGTCGCGGGTTTCAGGATGAGCGCCGACGGTCACGTCACGATCTTCTTCAACTGGTCCGTCTCGATCGCCCTCCGGACTTCCATCGCCAGCCGTCTCCCGGTGCTCATGTTTGTACGCCAGGTGGTGTTTCCATACGGGTGCCCCACCCACATGTGCACGTTCGTGCCCCCGCCCACTCTCGGGGCCACATCGTAGATGTAGAACTTCAGGTCCTTGTCGACGCATGTCTGCAGACAGAACGGCCCGATGATTCCAGGGGCGTAGTTCTCCTGCGTGGCCTTCACGTACTTCTCGGCGAGATCGAATGCGCTTTCGATCAACGACTCGCGCATGGTCGCGGAGTTGTGCCCGCAGACCGTGTACTCGGGCGTCGCCTGAGCGCCGACCAAGGTCATCTGCTGAGGGGCGGGCAGGCGCACGTGTCCGTCCAGAGAGGTCTCGAACCGCCAGTCCACTCCAAGGAGCTCGATCCGTTCCATAGAGTTCTCGAGGGGCGAGTAGAAGAAGTCCAGGTTGAACACTGGTCCGACCACATACTCTTCGATCCTCGCCTCCGAGAGGGCGCTCTCCGTTATGACGTTGTGGAAGATCAGTTCACGCGATTTCTCCCTGTACTCCTTGTAAGAGGCCGCCGTGAAGAACCCCCTCTCCAGCTTCTTGACCTTGTGGTGCAGCTTCACGATTACGAGCCTGTCTATGTCCTTCGGGTCCTCGATCCTCTTGGGGAACGGAAGACCCGCCTTGTTGAGGATCCAGTAGTAGTCCTTCTCCTCGCCCCGCTCCTCGCTTCTAAGGAGCGCGCGAGAGCCGACCAACGGAACTGCGAAGTGATTCTCAATCTCTGTGAGGTCGACATAGGATGTGAAAGATCTGTTGGGAACGAACAGTATGTTGTCTTTGACCAATCTCTGCTGGAACTTCGGGTCCATCATCTCCTTGAACTTCTTCAAGGTCCAGCACTCGTCAACGACGCCCCTGACGGCCTTGCCATTCGCGTCTCTCTGGCACTTGAAGTACTTCGCGTAGGTCTTCTCCCTGCCCTCCTGACAGATGCCTACGGTTCGGAAACCCTCTTCAACGGCCCCGTCACAAACGTCCAGGGCGGAGTGCGATGCGACCATCCCTATCTTGGCCTTGTCGAGGTCGTACCGCTCGACGACCTCGAAGATCTTCTCCCTCGAAATCAACCAGCAACCCCCCTCGCCGCTCAAACTCGGGCTGGGCGAGTGATTGAGTTCAGGATATATTACCTTGGCTGTTTTGTCGTCGAAGGAGTCAATGCGAGCTCGTCTAGCCGGATTCCGAGCTGGGTGTACACCGTCTTGAACCCGAACTTCTGGTACATCTCCTTCGCGCGCGGGTAGCTCGTGTTCAGGTAGCACGATGTCACTCTGCCAGCAAGCGTTGTGAGACCGCACCTCATGAGCTCCTCCCCGAGTCCTTGGCCCTGGCTCGCAGGAGTAACATATATGTCGAATATGACGCCCACCTCGCCTTCGGTTCTCGAAATCACGAAGCCGCCATCGATCAGGTATATCGAGTATGACCTGTCGTCCCTGTATTTCCTGAGCCTGAACCTAGCCTGCATCAGTGACTCGTCGTAGTACTCGGAGAAAAGCCGCAGAGCCATCTTCTTGTTCTCCGAGGACAGCGGCTGGGCCGAGTGCTGGTACGGCGTGATCCTGTCCAGGGTGAGCCGCCACCAAGTGATGGGGTCGTACTTCCTAATGAAGCGGCCGATGTCCGTCGAGAAGACCGCCCATGGTTTCTTAATCGCTGCAAGGTACTGTACGAGGCATTCCGCCGCATCGAACATGTCGTCTGTCGAGTTGGCGACTAGAAGCCCCTGACGGCGCTCCTTCTCGGAAATGAGCCGGGCGGAGTCTCCTTCCTCCGTGAAGAACGCCCACGCCTTTCTGTCTCCGAGGTCAACGCTAATCCCACTCATCTGTGAGGTGTTGGAGATATCGGGTCTGCGCCCGTCCGAGTCCATAAGGTTCTCGTCTATGGGGAGTTCGTATGTCGTAACTGTGGAACATCGTCTCATCGGCTTGGCCTTGATAGCAGGCTCAATCCTCCAACCGAGCGGCTCGAGCGACCTCCTGATAATCCTCTTCTTCGAATCCTGGACCAGCACCTTTGAATAAGGTGTTGCCCTGAGCTGCTCGTCCAGCTGTCTTGCAGATCCTGTGGAGAGCCTGAGGTTCCTCGGGGAGTACCTCATGAACGCTCTCGCGACGCCCTCTCTGAGCGGCACGATCTCGAACGAGAGGGCGCCCTCAGGACCTTTGACGCTGACGATGTCCACTTTCGAGGTCGGGGGTCCTTCGGGCACTTCTTCCAAGTCGTTCAGCACACCTAGCTCAGAAGAAGTAGAATCCCACCTTGAAATCCTTTGCGCAGTTCGCTATGGACTCCAGACGATTCAGTGTGCCCTCGATCCTCCGGACGATCATCTTGCCTTCCGCAGGGGACTTCTCCCTCAGCACCTTGAGCTCTTTGAGCAGCTCGTCAGCATCATTCGGGGACATGGTCTTCTTGGACTCCGCCAGCTCGTTGACTCCCGCGAGAAGCTTCAGGCCGTATTT
>MGWC01000030.1:2921-9282 GCA_001800815.1 Euryarchaeota archaeon RBG_19FT_COMBO_56_21
CGAAATTGCCCACGCAGCCCTTCTTGTTGTCCCATGACATGCCGCATTTCGCGCAAGTAGCGTACATCTCCTCGAACTCCAGCATGTCCCACTCGGTCACTGTGTTCTCCTTCTTCGCTGCGGAGACCAGGTCCTTCCTCTCAGCGGAGGGGACCTTCTCGACCAGAATCCACTTAGTCTTGACCTCTTTCACGAATGGCTGCAGCATCTTCCTGTCGGACTCGTCCTTGACCTTCTCCAGGAAGAGCTCGTCCCCCTCCACTTTGAGTCTCGACTTCTTCAAAAACGCATCGATCTTCTCTTGACCGAGCTTCTCGGTAGCTTTCTTGAGGTCGACAATTCGGTCGACCTCGACATTCTTCTCCCACCTGGATGGGTCTTCCAAGAAGACCTTGACCGTGGATAGCTTCTTGCCCTTGCAGAGCGCTTTGTCCGAATCAAGCTCAGTTATTGCCATGTTGAGGCCCATCTACTCATCCTCTGTTGGAATGCCAGAGACCTGACAAGTGAATTAATACTTTCCCACTAGGTTCGTCGAATAGCTGGCTTAGGGAGCAACAATAGAATAATCTACTAGAGCGCCTTCCCGATTTTCGGAACGGTTCTCCCGGGGTGATGGAAGATGGCAAGGTCAAGCATGCAAGTGCTCTCCAAGGGCGAGATCGAGCAGGTTCACCAGACTTCACTGAAGATACTCTCCGAGGTAGGCGTCAAGGTGGACAGCCCATCAGTCCGTGTCCTCCTCGAAAAGGGAGGGGCGCGGGTGGACAAGAAGAAGGGAATCATCTACCTGGACGAGAGCCTCGTGACGGGTGCGCTCAAGACCGCGCCCAAGAAAGTGAAGATATGCTCGCGAGGGGGCCGGGATTACTCCATCCCCGAGCAGGGCGTACAGCTCATCTCGCCGGATGGACAACCTCCGGCAATCTTCGACGTCTCCAAGGGCCAGAAGAGACGATCCGTCCTCAAGGACTCCATCGACCTTGCGATCCTCTGCGACGCACTCCCGGAGGTTGACTATGTCTGGCCACCAGTGGTCGCAACGGACATGCCCTCGAGCAGATCGTCCTTCTACGAGTTCCTAGTAACGATGGCATACTGCTCGAAGCACATACAGCACGGAGCGGCTTCGGCCGAGGAGGCGAGGTTCCAGGTCGAGGTAGCTTCTGCCGTTCTGGGGTCTGAAGAGGACCTCAAGAAGCGCCCGATCTTCTCGGATGTCTGCACCCCCATATCGCCTCTCAGGTATGACCAGGGCGAAGCGGAGGCTCTGGTTGTTCTTTCCCGAGCAGGAGTGCCACTGGTACACCTCACGATGGGCATCGCAGGTTCGGTCTCTCCGGTCACCGTGGCAGGGACATTGGCCATCATCAACGCGGAGAACCTCTGCGGCCTCACGATGTGCCAGATAGCGAGCCCAGGTGCCCCGTCGATATATTCGTCGTTCTCCGGCGTCTCGGACCTCAAGTCCGGGTTCTTCGTTTGCGGCACGCCCGAGGGAGTGCTGATGGACACCGCCGCCGTCGAGATGGCGAAGCACTACGGACTGCCCTCATGTGCAGGAGGACCGGGGACCTCTGCACGCTCACTGTCCGCCGAGGCGGGCTATCAGTCCGCGATGAGCACCATGGCCGCGATATTGGCGGGTTCCGACCTACTCGTTGGTCTCGGAGGGCTCGACAGGGACGCGATGGTGTCTCCCGAGAAGCTTGTGATGGACTGCGAGCTCTGGAGATGGTTGAAACGGTTGAGGGTCGGAGTGACGGTCGACGAAGCGACCCTAGGCTTCGACGCGATTAAACGCCAAGGCCCTGGTGGCGTGTTCCTATCCGACCCGCACACGCTAAAGCACATGAGGAAATGCCTCATGATACCCCAGGTGACAAGCTATCACTCCCCGGGCGAGCCGAATTACGCGATGGACGAGCTGATCGAACACGCCAAGAAGAAGACCAAGCAGATACTAGCTGAACACAAGCCTCCACTCCTGTCTAAAGAAGTGGCTATTAGAGTTGGAGCGGTCGCGGAGAAGTACGGCATCCTGCTTCCTGACGGGAAGCAGATATTCCCACATGCGTGACCAGGTCACACCCTTCTCTTGAAAAGCTTCTCCAGGTCTCCTGTCGACAGCACAACCATGGTTGGTCTTCCATGCTCGCACGTGTACGGGCTCTCCGTCCGAACGAGATCGGCCACGAGCGTCCGCATCTGTCCGCTCGAGAGCGGTTCTCCGGCCCTGATGGCAGTGTGGCAAGCGACTCGCCATATAACGTCGAGGCCGACCTTCTTCGAAGGGGCCATGCGGGCGAGGTCCGCCAGAATGTTCCTCAGAGCAGACTCCCCCTGAGCAACGCCCAGGACCGTCGGTATCGACCTCAAGGCATGTGCATCCTTCCCAAAGGGCACTATCTTGAACCCCGATTTCTCGAGCGCCTGCCTATTCTCCTCCAGTACCCGTGTCTCCGCTGACGTGAGCCGGACTACCAGGGGCGTGAGAAGGGTCTGAGATATCTCCTTGCCCGTCTCGATCGCCTTCAGGATCTGCTCGTACACGATCCGCTCAGAGGCCGCGTGCTGGTCGATGAGCAGTAGGCTGCCTGCGCTCTCGGCGAGGATATAGGTATTCATGACCTGGGCGAGGGGCACGATCACGGAATCCTCCTGCCCAGTCTCCTCCGAGGCAGGAATCCGGAGCGTGGTCTGGTGGAGTTTGATCGACTCCAGGTCAGGCAGTTCTCTCGGGGGGCCGAATGACTCGGCGAACTTCGTGAGATCGTACTTGTAGGTCAGGTCCGGTTCCTTGAGAGCAGTCTCGACAGCGCTCTTCACGACTCCAATAACCGCGGACTCGTCCTCGAAGCGCACCTCGCGCTTGGCCGGATGTACATTGACATCAACGGAGGCACCATCTATCAAGACACGCACTACGCCGATCGGGTACCTGTCCTTCATCAGCTTCGAGCCGTAGGCTCCCACGACTGCAGACACGAGCTTCGGCGCGTGCACTGGCCGATCGTTGACAAAGAGCCTGAGGTCCGAAGGCGAAGCGCGATTGTGCTCCAGCCTTCCAAGAAACACCTCGACCCTCACGCCGGAGGTTTCGGCCGACCCGAAAAGCATGCTCCCCGACATCTTCGGTCCGAACGTTATAGACAAGGAACCCTTCATGCCCTCAGCGGCAACATGGACGACTTCGGTCTGACCATCCGAACGGAACGAGAAAGATATTCCCGGCCGGCAGAGCAGGTAGCTCTCGACGACTCCCCTGCAGTGCGCGAGTTCGACGCCCGTGGATTTCAGATGCTTCCTCCTCGCGGGGATGTTAGAGAACAACTCCTCCACGACGACTTCCGTACCTGGAGGACAGCCGGCAGTCGACACCGACACAATCTTACCCGCATCTACGACAACCATTGTCCCCTCGGGAGCACCGTGCTCCCGGGTTCTCAAGGTCACCCTGGAGACCGCAGCGATTGAGGACAACGCCTCCCCTCTGAATCCGTATGATAACAATGTGTCCAGGTCGTTGATGTTGGTTATCTTGCTAGTGGCATGGCGATGGAACGCTTTCTGCGCGTCCTCGCGGGACATGCCGATGCCGTCGTCTCTGACCGAGATGAGCCTCTTGCCTCCCTCGGAGACAGAAATCGACACCGAGGTGGCATCGGCGTCCAGCGCATTCTCGACGAGCTCCTTGACGGCCGAGGCCGGCCTCTCGATGACCTCGCCCGCGGCAATCCTGTTGATTGTCTCATCGTCAAGCGTTCGGATCCTACTTGGCACTCTCACCACCTAGCTTCTTCTTGAGCTCGTTCAGCTTGAGGTATGCTTCCATCGGGGTCATCTTTGCGACGTTCAGCTTCTTCAGCTCCTCCTCTATTCCCGCCTCCTTTTCAGGCGTCATAAGCAGAGCCTGTTTATGGGTCTTCTTCCCCGCCTTGACCTCGAGCACGTTCTCTTCCTCTATCCTGGATAGGACCTGCTCTGCCCTATCGATGACCTCATGTGGAACTCCGGCGAGCTTCGCGACCTGAATGCCGTAGCTCTTGTTCGCTTTCCCGGGGATGACCTTTCGGAGGAAGACAACCTCGGAACCCTCCTCTTTGACGGCCATCGCGTAGTTCTTCACACCCTCGAGCGATTCCGAGAGCTCCGTCAACTGATGATAGTGCGTGGCGAAGAGAGACTTCGCGCCTACCTTTGAGTGATCATACAGATACTCAGAAACCGCCCATGCGATGGCCAATCCGTCGAACGTGCTCGTGCCGCGACCAACCTCGTCCAGCAAGATCAAGCTCCTCTTCGTCGCGCTGTTCAGGATATTGGCGAGCTCGGTCATCTCCACCATGAACGTCGATTGGCCTCGAGACAAATCGTCGAATGCCCCTACTCTCGTGAATATCCTGTCCACGAGACCTATCTTCGCCTCAGCTACAGGAACGAAGGACCCCGCCTGCGCCATGATGACGATGTCCGCAATCTGTCTGAGGTATGTGGATTTCCCTGCCATGTTTGGCCCGGTCAGAATGACCAGCCGGTTCAGGTTCGTGTCAAGATAGGTATCGTTCGGGACAAAGCCTCCGCGGAGAGAACGCTCCACAACTGGATGCCTACCGTCCTTGATGATCAGTGTGTCCGTATCGTTCACTTCGGGACGGCTGTAGCGATAGGCGACTGCGACGTCCGCATACGAGTTAAGTATGTCCAATGCTGCTATCGCGCGCGCAATCGACCTGATTTCTTCTGCATGTGCCGCTACCTCGTCTCGCACCTTCAGGAATGCTTCGTACTCGAGGTTGTTGGACCGCTCCTGGGCGGTCAGAATGAGTCGCTCCTTCTCCTTGAGTTCGGGGGTGATGAACCGTTCGCCGTTCGCGATAGTCTGCTTCCTTTCGTATTCGGGAGGTACCTGTTTCATGAACGACTTGGAGACCTCGATGTAGTAGCCGAAGACGCTGTTGAACCCCACTTTCAGGTTCTTGATACCGGTACGCTTCCGCTCGGATTCCTCGAGACCTGCAATCCACGACTCTCCCTCTCTAGACGAACGCCTGAGGTCGTCCAAGGCGGCGTCGAACCCGTCCCTGATCAGGCCGCCATCCTTGAGTGAGACCGGAGGATCGTCGACCAATGCTTTGCCGATCATTGTCACAAGATCCCGCTTGTCGGAGAGTCCCACAGACAGACCTATGAGCAGTTTTGAATTCAGCCCGTCCAACGCTACCTTCAATTCCGGCAACGCACCCAAGCACAACTTGACTGCGATGAGGTCGCGCGCGTTCGCGCTCCCGTATACAACGCGCGCTACGAGCCGTTCGAGATCTCTGACCTGCCTCAGAGCATCTGCGATCTGATTCCGCGCGACCGTCTCCGAGACCAGCTCCTCGACTGCGTCGAGCCGGCTATTGATTGCGTCCCTGTCCATCAGGGGCTCGGTCAGCCATTTCTTGAGCAGGCGCGCGCCCATCGGGGTGCGCGTGCGGTCTAGGATTGAAGCCAGGGTGCTCTCCGAGCTCCCATCCCTCACATTCCTCATGACCTCAAGGTTCCTCAGTGTCGTCTGGTCAAGTACGAGTTTGTCAGTAACTGATGAAAACCTCGGAGGCGAGAGAAAGCCCAATTCTCTTTTCTGAGTCGTCTCGAGGTATCTAAGGATTGCACCCACACTGCAAATCGCCAGAGGTTTGTCAGCGAACCCAAGCCCGTCCAGCGTTTGGACCTTGAAATGTCTCCTGATCAGAGATTCTGAGGCTTCTCTCAGAAACGCCAGGTCGTCCAACGGAGTCATCGCAGCACCTGAGTAGGAGAATTCATCCATCAGCCTCCGGTCATCAAAAGCGCGCGCATGAAGCACCTCTTTTGGCGCCCTCTGAGCGAACTCCGCGAGGACCTTCAGGCCTGCATCCTCTCCTTCGACTTCCGTCACGACGAACTCGCCGGTCGAAATGTCGACGAATGAGAGGCCGTATGCATGCTCCCCCTCGGCAATCGACATTAGGTAGCTGTTGGTCTTGCTCTCGAGGACGGTGCTCTCAAGGACCGTCCCGGGAGTGATGATTCTGACAACGTCCCTCTCGACCAGGCCTTTGGCGTTCCGTGGATCCTCGAGCTGCTCGGCGATGGCCACCTTGTATCCTTTGCTGACCAACTTCGGAAGATAGGAGTCGAGGGCGTGCCACGGGACTCCGCAGAGCGGGATCCGTTCCTTCCTGCCACGCTCGCGAGACGTTAGGGTTATCTCGAGCTCCTTCGACCCGATGATGGCGTCCTCTCCGAACATCTCGTAGAAGTCGCCCATTCGATAGAGAAGGAGGCAGTCCTTGTAGCTCTCCTTGATTCGGAAGTACTGCTCCATCATCGG
>MGWC01000030.1:9307-47748 GCA_001800815.1 Euryarchaeota archaeon RBG_19FT_COMBO_56_21
AGTAAAGCGCGGTGTATTTCTAGTTATGCTCAGCCAGGCCGAGAGAAGTCAGGGCAGGTCTGTCGCGGCTTGCGGTGGTAGAACAGGGCATGAGGTTAATATAGCGCAAGCAACCATGAAGACGAGGACGCTGGAGGGCACGAGGGGGAGGTTCGCGTCAGAATACTGTTCTCGTCTTCGTGGGACTCCAAAAGAGGGAGAAGATGAGGGGGGCAGTAGTCTCGGTATTCGGACTATTTCTGACGTTAGCAATGACAATGACCGCGGTGACCACGGTCGCCGTCGGTGAGGAGAGGGGCACATTCCCCGACAGGACTTTCGAAGTGTGGAAGGCCGCTGGAGGAGGGAGCTTTGCTGCGTCGATTGCACCTTCAGAGAACGGTATGTGGTGGGTCTCACTTGAATCCTTGACTGGTTCCTCGGCGACAGTGAGAGTCTACGACGTTTCGGAGGGCGCTACAAAATCGATCAGCGTTTCTCGCCTCTACACCTCTGGAGAAGAATCGGAACACGTTAGTCTGCTCGAAGGAAAGTCGTATGCGGTCAAATTCAGTGTCGCCGGCAAGGCGGCTAGGGCGGTGCTGCAGGAGCACTTCTCAGGAAGCGCGATCCAGGCTCACGACCCAATACTGATTCAGGCCGACAATGAGTTCACGCCGGCCAATGGAGTCGTCGGAGGACAAGGGACGCAGACGGATCCCTACAGAATCTCCGGTTGGTACATCAACGCATCCACTGCTGATGGCGTCAAGATTGTGAACACAAACGCGTACTTCGTGATCGAAAATGTCCTGGTTGACATCGGAACATCTGACTGGACTCAATACTACGGCGTGTTGCTGAGCGGAGTGGCGAACGGATTTGTCGCCCAGTCTGCGTTCCATGACGTATATTGTGGCGTCGCCATTGAACAATCAACGCAGATAGGGGTCCTGAGCTCAACCTGCACCCAATGCACATTCGCGATTAGGGTGAGTGGATCTGTCGATGTGGTTGTCGCAAACACTGTGGCATATGATTGCTTCGGGGGCATGATAGCAGAACACAGCTCCTCAGTGACATTCACCGGAAACGCGGTGACCGGATGCGAGATTGAAGGGATCCTGCTGGACTCTAGCACCTACTGCTCCCTGAACGGCAATTCGTTCACCGTCGGAGGGACATATGGATTTGGGGACGGAATCCTGCTGTGGGGGAGCGAGGTCGCTCACTACAACACCCATGATATCACTCCAGCCAACACCGTCGAGGGAAGACCGATTCTCTATGTCAAAGATGCAACTGATGTGCTGGTGGAGAACGTACCAGTTGGCCAGCTACTGGTTGCGAACAGCAACAATGTGGTCGCGTCTCAGCTCGTCATCTCCAACACGGATGTGGCCGTTCAACTCGCATTCGTCACTTCTGCCTCAGTCTCCCAATGCGTCATGGAACACGACAGCGTCGGAGTGGTCGCGATGAGCTCGGCCATGGTACAGGTCTCAGATTGCGTGATCGGACCAACGGGTGTCGGAGTGTACCTGAGCAGCGTGTCAGGAGCGGCTGTGGAGGACTGCTGGATCTCCAGTCCCCAGGAGGAGGGCGTCATAGTTAGCTCATGCAACGACGTGCTATTGGCTCGCAATACCATCGAAGGATGCCAAGAGGGACTGACTGTGGATTACACGACCGAGATTCTGATCTCGGAGAACACAATCACGAACAACGGGCAGGGAGTCGGCATCGCATACTCAGACTATGTGATCGTCTCGGGGAATGCTGTAACAGGCAATGGCGGTGGCGTGTACCTCTACTCCTGCAGCATGGCAGATGTTTACGGGAATGTATTCATTGACAACTCATGGGGCCAGGCGTATGATGATAATCCGTATGCAAACTGGTGGACTTACAACTACTGGTCTGACTATGCGGGAATTGACGCAAACGGAGATGATGTTGGCGATACGCCCTACTACTTCGAAGTCGGTGCAGCGGACTACGCTCCGTTGATCAGCCCACTTCAGGTCAGAGTCTCCGTGATCACAGACAGGCACTGGTACTCTGCGGGTGAGCAGGTAAACGTAACGATGCTCATTGCAAACACGGGCGCAATAGAAGTCACACTCGCCTTCGGATCCAGCCTGCAGAGGTACATCCTGGTAGAGACATTCTGGTGGACCGTGGTGTACAACTCCTGGAACGGGATTTCACTCCCTGTGTTGACATATCTCACAATTCAGCCTGGGGAAGTCCTCTCATACGCCTTCAGCTGGCCGGAGACGGCCGATGTACCAAGTCAAGAATACTACCTGTTGGAGGGCATAGTGCCATGTGGCAGTCCCTTGGTGCTATCCGGTTTGACCATGGTCGGACTCTACTGACCGTGGGAAGGCATCCAGTATCTTGATATTCGAGGAGTCGCATAGCCGGAGCGAGGAGGGACGTAAGGCTTGTCAGCGGAATACCAGCTGATACTATACACGGACGGCGCGGCGAGGGGAAACCCGGGGCAGGCCGCAATCGGATACGCGATCTTCGATTCCGCGGGTAATTCCGTCGAGAAGGACGCGAAGGGTATCGGCGTCCACACCAATAACGAGGCCGAGTACGAAGCCTTGCTCTGGGGGATAGAAAAGGTCCGCGAGCGAAGCTGTGGCAACCTGCGGGTGGTTTCCGACAGCGAGCTGATGGTCAAGCAGATAAGAGGGGAGTACAAGGTCAAGGAGGACAGGCTCCGAATCTACGCAGAGAGAGTGGCCGTCAACAAGCGGCTCTTCAACTCCTTCGAAGTGGTCCATGTGCGAAGAGAGGACGCGCGGATAGCGCTCGTCGATGCGCTGGTCAACTCAGTCCTTGAGAAGATGGGTTATCCGAAGAAATGAGACGGACCTTTCCCGCCGGACTGTGATCCGAAGACAGATTGGCTGCGCAACAGGATCGTGTGCATTCTCAAGGGATTCTGAATGGTCTCGGAGAAGTCAGAAAGTAGCCCCGGGAGGATTCGAACCTCCGTCGCAAGATCTCTCCTTGCGAGAGCAATCCAGAGTCTCGCATGATTGACCGCTACACTACGGGGCTTCGCGGGCAGTTCTCGCTAATCAGTAAGTTGTATATAAGAGATTAGAGAAGCTGTGAAAAGATTCTGCCCCCGAGACAACCTCTGGACGGTCTCACATCCAGGGGTTGGGCAGTCCAGAAGTACCTATATGAACACGATAGGCACATTTCCATATTGGGAGTGGCGAGATCCGTGGGAAGAGCACCTGTACCTCTCGCGAAATGGACAAAAGAGGTTTATCTGAATCAACCAAAGAGCGAGAGTATCTTTCGCGATGAGAAGGGCAACATCGACCTATACAGCGAGGTCGTCGGTGACGCGGAAGAGTGGTCCGGGCTCGAGTTGCGCAATTTCTCCTCTGCCATGGAGCTCATTAGGACTTGCCTCAGGGTGATTCGGGCAGACAAAGAGATTCTGATGTACCAAACCATTTCGGTGGCCATCTGTGTCACCGTGCTCTACCTCTTCCTCTTTGGGTTGTTCCCGAGCTTCGACCCCGAGACTGTAGAGGAGACCATGAGTGAGCCGACCTTTGCCTTTCAGCTGTTCCCATACTACTTCATCGCATTCCTGGTTCTGACCTACTTCAACACTGCCACGGTGGTAGTCGCCACCATCAGGATGAAAGGGGGGGACCACACTTTCAGGGACGGGATCGAAGCAGCAACACGGAGACTGCTCCCCATATTCCAGTGGGCAGGAGTGTCCGCGCTCATGGGTGTCCTTCTCACTCTGATTCGCAGCGATCCTATCTGGGGAGTCGTCATGACCTGGATCGTCGGCTTCACCTGGTCAGTTGCCACCTACTTCGTCATCCCAGTTCTGCTGTTCGAGGAGGAAGGTCCGATAACCGCTGCACGAAGAAGCTTTGCGATCGTCAGAAGAATATGGCGCGAGACGCTGGACGGCAATCTGGGACTGACTATCGTGTTCATCTCATTTGGTATGCTCGGGTTGACGATTGTCCTTCCAGTTGGAGTGCTGCTCGGCGGCCCGCTGACTATGATCATTTCGATTGTGATCTTCCTCTCGTTGCTAGGAATATTCGCCGCCGCCTTGAATTCGGTCTTGGTAGCCACGCTCTATGGAATTGCGAGGACAGGAGAGATCCCAAATCCTGCGAGCATGTATGCTCTGATGAAATCAGCTGTTGAGGCATTGACGGAAGATATCAGGCCGCTCCCGGCAGTAGTCGACGACACCAAGCCCCAGGTCGACACCAAGTACTTCAATCGGATGCGCAAGAGTTGAGATTCGCAGGGCTATTGAACAGCTAGACGGCTAGGTCCTGATAGTCTCAATGGCCGCCACCAAGCGTCCGAAGACCGCATCGATTCCGCCCGAACCATCGATGTCCAGTATCTTGCCCTTCTTCCTGTAGTACTCGATGAGCGGAGCGGTCTGTTCCTTGAAGACCCTGAATCTGTTCCTGACGGTCTCCTCCTTGTCGTCATCGCGCTGGATAAGCTTCGAGCCGCACTTGTCGCAGATGCCTTGCACCTTGGGGGTGTTGAACTCGATGTGATACACCGCGGCGCACTTGGGGCAACTCCTTCTGCCCACGGCTCTTTCGGCCAGGGCCTCGAAATCGACCACGATGTTTAGCACCAGGTCGACGTCTGTCATCTTCTCGAGCTCCTGTGCTTGTCCGATCGTCCTCGGAAAACCATCTAGAAGATAACCGTTGATGCAGTCCGGCCTTGACACCCTCTCGCCAATCATCTGAACGATGAGCTCATCCGGCCCGAGCCTTCCGGAATCGAGGTACGACTTCACCTTGATGCCAATCTGCGTTTTCTTCGCGACATGCTCCCGGAGAAGGTCGCCAGTGGCCACCTGAGGTATGCCGTACTTCTTCGAAAGCTTCTGTGCTTGAGTGCCCTTCCCAGCGCTCGGAGGGCCGAATATCACTAGCTTCATGATTATAACCGGCGATGCATCCTTGACAGGGTACTTATTCATTGCCAAATCACATCCGAACACGAACCCCCGAAGCGCCCGCATATCAGTGGAAAGTGATTTATCTGGCAGCCTGCATTCGCTCAGAGGGTCAACTATGAAGAAGACCGTGTTGGAGGAGCTAGAGAGGATAGTAGGCAAAGAGAACATGTCGGCCAAGACGGCTGATCTCTATGTCTACGGCTTCGACGCCTCCATACACCACAAGGACGCGGATGCCGTCGTGAGACCTGCGAACACGCAGCAGGTGTCCGAGATTGTCAAGCTCGCAAATCGAACCCGCACGCCCGTGACTCCAAGGGGCGCGGGCACTGCTATGTGCGGGCACACGATACCTCTCAAGGGCGGAATCATTCTCGACCTAACCCGCATGAACAAGATCAAGGAGGTGCGGGTTGAGGACTTGTACTGCGTCGTGGAACCCGGCGTCATCTATGACAAGCTCAACGCCGTCCTTGGCAAGAAAGGATTCTGGTTCCCGACCACGCCGGGAAGCGGGGAGGCGTGCACGATCGGCGGGATGGTCGCCACGAACGCTTCGGGCATGAGAGCCATCAAGTACGGCGCGACTCGAGATTACGTCCTAGGACTCGAGGTCGTGATGCCCACAGGGGAGATAATCCACACAGGCACGAGGACCCTAAAGAACTCATCCGGATATCAGATCGACAGACTCATTGTTGGTAGCGAAGGCACATTGGGGGTCGTCACTGAGATCACGCTCAAGCTCGCCTTCAAGCCAAAGGCATCCGCGATGACCTTGGCTGGATTCAACTCGCTCCATGACGCCGGCAAGTGCGTCTCGAACATCATCGCTCGTCCCCTGATGCCGTCAGCGATCGAGCTCATGGACTCGGTCTGTATCAAGGCGGTTAACAAGTGCATGAACGTCGGGCTCCCGGATGTGGCAGCGATATGCATGATCGAGGTGGACGGCCACCCAACCGCTGTCGAGGAGGAGCTCAAAATCGTTGAGGAGATCGCGAAACAGAGCGGCGCGACCTTCACTGAGGCCTCGAGGGACAAGAAGAGAATAGACTACTGGACCTATGCCAGGAAGGCCATCATGCCGTCCCTCAGCAGATACGGAGAGAAGTTCGTCTCCGTTGCGCTAGCTGATGACATGTCCGTCCCGATCTCCAAGGTCCCCGATGCGGTGGTCGCGTTCCAGAAGATCGCCGAGGAGAACGGCGTTGTAATCGGCACTTACGGTCACGCCGCGGACGGCAATCTGCACACGAAGATGCTTGTCGAACCGAACTCTCAGGATTCCTGGAGACGGGGCGAGCGCGCGGTCGGCCAGATCTTCGACAAAGTCCTGGAGCTCGGAGGAACCGTCACTGGCGAGCACGGCGTGTCCATCACGAAGGCGCCCTATATGAAAAAGGAGCGCGCAGACTCATTGGAGACGATGAGAAGGATCAAGAAGGCGCTCGACCCGAAGAACATCATGAACCCGGGGAAGATTTTCGACTGGGACGGGAGCATCATACAGCACCTGAGGTACCCCGCGTTCCTGGAACAGGAGCCAGAGGCCGCCCCGCAGCCCTCGGAATGCGAGCCGAAGGCGTGCAGCAAGTAGAGCGGTCAGGTGGATAACTTATTTACAGCCATTCAACATAGCATCGACCCGTGAACCAGCACAGGCGCCACGTCCCGCACTTGATGCACTGGTGCGATACATGCAACGTCCCGCTCACAGGCTGGACCTGCGGAAGGTGTGGGCGCGACGGAAGACCTATCGAACTGTCTCCTCCAGGAGATGTAAGGCTCGCCCTTGGGGGGACGAAGAAGAGGATGAGATACCTCTTCCTGAGGCAGTTCGGCGTGCAGCAACTGATACCAGATATCTTCGTTCTCAACAAGAGCTCGGGTGAAGACAGGGCCGAGGAGATTATCGTCGACGGAAGGAGGATCGCCCTCCTCACTTACGACCTGCAGAAACAAGACTACAGACTCACGCTTCGCGTAGACGGCGCGCGCATGCTTGCACGCGAGAACCCCAAGAAGCTCATCAGACTGAAGAAGGCAGAGGGGCACTTGAAGGGCAACTTTCTGCCAAAAGACGCGATAGCATCCTTCGATTCGGGAATCAAGGCGGGGGACGAGGTCATCGTGGAGATGGGCAAGTTCATCGGGTGTGGCTCTGCCAAGGTCAATGCTTCTGAGCTGCGCACATCAGATAAGGGAGTGAGGATCAGGGATTTCACGCAAATGGGTCCGCTACACCCCGGCAAGAGGGCTTACAAGAGGGACCTGATCAAGGCCAATTTCCCACACCTGGCTGCTAGGAAGGCGAAAGCCGAGCACGAGCTCAGGCAGGTATTCGCGGGATCCAAGAAACCGATAACCGTCTCATTCAGCGGCGGGAAGGACAGTCTGATCATCTTAGATCTTGTGTCCTCAGTCACGAAAGATTTCACGGCCATCTACATCGATACTGGCCTCGAGCATCCGGAGACGCGCACTTATGTGAAGAAGTTGGTGTTCGACAGAGGCGTGAAGCTGCTCACAGCTTCGGCCGGGGACGCATTTCATGATAATTTCCCGTCGTTCGGCCCGCCCGCGAAGGACTTCCGATGGTGCTGCAAGGTGTGCAAGCTCGCTCCTGCTTCGGGTATCATCGACGAAGAATTTCCAAACGGCACGATGACGGTGGAGGGTAATCGAAGGCTCGAGTCTTTCTCGCGAGGACGCATGGAACTGGTCGGAGAGAATCCCTTCGTTCCCGGTCAGACGATAGTGAACCCGATCAGGGACTGGACCGCCCTCGACGTGTGGCTGTACATCATCTGGAGGGACCTGCCATACAACCCGCTCTACGACGAGGACATCGAGCGCGTCGGATGTTGGATGTGCCCATCATCGCTGGAGAGTGAATATGTCGACATATCGAGACTCAGCCCAGACCTATCGAAGGCGTGGGAGCAGAGGCTCGACTCATGGGCCGAGAAGAACGAACTCCCCAAGGAGTTCGTGAAATACGGTTTCTGGAGATGGAAGGAGCTTCCGCCGAAGATGAAAGCTCTCGCCGAACAACTCAAGATCCAGGTCAAGCCCCGAAGAGCGGACACTCTTGCAATTCATGTCACCAAGGGCGTAAGCCCGTGCGCCGCAGGCGGGTACTCGGTCGAGGCCGTTCTCGAAACACCTCAAGCTCAGGGCTTGGGGAGAATCGCTGAGCTACTCAAGACGGTGGGCGATGTGAGACTCGTCGAGGATTTCGGAGTCGCGATGGTACGGTCCGATAGGGCGAACGCCAAGGTGTTCGCGGGAGGACAGATATCCTCTGTGGGCAAGACCCCTAAAGACGCCACTGACTTCTTCGACAAGGTTTCGCGAGCGGTCTTGAGAGCCGAACTGTGCACCAAATGCGGGATATGCGCTAGGACCTGTCCTTCCAAGGCCATCACTCTGTCCCTCACCGATGGAATCGATGTTGACGATACCAGGTGCGACCGGTGCGGCAAGTGCGCTGAGAGTTGCGTTGTCGCGCACTACTTCGACAAACTGGCCGGAGAAATCACGGCGAAGGAATCCATTTCGAGAAGGGCAGAATGAGAATCCTACTTGCCCTCTTCCTTCAGCGACCGGGCGACCTTGAGCGTCTCGTCTCTGACCATCCTCAAGCCCTTCTTGCTCTCCTTGACGACCGTCTTCACGACCGGAGCTGCTTCCTTGACGACTTTGTCGGTCACCCGAACGCCCTTCTCGAGGACGTTGCCTGTGGCTCTCGCCATTCTGTCGACGTTCTTGTTCACAACGCTCTGGCTCGGACCCGCACCGCAGTGGGGACAGGTCTGGGCGTTGCCGATAGCCTTACCACATCTGGAGCACTTCGCCATACTTGATCGACTCCACCCTGCTCAAGGCGTCGAAGCGCTATAAACATGTTACCCAAAATTTGAAGTCTGCAGCAGGGTTACGAGCGTCCTAGAATGGTTGACTTCCTTCAGTTGGCAAGTGCAGCGGCGGGATTTGCTCCCGCGATGCTCCTGATGTACTACACTCTTAGGAGCTACACGTTCCCCCGAGTCGAGAAGCCTTTCTTCGACGACCGCAAACTGTTCGCGTTCTTCGCTCTAGGAGTAGTCCTCGGGATGGTGCTGTTCGCGTTCGAGAGCTGGGGGGAGACGATAGCAGGCGTGGAGACCGTCCTCGCCTTGGTGATCGGGTTCGCGCTGATGGAAGAGCTGATGAAGCTAGTGATACTGAATTTCCCACGGTTCCAGAAGAAGATCGATACTGCCTTCTACGCGCTCGCCCTCGGCCTCGGAATCGGTTCGACAGTCACGTTCGCGAATGTCTACATATTCCTACTGGATGTGGAATCAGTAGGGCCGGCCGAAGTCGGGATCGTGGCATTCCTCGGCGTGCTGTTCGTGCTCATGCATGGCTCGACCACGACGATAATCGGGATCGGCGTAGCGAGGGGAGATGTGAAGGGATACTTCCCAGAGGCTTTGTTGATTCATGTGTTGTTTGGCCTGCTCTATGAATCATTCTTTGCGATAGACATCATACCGCCCCCTGCGAACGTCCTCGGCCTTGGGGGCGCAACGGCCGTGGTCGTATACGCCTATGCGAAGATCCACAGGACCTCCATTCCCGCCCTTGTCAAAGACGCTAATAGACTCGCCGCGCGGAAGTGATTCGCGGCTTTGTCACACCGACCTGAACTTGCCCTCGCCAGTCTCGTAGATCAGGTTCAGCTGCTGAAGCTTCGCAATCATATCCTTGGGGGAACCCTTGCCGACAGCATGGAGAACCTTCCCTAGATCTTCCTCGGTGAACTCACCCTTGAGATCGGTGAGCGCTTGGGCGATCAATTGCATCCTGTCGACCGGGTCCTTCGAATGCTGCGACCTCTCGGCGATCACCGAATACGGCTCCCTCTTTCGAGGCCTCTTCTCGGACGGTAACTGCTCCCCTCCGCGTATCGCAGCGTTCGCCCTGGCAACGGATCCCGCTAGCTCCATGGGAGAATCAGTCTGGAACCGAAGCTTCATCCTCCTGAGCTTAATCTCTCGCCCGCACTGGCATGTGGTCGTCTTCTTGTTGGTCTCGACACCTTTTGCCATGCCGCATCTGGGACAGACAATGACCCCGTACTTCATCCCCCACACTCCCGTGCGAACCGCATCTTTCTCAGAAAGCCCGCATCTCTTTCTCCAGCATCTTCAGATCCTGTTCCGACATCGTCATCGGGCTGATCGAGAGAATGAGAATCGAATCGGTGACCGCCACTTTATCGTTGACGTGCTGGATCAGCTTCAACACCTTCGCGAAGCCGTTCTGCGAGACCAGGTACTCCAGTCCCGAGAACAGGACCATACAGCCCTTATTCTCCGAGATGAACGTCTTGATATCCGAGTAGAGGAGGGCCAGGTTGGACGGGTCTCTGGAGTACGTCTTCTCCTGATCCATCGAGAGCCAAAGAAAAGGGACGGTCTTGACTTCGTGCTTGTCCTTGACCTTCTCTGGATATTCCCTGGTGACGCACAAACAAGGGACCGCGTGCTTGACCGAGTCGACGAATATGTCGAAGGCCTGATCCGGTATCTCCTCTTTGATCAAGTAGGAGTAGCCTCCCTCCAGGTTGTACTTCCTGAGAGACTCAGTCTCCTGAATCCTGTTTGGTCTGAGGACGTCCAGCACCTCGTAGGCCTGCATCACGCATGATATGTAACCCCCGCTTGCGCACTCCACTTCGTCGACTTCGAATCGCTTTCCAGTGAGCTGCGAGACTATCCCGGACAGATAACCTCTGGCGAAGTCGCAGGTGTTGCCTTCCTTCGCCTCAACCGATTCCTCGAGGTTCAAGATGATCTCGCTATCTTCCATCGATTCGACCCTCAGACGACTGAGTCCAGCCTCCATCCAGACTGGTTCGAGAACGGACTTGACCTCCTGGAGGTCGTTGCATGATAGGCCGAAGTTCTCGACGAGCGCCTTTCCACACCTCTGACCGTAACGATAAAGCATGAGCCTCGCGCGCTGGTCGCCCTCGACGATCTCGAGCTCCTCGCGGAGGTGGGCGAGGGCGACGCCTGGCATGACGAAGAATGGCAGCTGGTGCATCACACTGCCTCCAGCATCCTCTTTCCCATCTCATAGAACGCGCGTTCGACATTCGCACCCGTTTTCGCGCTCGTCTCGAGGACGGTGCATCCGAGCGAGCTGCTGAATGATTCGAGCTCCGCGTAGCTGAACTTCTTTTCGAGATCCGACTTGTTGCCGAGAATAATGACCGGCTGTTCTCCAGCGACCGACCTGAAGCTCTCGATCCAGTTCTTGAGACTGGCCATGGTGTCAGGCCGCGTGAAATCGCAGACAGCAAAAGCACCCACGGCTCCGCGGTAATATGCGGCGTGGAGTGATTCAAGCAATTTCTGACCCAGGATATCCCAGATCATCAAGTCCACCTCGGTCTCGCCAATCTTCACAACTTTCTTCGAGACCTTCGTGCCGAAGGACATGATGTACTTATCGTCGAAGACATCGTGCACGAACCTCCTCACCAGGCTGGTCTTCCCCACGGCGCCGTCACCTAGAAGGCACAGCTTGAGGATGTATTTCTCGGAGGGCATCAAGAATCGCCTCTCAATGATTCCTGCAATATATAACAATTCAGACCAGTAAATCGTTTCTGAGAATTGGAACGAGTCAGTCAAGTTGGGGATTACCACCATCGTTCGGTGCAGCAAGACCTATATGCATGCAAGTGCTTACTTGCATTGATGACCTCGAGAGTCCCTGCGTCTAGGTCGACCAGGGACCGTGTGCTCGATGCTGCCTTGCTGACCTTCGCCAATTACGGATTCAAGGGAGCTACCACCAAGGAGATCGCTAGGAAGGCGAAGGTCAACGAAGTGACGGTGTTCAGACTGTTCAAGTCGAAGAGGGCACTGTTCGCTGCGGTCATCTCAGAGAGATCCCCTGTCATCCCGATACAGGAAGCCATCGATCTAGAGCCGAAAACAACTGTGGAGGAGATGCTCCGGAACAACGTGAGGATCGTCCTCAGCACGTTGAGGAAGAACAAGGAGCTGTACCTCGTCATGATGAGCGACGCGTGGCGGCAGCCTAAGACCAGGAACCTGGCCTACGAGGCCTCGATCAAACGAGGGATAGGTCTCGTCGCGACGATGATGGCTCGGCTCATGGACGCTGGCAAGATAAGGAGGACGGACCCAGAGATTGCAGCGAGGGCTCTGATGGGCACCGTACAGTTCTACTTCCTCACGACCGATATGCTTGGAGACGGCGTCCCCAAATCTGAGGAAGAGGAAAGGATGATCAGGGGTCTGGTCTCGATCTTTCTCGACGGAATGAAAGCTGGCCAAGGAGGCGTGCAGGAATGAGCGACGACGCGGTAGTTGGCAGGAAGATGAGGAAGGAGTACGGAAAACTGGTGGCGGTCGATGATCTCGACATCGCCCTCCCGAAGGGCTTGCTCTATGGCCTGATCGGACCGAACGGATCTGGCAAAACCACCACCATCAAGATGCTCGTCGGGCTGCTTTCATTCACCAAGGGTGAGGCATATCTGCTGGGGGAGAAGGTCCCCGTGAGGAAGAAGCTGCCCCTCGTCGGCTACATGCCACAGGAGTTGGCCATCTACACCGACATAACACTGCACGAGAACCTTGAGCTCTTCGCGAACCTCTATTCGATGGAGAGAGGAGACTTCCTCAGACGCGAGAAGGAGCTGCTGTCCATGATCGACCTGGCCGAGCGGAAGGACAGCGTTGTGTCACAGCTCAGCGGTGGGATGAAGCACAGGACCTCGCTCGCATGCGCGCTAATTCACGATCCGGAGCTGCTCTTTCTGGATGAGCCCACGGTCGGCGTCGACCCTGAACTCAGAGTGGGTTTCTGGAAGTACTTCTCCGAACTCAAGTCGCGCGGCAAAACCGTGCTCCTCACGACCCACTACATGGACGAGGCCGTCAGATGTGATGTGGTCGGGATGATGAGGGCGGGCAAACTCATCGCGGAAGGACCACCGCGAACGCTCATGTCCGAGGCAGGTGTGGGGGACCTCGAGTCCGCTTTCCTCGAATTCTCCAAGAGGGCGGTGGCATGAAGATCACAAGAGTGATGGCCATCGCAAAGAAGAACCTCCGGGCGCTGAGGCACGACCGGAGGACGGTGGCGTTCATCGTAGCAGTGCCCCTTCTGATGATCACTCTGTTCGGCTACACGTTCGGCGGTGAGGTCAGGAACCTCTCGGTGTATGTGGTGAATTTGGACCAGGCGCCGCAAAACGAGTCGATCTCTCAGGCAATCATCGCTGACCTACAGTCTCGGAACACGCTGAGCTTGGAGAGCGTTATGGGACCACAAGGCGCCACATTGGTTTCGGTTGATCAGGCGAGGGACAGGGTCAGGGACGCGGACATATGGGCCGTGATCGTATTCGATGAAGGATTCACCCAGGATGTGGCCAACGCGCTCGCATCGCTGAGGAACGGAAGTCAGGTGCTACCAGCAACCCTCGAGGTCTTCATTGACGGGACCAACCCGAATGTCGCCCAGGCGATCATGACCGACGTGCAGACCTCCGTCCAGAAGATCCTCGTTCTGCCGCCGAACATGCTGCTTCCTCCCATTGTGCTATCGACTCATCTAGAATACGGAGAGGACGCCCGCTTCATCGACTTCTTCGCTCCGGGTGTCATGGGGCTCGCGGCGATGATGGTCACGTTCATGCTCTCAATCCTGTCGTTCGTGCACGAGAGAAGCGCGGCGACCCTCGACAGGCTCCTCGCCACTCCCGCCACGGAAGGGGAGATCGTTGCTGGCTATGCGCTAGCATTCGGAGTGGTAGGGCTCGCCCAGTCCGCTGTCATCCTGACTGCAGCTGTCCTCGCGTTCAACATCCAGATTGCTGGAAACGCCCTGCTCGTGCTGCTCCTGATATTCCTGCTGGGGGTGGGCAACCAGGGGCTCGCCTTCCTTCTGTCCTCGGTAGCGAAGAACGAGTTTCAGGCAGTTCAACTGATGCCCCTCATACTGTTCCCATCGATCCTCCTCGCGGGCGTCTTCTGGCCGCTGGAGGCTGTGCCCAGCTTCCTCCAGCCAGTGTCGTACTTCTTGCCTCTGACATACGCCGTCGCCGGATGCAGGTCCGTGATGATACGCGGCTGGGGGATCGGAGACGTCTCGTTCGAGCTGGGCGTGTTGTTGCTGTTCGCGGCGGTGATGCTGCTGCTGAGCACTTACGGTTTGAAGAAGAGGAGATGAGAACATGGTCGACGCAAAGCCTCGAGTGGTGTTCGTCAGCGAAGGGCATGAGATAACGCACAGGCAGATGGAGGCCTTGGCCGCACTGCACGCGAGAGGCAGCATGCAGAAGGCCGCAGCATCAATGGATCTCTCGACGCCCGTCCTCCACAAGTACGTGAGGGAGATCGAGGAGAAGGCGGGAGCGTCTCTCGTCACATCGACGAGCAAGGGAAGCAGATTGACGCCAGCTGGGCTCGACCTGCTGGAGCGCTTCAAGGCCTACGAGCTTCGGCTAGAGGACCAGCCAGTGCTGAGGGTCGCGGGGACTGTCGTGACAGAGAGATGCCTGCTCACCGCGGCGACGGAGCTGTCGGATACCGGCAAAGACGTCGCAGTCACCGTCTCGACGGACAAGTCGAATCTGCGGCTGATGCGAGAGAAGCGGGTGGACTGCGTGCTGTTGGATGACGCGATGTACGCCATGGACGAGGCTCCACAGCTGCAAAGCGCCGAGATAGGGAGTGATATGCTGCAGTTTCGGGATGCGGGTCACCGATTCGCGCAACTGACCTTCGGGGCACAAAGGCTCGCCTTCAGGTACCTCAAGGAGAAGGACATACCTTACGACATTGTCCGCACGATTCATGAGCCGACCATGGTCGACCGGACGGACCTGAGTTACTTCGTGAACAAGAGCCTCGTCAGGACCGGGATCGTCAAGGCGGAGGGGGCGAAGGATCAGAAGTGGTCCGTGCACTCCATCATCGCCCTGAAGTGTTCGGAGCACGAGGATTTGGAGCCGTTCGTGGAAGAGGCCAGTGAGAACTGGCTTTACCGTAAAGGATAACGCATTTCCCTTTTTAGCAAAACCCTCAAATACGCCGTAGTCATAAGCAATACTGGTGAGTCTATTGGCGGAAGCGAAAGAGCCTAATCCGGAATTCACGAGAAAGGTCATCGACGCAGGGGGCAAGACGGTCAATCTGTGCTTCCAATGCGGAACCTGCACGGGCAGCTGCCCATCAGGGCGGCAGACCGCGTTCAGGGTCAGGAAGGTTGTCAGGCGTGCCCAGCTGGGCTTCGAGGAGGACGTGTTGCCCTCGGAGGACTTGTGGTTGTGCACGACATGCTACACATGCTACGAGAGATGCCCGAGGGGCGTCGAGATCGTAGACATCATCATGGCGCTCAGGAACATGGCTGTCAGGAAGGGGTACATGGCCGAGTCGCACAGGAAGGTCGCGGAACTCATATCGAAGACTGGCCACCTGGTTTCCCTCAGAGACGAGGACAAGGTACTTAGGAAGAAGCTTGGCCTCCACGATGTGCCGCCGACCGTGTTCGCACACGCTCAGGCCCTCGAAGAGGTCAAGAAGATCGCCGCGCTATGTGGCTTCGATAAGCTCGTTGCAACCGGGGGGAAGAGCTGATGTCAAAGTACGCGTTCTTCCTCGGATGCATAATGCCTCTCAGGTACCCTGGGATAGAGAGCGCCTCGAGGGAGGTCTTCAAGTCGCTCGGGGTCGAGCTCGTCGACATGCAAGGAGCGAGCTGCTGCCCTGCGCCTGGCGTCATGCGCTCATTCGACCAGACCTACTGGATGGCAGTCGCCGCCAGGAACCTGGCCATCGCTGAGAAGATGGGCGTCGAGGGCGTTGTCACGATCTGCAACGGATGCTTCGACACTCTGTTCGAGGTCGCCCACAAGCTCAACCACGACCCCGACCAGCGAAAGAAGATCAACAAGATACTCAAGGACGCGACCGGCATGGAGTACAACGGGACCGTCCATGTGAGACACTTCGTGGAGCTGCTTTACCGCGACGTCGGCGTGGAAGCCATACGCGCGAAGGTGAAGGCCGGCAAGAACATGAAGGCCGCCGTCCACTACGGCTGCCACTTCCTGAAGCCCTCGAACATCAAGAAGATCGATGACTCCGAGAGGCCCCACGTGTTCGACGACATAGTCGAGGCGGCGGGGATGACGAGCGTCGTCTACAAGGACAAGGGGATGTGCTGCGGCGCGGGCGGAGGCGTGAGGGCGAGAACGCCCGATGTGGCCCTCAAGATGACGGCGGAGAACCTGAAGAACATGACCGCCGCGGGAGTCGATGTTATCGTCGACTGCTGTCCGTTCTGTCACCTGCAGTATGATGTCGGCCAGGTCCAGCTCAAGGAGTACAAGATCCCAGTGCTCCACTTGTCGCAGCTGCTTGGGCTCGCATTCGGGCTGGAGAGGGAGAAACTCGGGCTCGAAGTTCACCAGACGAAAGTGAACCTCCCGACCTAGATCAGGAGAAGTCCGGGGATGCACGTAGCAAGGTTGGTCGCGATAACCGAGGTGAAGAACATCCCCTCGGACATCCGGCCCTTCGTCGAGTTCAAGGCGGCTGTCGAGGAGAGGGAGCTCGAAGACAAGGAGCTTGTCGCTGTTCTCAACATCGACAGCACGACCTGCTACTTCCCCGTATTTCTCAAGAACCCGCAGACAATGGAGCAGCTGGAGAAGGAGCTCGAAGCGCAGGATGCGAGGCTCACCGTGGACTCCAAAGAAGCACTTGCAAAACGAATGAAGGATTGAGCGGATAAAGTTCATTACTGACGTTGTGATATCGGAGACTGCGCGGAACCGCAGGTCGGAACAACAGCCATAGAAGGACATGCCATGGACAAGAAGCTCTACAAGTGCTTCAGGTGCGGCAAGATTTACGACAACGAGGATGCCGCCTCCAAGTGCCACAACGCTCCGATACAGCTGGTAGTCCAGAAGGACACGGGCAAGAAGCCGAGATTCCTCGGGGCCTAGTCCACGGACGTTCTTTCTCACTGATCTTGCAGTTCGATGCGAGGGGCATCATCAGGGCGAGTCTATGACCATTGAAGAGCTTCACTCCAGAATAGACAAGGACTGGTCCAAGCATCTGCAGGAGACCAGGAAACTGCTGCGAATACCAAGCGTTTCGATGACAGGAGAGGGAATCCAGGATACCGCTGACTTCCTCGAAGACCTGCTTGCGGATATGGGGGCCAAGCACGAGCAGTTCAAGGCGAAGAAGGACAGTCATCCCCTGGTCCACGGATATGTGGATGCGGGATCGGATATCACTGGGATCGTCTACGGGATGTACGATGTGCAGCCTGTGGGCAACCTCGATGAATGGGACTACCCTCCCTTCGGAGCCACGATTGTGAAACAGAAGCCCTTCGGCGAGGTCCTCGTGAACAGGGGGGCGTACAACTCGAAGGCAGCACTAGCGGGATCCTTGCTCGCTGCGAAGAGCATGCTCGACGCCGACCAGCTGCCGATCAACTTGCACTTCCTGCTCGAGGGCGAGGAAGAGCTGGGCGGAAGGAGCTTCCCCGATTTCGTCATCAAGAACAAGTCAAAGCTGAGAAAAGCGGACGGAGCATTCGGCCTCGACTTCAGCCAGAACAGGGCGGGCATCCCGTCGGTCACGCTGGGGTTGAAAGGCTGCGTCTACTTCGACCTGATCGCCGAGGGGAAGTCCAGGGGCGGCCCTGAGGCTGAGCTGCACAGCAGCGATGCGGTGATTGTCGAGAGTCCAGTGTGGAGGCTCGTGCACGCGATCTCCACGATGGTGGATGAGAACCAAGACCCGGCGATAGACGGACTCTCAGATGATGTCATCCCGCCGAGCAAAACGGACGTCGAACTCGCAGAGAAGCTGGCTGGCAGCATCAACGAAGAGGACTACATGAAAGAGCTTGGCGTCAAGAGGTTCAAGATCGAAGGAACGAAGGAGGAGATCATCAAGAAGTATCTCTTCGAGCCCTCTGTTAACATTGACGGACTCAGCGCGGGCTTCGAGGAGGACGGCACGAAGACCGTTCTTCCCCCGTCTGCGAAGGCGAAGATCGACATCAGGATCGTTCCCAACATGACCATCAAGGGTACCCACGCCAAGGTGATGGCACACCTCAAGAAACGGGGCTTCACGGACATTCGCGTGAGGAACTACGAGGACTACCCGTGGTCGAAGACCAATCCAGATGCCTCTGTTTCCAAGGCGTGCGTCGAGGCGATGAGATACCACGGCTACGAACCCGATGTGTGGCCCACGACCGCAGGGTCGGCACCCTTCTACGTCTTCGACCAGGTGCTTGGAATCCCGTGGGGGTACACCGGCCTAGGGTTCGGTGGCAAGGCGCATTCTCCGAACGAATTCTGCACGGTCAAGGGCATGAAAGACTACGAGAAGAGCGTGGCGACCATCTTCTTCAAGTTCAAGGAAGTAGCCGGAGGGAACTAAGGCACCTTAGACCAAACCCGTTGTATACGAGGACATTGTTGCGAGGTTCGCACGCGCCAGTTCAGACTCGGCAAACACTGTTTATATAGCATCAAGGTCCATCCAGTGAAGAGGGGCAGGGACAAGGTCAGGTGGGGAGCCCCCAAGGAGAATTGAGGATGATAGCATCAACTAAGGCAACTCGCGTGCTAGCCATGCTAATTGTATCGGCCTTTATCGCCTCGGCGGTGCCGGCCGCTGTATTCGACAGCCCCGTGACCGGAAACGCAGCAGCGGTAAGGTACGAAGTCAAGTTGGGTATGCTGCAAGATGTCGAGAACTGGAACCCATTGAACCCTGAACTCGTCTCAGACTATGTGATGGTCTATCTCATGTTCAGTGTGCTGTTCCAATACAGTGAAGATTGGACGGGTCCTGTGAACGACCTCGCTACGGACCATTATCAGGTGAACAACCCCAACGGGACAATGTCCACTTACATCAACATCACACAGAACGCGTACTTCAGGAACAAGGTCAATCCGAGCGACACTTCGCACCCGCTCACAGCGGAGGATGTGAGGTACAGCATTCAGCTCGTGCTTGACCACCCGGGCGGCGCTTGGGACGAGTACCTGACGAACATCACGGCGGTTGAGGCGTTGGATTCGGACACAGTGCACATTATGACCGATTTCCCGAAATCGACGTTGATTGACAACCTCGTATGGATCCCAATACTGCCTAAGTACCAATGGTCCGCATACAGAGACAACCAGATCCTGACGGCGAAGTCCCCAGCCGAGCTGATAGGCAGCGGCCCATTCATGTTCAACAACACTCAGGACGGATACTGGTACAGATTCGACAGAGCTGCCAACTATCACGGTGCCGTGGACTATCCCGTCGGGACACCCGATCCAAACGGAGACAGAGTGGTGAAGGTAGACGGATTACTGTATACAGTGTACACGGAACCTTCCGGTATGGTCCTGGACATGAACAGCGGAAGCCTGGACGCGATTGACCTCGCGGGGTCGCCGAACCTATATCTCAACGAGCTGGGCCAGGGCAACTCGTACATTACGAAGTTCGCAACTCAAGAGATGGGGATAATCGACATCGCGGTCAACGCGATACCGATGGAGTTTCGCTCCGGTGCTTACGCCACGGGGAACGAGCTCCTTCTGGACCCGATAGTGCGACAGGCGATCGGGATGACCCTGAACAAGCAGGAGATAGCGGACACGATCATGTTCGGTCTTGCCGGGACCGCCGATTCAGTTCTATCGCCAGGATATTGGCACAAGGATATCACGAATGAGCTGACCTACGATCCCGCAGGGGCGCGCGCGCTACTGTTGGCCAATGGCTATGCGGACAACAATGGTGACGGAGTGCTCGAGGCGACGGCGACCGCCTATCCGGTCCAGCAGGGATGGGCGTCAGCCGGTTCTCCGCTCTCTTTCAGACTAACGGCGCCCGACACCGATCCGGTCTATGACAGCATAGGAAGGAACTGGGTCTCGTGGGCGGCTCCAGCTGGCATCGATTTCAACTACTTGCTCAAGACCGAGAAGACGATGATATTCAACGACTGGTACCAGGCGGACTACGACATCTGGGTCTGGGCGTGGTATTGGGGGCCTGAGCCCCTGTCAAACCTCGGGGTTTGGCAGACCAAGCAGATACGGAAGGGCGGGGACAACTGCCAGATGCCGATGGGCGACTGGTGGTACATGGTCGATACGAAGGCCAGACTCGGATACTCATCCTTCGACGAGAACTACAGCAAGGCGCAGCGCGAGTTCGATCCTGTCACGAAGAAAGCCATTATAGATCTCCTGCAGCAGCAGATCCACGACTCGTGGACCGAGCTGCCTCCGATCTACCCAGTGGGCCTGTGGGGCGTGAGCGAGAAGAGGTTCACCGGCTGGGGGAACTGGACTCAGCACATCGGGAGGTCCTTCGAATCCGACCTTCCATGGCTGTGGTTCGATGTGACCCCGCTTGTGGGAGTCAACATGAATCCCGAGTTCGACACGCCTGTCAAGCCGACGTACCAAATAATATTGGGAGACAGTGAGACCTTCACGATAACCGTCCACGATCCCGAAGGAGACCCGCTGACGGTCACCTGGGACTTCGGAGACGGCAGCCCGACAAAGTCCAACTCGAGCACGATTGGGACTTCAAGCCCGACGACGTTCACGCAGGATTACACCTACACGGCGCTCTCCCCGGCGGGGAGCTACTTCGAACTAGTTGTCAACGTGTCTGACGGGAACCTGGGCAACAACGCCATTGGGCGCGCGCACGTCTACGTGATCCCTCACCAGGAGACCGTGCCGCAGCTCACATTCCCGATCCTATCGGATCCGATCGACAGGGCGTATGTCGATCAGTTGGTCACGTGGACGGCAGGGGCGATGGACGCGGAATCAGGAGGACCTGATGGCTTCGGCTTGCAGTTCACATGGGCCTGGAACGACGGGGCCTACAATATCTCGATCCACAAACCGACAGTGAACAGCACAGAGGTCATGGATACTGCGACTCACGCGTGGAGCGTGCCGAGCACAGCCGGCACTTATGATGTCGAGCTTTTCGTCTGGGATGGCTCCGAACTGCCGGGACACAACGTGTCACTCGGCGTGATACCGTTCGAGGTCATCGTCAACGAGCCTCCAACAGACCCGATAATCTCTAACATCACAGCCAACAGGAATGTTCTGGTGAGCTGCGTCGCCACGAGCTCAGACCCTGACCCTGACATCCTCAGATTCACCTGGGAGTGGGACGACGGTACATTCGACGTGACGGAGGCCACCGTAGCACCTGGCACCACAGCAGTGTCCATGGTGGACCACACATGGTCTGCAGCGGGGACCTACCCCGTGACGGTCTATGTCGATGATCTCACGGGTGATGCTGGGCACAACGTGTCAGCGAGCATAGACGTCGTCATCCTGAACACTGTTGCTGCCGCTCCGCCGAGCGCGCTCCTGCTGTTGCCGCGGCCCGAGTTTTCAAGCCCTGATGAGGTCGTTACACTCAACGCGAGCGCCGTCGACACGAACACCGACACGATGACGTTCTATATTGAATTCGGCGACGGGAATGTGTCCTCGGCTGACACAGTTGGAGGAACGACGTCGAGGCAGTACATCGACTTCACGCACGCATACGCGGACGAGGGGTCATACAAGGTTACCCTCTGGGCAGACGATGGTGACGCGGGCCACAACATGAGCACGAATGCGACGGTAGTCGTCACCGCGAACAGCCCGCCTTGGCTGATCCTCTCGTCGGAGGCCTCGGCGTACTACAACAGGACCTTCATCCTCACGCCAGCCAGGGTGCGGGACAATGACTCAGACACGCTTCAGGTCTGGTACGACTGGGGAGACGGCACGAACATCAGTGCCGGCAGTGCGGCCCCGCTGTATCAAGGCAACCACACCTACACATCCATGACCAACAAGACCGTGACAGTATACGTTGACGATGGCACAGGTCTGGATGGGCACAACGTCTCGGGGACGATTGTCGTGTCGATGAACGAGAACCTGAGGCCCACCATCGTTGGTACGGTGACCGTCTCGCCGGCGAAGGCGTTGTACAGCCCCGATGAGGAGATCAAGCTCAACATCACGGTGAAGGACTACGAGGGCGACTTGGTGAACATAACCGTCGACTTCGGAGACGGAACTGACCCCGTGGCGATCCGGAACATCTCCATCGCAGCCAACACGCCCATCACGAGGAACGTGACTCACGCCTTCGAGAAGGGCAGGGACGCGGCGTATACCATCACCGTGACGGTAGACGACGGCCTGATGCCCTTCCACTCGATCAAGGAGTGGGACTCAACGACAGTGTCCGTGTCCGTCGAGCCCGAGGAGAAGAGCAACCTTTGGCTGTACATCGGTATCGGCCTGGTCGTGGCTGTCATCGCTGCACTGCTTGTCCTGTTCCTCCTGATGAAGAGGAAGAAGGGCGAGAAGAAGCCGGAAGCAGGCGAGGGCATGGAAGGGATGGCTCCTCCGGAGCCTCCTCCGAATCCCTGAGATAGGGTCCCCATAAACCTCTTCTCAAATCCTTTCACATCCATCTTTATCTAGCGCCGAAGAATAGAGCATGAGTCGGGAAGTATGAACGCCAAGCATGGTCTGCCTCCTTCGCCGGTGAACTGTTGACTTCCTTCAGGATGATTCTGGCAAAGAGGATCTTCAATGCGTTCATCACGATAGTCCTCATCATGGCCCTGAACTTCGCGCTGTTCAGGATCATGCCGGGGGACCCAGCAGTATTCATGACGCCCCGGTCCCAGCATACCTCGGACGCTACATATTGGCGTAATGTGGAAATCATGGGGCTGAACAAGTCCTATCCAGAGCAGTTCGTTGATTACTTCGTGGACACTCTCACGCTCGATTGGGGTTTATCGTATGATACGGAGGAGCCGGTCATGGACATCATGGACGACGCCATACTCTGGACCCTGCTGCTGATGGGAACATCCCTGTTCTTCACTTTCGTTATAGGAGTTGCCCTGGGAAAGATCGCCGCGCGTCGTAGAGGGAAGGCCGCCGATCTCAGCATCACGGGTTTCGGCCTGTTCTTCTACGGCATGCCGATCTTCTGGTTTGGCATCCTACTGATGGTCATATTCGTTGGGAACTTGCACCTGCTTCCCGCAGCCGGATACACTGATTCGGGCACGACCCTCAAGCCCTTCACTTTCGGTGCGTTGCTCGAGATACTCGAGCACCTAGTCCTTCCAGTCGCCACCCTCACGATAGGCTCAGTTGCGGGCGTCACGCTCATCATGAGGAACTCGCTCGTCGACGTTCTCACCGAGGACTACATAGTCACTGCATACGCGAAGGGGTTGTCCCCCGCACAGGTCATGAGGAGGCATGCGAGCCCCAACGCTCGCCTGCCGATTGTTACCACCCTTGCCATGGATACTGCGTTCATACTCGGCGGGGTTTTCCAGATCGAGGTCGTATTCACATACAAGGGCATCGGCTGGTACACGTGGATGGCCATCCAGAACAAGGACTATCCCATGCTCCAGTTCATCTTCTTCATCGGCGGAGTCGCGGTCGTCATAGCAAACCTGCTCGCCGACCTCGTGCTCGTCAAATTGGACCCGAGGGTGAAGATCACATGAGGTTCGAGGTTTTTCTCCCCAGGGTGGCCAGGAGGGCCTTCGGATTCAAGCCCGTGCTTGCGGACAAGCTGGCGCTGTTCTTCAGAGATGCGGGCAGATCGACCGACCTTTTCCTGGGCTCATGGATGGGGAAGTCGGGGCTCCTGATCATCGGATTCTTCTTGTTCGTGGCAACGTACGCGTCCCTGCTCATGCCATACGACATCAACGCGGGATCAGGGGACTTACTCCAAGGATCCTCAAGCGAGCACATCTTCGGAACCGACCACATAGGCAGGGACGTGCTGACGAGGACCGCACATGGGACTTGGCCGTCGCTGACCGTGGGATTCGTTGCGATGGCCATCTCGATGGGGCTCGGCACACTCGTCGGATTGGCATCGGGGTACTGGGGCGGCTGGAAGGACGAGGTCATCATGCGCGTGAACGACATGTTCCTGTCGATACCTTGGCTCGTCCTGATGATGGTCATCGCGTCGATATGGGGCTCGAGGGACCTGTCATCCGTCATAGTCGTCATCGGGGTCACGGGATGGTCGACCACGGCTAGGATCGTCCGCGCGCAGGTGTTGACCCTGAAAGAGCGGCAGTTCGTCGAGCGCGCGAAGGCGATAGGCTCCGGCGACTGGCACATCATCAGGAGACACATCTTTCCGAACGTCGTTCCACTCATCTTCGCCAATGCAATATTGACGATAGCCATTGCCATCCTCTCAGAAAGCACCCTCAGCTTCCTGGGCCTCGGCCCTCAAGAGGTCGATACCTGGGGGAAGATACTGGAGGACGCTTACAGGGCCAGCGCAATGCTCGCCGGGCCCTATCCCTTCATCATCATGCCGGGCTTGTGCATCGTCTTCGTCGTCCTAGGGTTCACTTTCGTGGGGTATGCGATGGACGAGGTCCTCAACCCGAAGCTCAGGAAAAGGTGACCGAGCGGGCTGTTTCAGGACTGCTGGCACGATGCGTCTCGGCTCAAGTTTATCCTCAGCAAGCTTTTAATACAGAAGTACGTTATCGAGCCTGCTTCATCGAATACAGTGAGGTATCTAGTTGGTCGAGAAGAAGACAAGGGCTGCAGCCAAGAAGGTCAAGGACAAGTGGAAGGCGAAGGAGTGGTACAAGATATTCGCCCCCGACATGTTCAGCAAGATGCAGCTGGGCGAGACCCCCTCTGAGACGGCCGATGGCGTCATGGGGAGGATAACGGAGGCCACGGTGCAAGACCTGACCGGGGATTTCTCCAAGATGCACATCAAGATCAAATTCAAGGTCCACGACGTGAGGGGCTTGGACGCCAACACGATGTTCTACGGGCACGACCTCACGAGCGACTATGTCAGACGGCTGACCCGAAGAAAGAGAACAAAGACGGACGCCGTAGTCGATGTGACGACGAAGGACGGCTGGCAGATCAGAGTCAAGCCGATGGCGGTCTCAGAGCAGCGAATCCAGGCGTCCCAGGAGACCGCGGTCAGGAGGATCATGCACGAGGAGCTGATGAAGGCCTCTGCTGAGGTCACAATCGGCGAATTCGTGCGCATGCTGATCATGGGAGAGCTCGCCAAGAAGGTCTCCGACGCATCCAAGATCATTGTCCCGATCAAGAGGATCGAGATACGCAGAACCGAGGTCACGAGGATGGGCAAGCCCCCAGAGCCTGGAGAGGCGCCCATCATCGCTCCGCAGGAGGAGCCGGCACCCGAACCGGAGGAGCCCGCTGAGGTACCGGCGACCGCGACTGAAGCGCCCGCGCCTGCCCCAGAGGCAGAGACGAAGGAAGAGCCGGAGACACCACCTGCGGAAGAGAAGAAGGAATAGGACTTCCATCCAGTCCCTTCTCCAATGTCGGGGTGGCTCAGCCCGGTGGAGCGTCGGACTCATAGGGAGAGGTCTTGACCAGATGCTCCTAGGAAATCCGGAGGTCGCGGGTTCGAACCCCGCCCCCGACACCAATTCTGCGACACCATTATTGCTGGGCAGTCGATACACTCGCGGCCGAGGATGCAGATGAGGATAATCATTTACACTGGCAAGGGCGGCGTGGGGAAGACCTCCGTCGCAGCAGCAACCGCTCTGAGGGCCGCAGCCATGGGTTACAAAACCGTTGTCATAAGCACTGATGCTGCCCACAGCCTGTCTGACTCTCTCGAATTTCAGCTTTCAGGGCAAGTGAAGCCGATTACAAAGAACCTCGATGGGATCGAAGTGGACATGCAGTACGAGCTCGAGAACCGCTGGAAAGAGATACAGAAGTACCTGTCCGATTTCCTGGCCTCTCAGGGCATGGACTCGGTCACTGCTAATGAAATGGCCGTGTTCCCGGGAATGGAGCTCATGTCGGCTCTGTTCTACGTCGAGGAGTTCCACAAGCAGAAGAAGTACGACTTGATTGTGATGGACACTGCGCCGACCGCGGACACCCTTAGGCTGCTCGCATTTCCCGACACCGCCAACTGGTACTTTGACAGGTTGTTCCACATGGTTAGGAATGTCCTCAGAGTGGCAAGAGCCACCGTCGGGAGATTCATCTCAACGCCGCTCCCGACGGACAGATTCCTCGAAGACCTCGAGAACCTCAGAGGGAGGCTCGGGTACGTCGAGGACCTGCTCTCGGACCCTGAGATCACCTCGGTCAGGCTGGTCGTCAATCCCGAGAAGATGGTGATAAGCGAGACCCAGCGCGCGTACACATACCTGTGCCTGTACGGATACACCGTCGAGGCTATCGTCATCAACAGAATACTTCCGAACGAGCTAGGCGAGGGGTACTGGAAATCAAAACTTGAAGAGCAGAGAAAGTACTTGGCAGTCATTGACGAGGCCTTTTCGCCCCTCAAGATGCTGACGGCCAGGATGATGCCGCAAGAGGTCCTAGGGATGAAAGCGCTTGACAAGCTCGCGGATGAGCTGTTCGGGAAGGACGATCCGACCCAGATATACTCGACCGAGTCCCCGATGAAGATGTTCGACGAGGATGGCGCGAGCGTATTGGCGATCAAGCTGCCTTATCCGATGAACCAGAAACTAGAACTATATACGCGCAAAGACGATTTGACGCTGCAAGTCGGCGCCTTCAAGAAGTCCATCACGCTGCCGCACTCGATGACCAACAAGAAAGTACTGGGAGCGGATATGGATGAGGGCTGGCTCAAGATAAGATTCGAGGGTGAGAAAGTTGCCAAGAGAAAGGGTGGAAAGGGGCGTAGAGGCCGCAAAGCGGCTAGAAAGACATCTTGAATCGATCGCGACCAGTGTGGTCACGAAGGACACGATGGCGCACTTCATCAGCGCAGGCATGGAGATGATGCAGGCGGCGAACACGACGATGAAGAGCATGCAGATCCCCCAGGAAACTAAGGACCGCGTGCACAAGGCGGAGAAGGAACTCCTCTTGGCGATGAGAAGCGCCATCGATGTAGTCATCTCGGAGCTGGACAAGGAAATGCCGTCCAAGGGCTCCGAGGTCAGGAGGATCGAGATAAGAAAGGCCAAGCCGAAGTCGAGATGAACTCACAAGCATAACGGCTCGCGCGTGGCTAACACATCTTTTTTATTCGAATTCCATTACTCCACATCCACTTCCGAGTGAAGGGGGGTTCAGTCAGCATGCCGAAGATGTTGGTACCTTATCCGGAGAACTGCACTGGCTGCAGATTCTGCGAAATGGCCTGCACCATAGTCCATGAGGGGGTCGTCAATCACGCGACCGCGCGCCTGCAGGTCCACAGAAGGAACGTGAAGCTCGATTTTCCGTCAGTATGCACGCACTGCGTGTCATGCGGAGAGGATTGCTGCGTCCTGCATTGCCCGGTCGAGGCGATCAAGAAAGAGAACGGCAGAGTATTCGTCAACCAGGACGAGTGCACCGCCTGCGGAACATGTGTGGAGGTTTGCCCGTTCGGAGTGATGCGGATGGAGGAGAAGGCGTTCAACTGTGACCTGTGCGACGGAGACCCCACATGCGTCAAGTTCTGCCCAATGAAAGCGATAGTCTTCGAGGAGCCGAAGCCTGAGCAGTATGAGAAGGTCAAGAAGCTCCTGGGGGAGGAATGAACATGAAGGGATACACTGGCAAGATCCTCAAGGTGGATCTCACTTCCGAGAAGTGGCACATCAAGAGCTTCGACGAGAAGCATGTGCGCAACGTGCTCGGAGGCCAGGGATTCTGTGTGGACATCGTATACCATGGGGTCCCGAAAGGCGCCGACCCGTTGGGACCCCAGAATGTCCTCGCCATCGCCGGAGGTGCCTTCGACGGGTTCCCTGTCGGCACAGGGGGCAAGGTCGCATTCGCAGCAAAAGGACCCGCGACGAACACGCTGGTCGAGAGCATAATGGGAGGCTCGATAGGTCCGGAGCTAAAGCACGCCGGTTACGACGCGCTCGAGATAATCGGCAAGGCAGATGGGCCGTCCTACATATTCATAGAAGACGAGAAGATCGAGATCAACGACGCCTCGGACCTTTGGGGGAAAGACACACGAGTTGTCCCAGAAACCCTAAAGAAGCGCCATGGCTGGGACGTGAAGGTAGCCTGCATCGGCGTCGCGGGAGAGAAACTCTCAAACATGGCCTGCATAGACTGCGACGATAGACAGGCAGGCAGGGGAGGACTGGGCGCTGTCATGGGCTCGAAGAACCTCAAGGCAATCGTCGTTCGCGGTACAAGAGACCTGGTCCCGCACGACCCCAAGAAGTTGCTCGAACTCGCGCTTCATTACCAGAAGATCTACGAGGCCTCGCCCTCGTTTGTCGAGGACACGAAGTACGGAACTGGCGAATTCCTTGGCTGGGTGAACAAGGACAGAGGAGTGTTCCCGACCAAGAACTGGCAGGAGAGCGTCTATAACGAGAGGCAGCAGATAGACCCATACTACTGGGCCCCGAAGTACGTGACCAAGAACAAGGCCTGCTTCGCGTGCACCAAACCCTGCGGAAAGCTCTTCGAGATCAAGAGTGGGAAGTTCGCAGGCGTCGCCATCGACGGCATCGAGTACGAGACACTCTATTCTCTAGGAGGCGCTTGCGGCAATCCTGATGTCGAGAGCGTCGCCAGGGCGAACGAACTCTGCGACATGCTCGGTCTGGACACGATATCCGCAGGCGTTGCGATAGGATTCGCGATGGAACTGTACCAGAGGGGGATCATCTCGCAGAAGGAAGCGGGGGTCGACCTCAGCTGGGGCAACGCACCTGATGCGGTGCCGAAGATGGTCGAGATGATAGGCAACAGAGAGGGCTTGGGCGATGTCCTCGCGAACGGTGTCAAGATCGCCGCTGAGAAAATAGGCAAGGGTGCGGAGAGATACGCAATACACACCAAGGGACTGGAGCCGCCCGCATACGACGTAAGAGGCATGAAGGGTCACGGGCTGGCCTACATGACATCTACGAGAGGAGCGGACCATCTGAGGGCCGGATTCTACGCGCCAGAGCTGGTCGGCAAATTCTGGAAGTGGGAGGGCATCGACAGGTTCTCGGCGGTAGGCAAGGGACCGATGGTCGCGACGATGGAGAACTTCATGTGCGTGTACGATTCCGTCGGCCTCTGCAAGTTCTCCCGCGGATTCTACCTGATCGCGAAGCTGCCTGAGGTCCTCGAAGCGATCACGGGCTTGAAGTTCACAGAGGACGAGCTGCTCAAGATCGGCGAGCGGATACACAACATGAAAGGGGCCTTCAACTACAGAGAGGGCGTCACGCGGAAGGACTGGCTCCTGCCGCCGAGGATTCTCGAGGATCCGATCCCGGAGGGGGTTTCCAAGGGCTCGAAGATCAGCGTCGAAGAGATGAACCTGATGCTGGACGACTACATGAACGCCCGTGGATGGACCAGGGACGGAGAGCCGACCCCGGAGAAATTGAGAGAACTCAGAATCGAATAGCGCTCCTGGCGAATGCCTCGAAACTCCTTTCGCATTTCGTGATCGGCTCAGATGAGCTTGATCATCTCGGCCATCTCATCGAGCTTCTTGATGGCCTGCGTGATATCGCCTTTCCTGCCGATGACCGCCACAATTAGTGCCTTGCGGCCAGCGCCGACCAGGACCATCTTCGTGTCCTCGGATTCGACGATGACGCGTTGGGGAGTGCCGGCCCGAAGCTCTGAGTGGGCGGTCGACGCAGCCCCCATAAGGGTGGCGCACATGATCCCGAAGGTTTCCATGGAGACGCCCTCAGGCACATCTGCCGCTATCACCAGACCATCCCTGCTTACAACCGCTGAAGCAATCGCTCCGCAGTTCTGTCTCAACGCCCTTAAAGAGGGCTTCAACTCCATCTTACTCCCCCCTGACCTGCTCGATCCTGAACACGCAATGCTTGTCGCCCTTGCTCACACACTCGATCTCCTCGCAGTGCAATCTCCGGTGGGTCTGGAGCTCGTAGATTCTCCTCACGATCCCCCTGAGCCGATGACAAGTCGCGCCATCTGCCCGGGAACCGATTTCAATCGACCCTTCCGCAACGGCGGTGGTCTCCTGGAAGACGATATTGTCCACCCAGCCTCTGGCGCGGAGCAGGTTCGCACATATCTCGAAGTACTTCTCAGGCTCCTGAGCGGCTATCTTGCCCATCTCCTCTCCGAGGATCATACCCTCCCTGAAGAACAGCCCATAGCATGCCTGGGACATCACTCCCTCGTAGAGTTTGCGTATCTCCTCGAACTCCGATTGAGAGAGCTTGACAAATTTCATGAGTCTCACCTAACTGATTTCTGTGGTGGATATTTAAGGTTTGGCGCATGGTTCGCAGGCCAGACGTTATCAGCCAGAGGCGCGGCTAGGTGTTGAAAGCCTTTTATTACAGCTACCCCATGACCGCGTCAAGGGTAGGATGTACTCCGACGAGGATGGCGAGCTAGCGGTGAGAATCGCCAGGGCGGTTGTCGAAGGGTTCGTGAAGCATACGGTGTTCCCACTGCCGAAGGTTCCTCAGGCGTTCTCAGATAGGTCAGGCGTGTTCGTCACGCTGACCACTCATCCGAGCGATTCTCTGAGAGGCTGCATCGGCTACCCCGAACCCATAATGCCACTCATCGATGCGATAAAGGACGCCGCTGTGAGCGCAGCTTCCAGGGATCCCCGGTTCCCACCTGTCAAACCGGAGGAGCTAAGGACGATCAAGGTCGAGGTCAGCCTTCTGACTCCGCCAGCGGAAGTTTCGGTCAAGAAACCCTCGGACCTGGTCAAGGAGGTCAAAGTAGGCGAAGACGGGCTCATCGTCCAAAGGGGGTTTGCGCGCGGTCTGTTGCTCCCCCAGGTGCCGGTCGAATGGGGCTGGGATGCGGAGGAGTTCCTTTGCCAGACATGTTTGAAGGCCGGCCTGATGCCTGACGCATGGTTGCAGCAGGGTACAAGGATTTTCAAGTTCCAGGCAGAGGTCTTCTCAGAAGACGAACCTGGAGGCACTGTGAGACGAAGAACACTCAGTGAGGAGCATGGAAGTTGTAGTCGAGGGTAACTGCTACGTCTCCGGCAGGTTCGAGAGATGCTGCATTGGCATCGAGAACGGTAGAATCGCTAAGATAGCGAAGACGCTCGAGGGGGACCGGGTGTTCAGCTTCGGGAACAGGATAGTCCTTCCCGGGGCGATAGACTCACACGTACACTTCCGCGACCCTGGCATGACACAGAAGGAGGATTGGGGAACGGGTTCTCTGGCCGCAGTTTGTGGCGGAGTCACATGTGTGCTCGACATGCCCAACACTCGACCGACTACTACGACTCTCACATCGCTCAGGGACAAGCGGAAGATCGCGGCCTCAAGAAGCTTGGCGGACTTCGGGCTCTTTGCAGGGGTCAAGCCCGGGATAGATGTCCGCGCTCTTGCGAAGGAGGCGATCGGCTTCAAATTGTACATGGGGAGCACCACAGGGGACTTGCTTGTCCCTCAGCCCTCCGCGATCAAGGCCGAGCTCTCTGAGATTGCCGCTACTAAGAAGGTCCTCGCTGTGCACGCTGAGGACGAGATCCTAAGAAGGAAAGACAGCGAGAGGGACCTCGAAGGCCACCTGAGGAACAGACCGAACGAGTGCGAGGCGAGCGCGATCAGGAAGATCAGGGATGCCGCGAGGGACTGTCGGCTACACATATGTCATGTGTCTGCAAAATCCTCGTTGCCCTTGCTCACCAACGCAGGGACCATCACTTCAGAGGTGACTCCTCATCATCTTCTTTTCGACATCTCGAGCAGATTGGGAACTCTTGCGAAGGTCAACCCTCCATTGAGGAGGAGGGAGGACCGGCAAGGTCTGTTCCAGGCACTGAAGGAAGGTTCCTTCGACATCATCGCGTCCGACCATGCACCGCATACGATAGACGAGAAGCACGAGGATTTCGACTATGCCCCTTCTGGGATGCCAGGCGTCGAGACCCTGGTACCCTTGCTGTTGCAGCACGTGAAAGAGAAGCACATGGACTTCGGGGGGATGGCGCGAAGGCTGTGCGAGAAACCGGGCGACCTGTTCGGACTCCGGAAGGGCAAGATCGAGGTTGGATATGACGCTGACCTCATGGTCGTGGACATGGATTCGACCGTCAAGATTCGAGCTGACAAGCTGCACTCGAAGTGTGGGTGGAGCGCCTACGAAGGGATGCTCGGCATTTTCCCGCGGGCTGTGCTCGTCCGCGGTAACGTAATAGTTGAGAATGGAGAACAGGTCGGCGAACGAATCGGAAGGGATGCAGTTGTCTCGGCCTCAACCTGATCTCGAGATAGACTACACTGAGGTCAAGGGGAAAACCTACAGTTGTATCGACAACTGCGCATTATGTTGCCTCTGTCAACCGGAGCTGTTGCCGGACGAAGCCATTAGATTCAGGGGCGACCCGGTCCTTGCCCAGGGCGTGGCCGAACGGCACATTTCCCCCGAGGTCAAGGGGACTGCGCTGAAGCTCAGAGGAGCGCACGGCGCCTGTCACTTTCTAGCGAACAAACGATGTAAGATATACGATTTGAGGCCGCATTTCTGCCGACTGTTCCCGGTCAACGTTTTCGTGGGCTGGAGGATTCAACTCCTGACCAACCTCTCGTGCAGGGGGATGGGCCTTCCAGGAAGCAACCTCCAAGAAGAGGCCGAGAAGATAATCGCTGACTACGGTCGAGCCGAGCTTTCAGAGCAGCTTGACCACGCTAAGAAGGTCTTCGCTGATTTCGTAAGGAACTGCAGAGCAACCGGAGTGGCACAGTCGTTTTCGTCTCTCAGGAGCGCCGCCGATTCCCTGATGGATGAACTCACCGATGAGTTGGGGCTCAGCAGGGTCCTGACATACGCAGAGCACGGACGAACTAGACAGAACGCCTCCCCAACAGATATTGCAAGACTCGCCAGGAGATCGGACGCGGTCGCAGATATCCAAGAACGAGCGCTCATGGACGGGACGGAGTTGTTCGATCTGCCCGACCTGAGTCTGCTGCCGATATACATAGACGAGGGAATGGTCTGGAAGATCTTCGAGCTCAAGGAGAAGCGCATAGTGGGATACGTTCTCGCCGAGGACGGCACCACGGACGAGTTCGTTAGGATCGACCCAAACGAAGTCGAGCTCTTGCCCTTTGAAGAACAGGGGAGGAGGCTTCTCGGCGAGTATCTGTCTACGATTAACTCGCGAGACTGCTTCCTGGGCCATGCCGCATATCTGTGCGACATGGATGACTACGAATTCAACTTCGCGCAGGCCTACCTGGGCGCAATGGCCAACAATGCACTCGACCTGTGGTGGCGCTCGTCGTTTCTTGCCGGGCTAGACGGCCGCGAGGAGCTGGGAGCTAAAGAGATCAGGAACGGCATCGTCTTCTTTGACATGGACCTATTGGACCTGCCAACCATCGGAGCTTTCATCTAACGGATGTTAAGCCTTAACACTGCTAAGGAATAGCATGGTCAGTAGTGTATTATAGCCTGTGTGTTAATGAGCCGCTGGGGGAGGATGTTCGGAAGAACAACTGACAGAGGAAAAGGACTGCGAAGGCATGCGATGATCATGGCAGCCGCAGCTACTGTGATGCTGCTATCCATATCAGCCGTCTTCGCAGTGCAGACTTCGGCAACCCAAATATCCGACACGGACATGGTCTACCCGAAATATAACCCGAAACCCAAGGGTTTGCCGCCCGTGCCGATTCCGGCCGACAACCCACAGACCCCGACGAAGGTGAGGCTGGGCGAGATGCTATACTTCGACCCGATGCTGTCCAGCGACGGGACGATATCTTGCGCGAGCTGTCACCATCCGGCGTTTGGATTCGGAGACGGGGAGCGAGTCTCGGACGGAGTGGGCGGATCCGAAGGCGGAAGGAACGCGCCAACGGTATACAACGCTGCCTACTACGAGACCCAGTTCTGGGACGGGAGAGCGCTGACCCTGGAGGAGCAGGCCGCGGGCCCTGTAGAGAACCCGATTGAGATGGCGAACACATGGGACAATGTTGTCATGTACCTCAAGTCCGACCGAGAATACACGAAACTGTTCAACAAGGTATTCGGCGGAGAGATCACGAAGGACACTGCCACGAAGGCGATCGCGTCGTACGAGCGAACCGTGATCACCTGGGACTCACCCTACGACAGGTATCTTGCGGGGGACGAGACCGCGATGACCTCCGCGCAGACCGCAGGGATGGACCTGTTCTTCGGAAAGGCGAGCTGTGGTGGATGCCATGCACCGCCGCTGTTCTTGGAGTCCGCCTTCGGGAACATAGGCGTCCCGCAGACGAAGGACACGACGCACTTCCCGAACGAGGGTATGGACGATATGCTCGCAGGGTACGACCTTGGGAGGGTCTACGTGACTGGGCTCGACGAGGACATGGGGAGGTTCAAGACCCCTGGCCTCAGGAACATCGAGCTGACTGCGCCGTATATGCACAATGGCATCTTCGCAACTCTTGAGGAAGTCATTGCGCACTACAACATGGTCCCAGACCCCGTCGTGGGAGAGCTGGAGGAGGACTTGGTTACGGACCTTGGCCTGACCGAGGAGGAGCAAGCCCAGCTTATCGAGTTCTTGAAGGCGCTCACTGGCAGAACCTACAGCTATGTCCCGGACGACATCCAGATGGAGATCTCGACTCTCCTGCTCTCTGAGCTCTTGGTGAGACCGCTGGAGTGAGAAGACCACAAGTCTGCAGCCCTTAAACCCTTTCCATTTCATTGTTTTTCGCGAATTCTCGACGGTTCCTGCCGAACATCTCCTCTCGGAGCGGGACTGTCCCATCCGTCTGGGAGACCAATCGATTTATGTTCTATTCGAACGAAAGCTATCGAAAGCGTTATCAATCCGAATATGATTGCCAGTTTTCGAATATTCTTGGGGGTGCGCCTTTGACCGAGAAACAAGTCGCCGTTACTCTAGATAAGAACGACAAGATCATATTGAAAATGCTTCAAGAGGACTGTAATATTAGCCTCAAGAAGATCGGAGAGAAGACTGGCCTGTCCTCATCGACCGTGCATTACAGGGTGAACAGACTCGTCGAGGAAGGAGTCATCACGGGTTTCAAGGCCAGCGTAGATCCTCTCAAGGTAGGCAAGGAGATACTCGCGATTTCGCTCGTGACTGGCAGGTACGGTCCTGACTACTCGAGGAAGATAGGCGAGAAGATCGCTAAGATTACAGGCGTATGGGCTGTGTACTTCCTGCTGGGCAACATCGATTTCGCAGTTCTTCTCAGAGCGTCCTCGCGAGAAGAGCTGAAGGACATAGTCGACGCGTTCATCAAGATCGAGGAGGTCGAACGCAGCAACACGTACCTCATACTCGACAGGATAAAGGAAGACACGACTGTACAGCTCTGAGTCGAGGGCTAGCGTCTGCTAACTACGTTTCTGGCACTAGTAGTGGTGATCAGGTAGTCCTCCAGACTCTTCGCCTTCTCTCCCAGCCTGACTATATCGCTCCGAAGCTGGTTGACCATCAACGCCTGAAACCGGTCCAGTTGCTCGACAACGGCGGTGATCTCCACCGAGAGGCTGTCTATCTTGGCCTCTATCGGGGCTAGGTCGACCTGCCTCTTGTCCCTCAGTTCGCCGTCATGCTTCAAAATGATGATCTCCTTCGAGAGGACTTCAATTTTGGATTCTAATGGGGTAAGGTCGATCTGCCGCTTGTCCCACAATTCGCTCTCGCGCTTCAATTCGCTAATCTCCTCGGCAAGCGTTGATATCTTGGACTCCAGAGGTTCGAGGTCAATCTCTACCTCCGGCTCTTGCTGCTTCTGCTCCAGAAACGCAGATATCTCGCTGCTCTTTTGATTCAGGTCCTGCGCCAGGACACCCACGGCCTTATCTATCTTCCTGTCAGCCGTGGTCAGAACTACGGCTAGCCCCTTGGCCATCTTCTTGTCTATGGCGGCCTTGAAGTCCTCCAGTTCTGATTTCAGGCTCTTCTCGAGCTCCTCGACCCGGGCATCCTGTGTCTTGGATTTCGCGACCACGTCGCCCAGGTCCTTGAAGTCCTTCTCGACAGAGGCGATCATCTCGACAACGGATGGGTCGACCGGGGGAACCTCGGGCGCGGTCTTGTAGTGCTTCAGCCCATCGACCATCGACATGAAATCGACCGCTGGACCGGCCCTCATGACTTCCTGCTTTATCGTGCTGAGCTTGGTCATGGCGAGTTCCGCCATGTTGATCGGATTCTTGTTCCACTTTGACACATCGCCAAGCTCGGTCAACAGTCGTTCTAGCTGATGAGTTGCATCCACGAGGTCCGAGTTCTCGAAGACCCGGATGTCCCTCACCGCGTCCCTCTTGCCCCTATAGGATGCGTCCTTGAGATGGAAACCCTCGTGCGGATATACCGAGACGAGATATGACAAACCCGACATGACCCTGCCGTTCACATACTCCCAATTCTGCTTCGTGACCGAGACGCTGGAGTTCTCCGATTTCTCAAAGAGCATCACGAAGCATTGGTTGGCCATCAAGCATACTTCGACCGCGTACGGATGCTCCTGAGCGAACTTCGGGATATGGTCCGGGTTCTCTTGTCTGACCGCGCTCAGATATGCGCCTATGTAAGCTCTCGCATAGTTTGCAAGATCGTTGTCAGTCGGCGACTTGCTGGTCGCTATCTGCACTTGTTGCGGGGGGGTCATCGGTGCACCAAGCCAAAATCGCGGATGGATAGTATGACATAGCAGCCTTTTATACTAAGCTGCTTTGGGCCAAATCGAGCATCGGACTGAAATATCTTTGCTGTCCGCGTTCGCAATTGATAACGACGCCAGATGCTAGGTCCCTAAGGCAAGTTATCGATATCCCATGATGATGGCTTCAAACTCCGCAACAGACGTTCCATCCTTCCCCAGAACCTACCACTTTCAAGGTCGAGCCAGTATGCGAATTCGGTGCGAAGCTCAAACCGAAAAGCTTTAAGTACAGTACCTGATATCACGCCAACAGGTGACTTTGTTTGATCAAACCCCTGGCCGTTCTGAACAAGTCCATCAACCAGCAGGTCATCGTCGAGCTGAAGGGGAAGAGGGGCTACCGAGGCATACTAGACGGGTATGATCCTCATATGAACCTCGTCCTGAAGAACGCCGAGGAGACCCACGATAACCAGGTCGTCAGGAAGTTCGAAACGACGATTGTCAGAGGGGACAACGTCATATACATTTCACCCTGAGGTAATGTCCTATGGGAAAGGGCACTCCGTCGATGGGCAAGCGTGGCAGCAAGAAAACACACATCATCTGCCGTCGATGCGGAAAGCGCGCGTATCACGTGAGACACAAGGTATGCGCGTCGTGCGGCTTTGGCGCGACCGCGAAACTGAGGCACTACAATTGGGCCAAGCAGCACTGATGAGTGGCACCGTCCTAGAAGGGGGAGCAGAGGTCCATGGATCCTGAGCACCCGCAGGAAGAGTGCGGCGTTTTCGCCATCGCCTCCATTCAAAACGTCTCCATCGACGTTTTCTACGCACTTAGGGTCCTACAGCACAGAGGACAAGAGTCCGCGGGGATAGCTGTCTACAACAACGGCATCAAGGCGATCAAGGGCATGGGGCTGGCGCATCAGGCGCTCAAGCCGGACGACATCAAGAACCTCAAGGGCGAGATAGGCATAGGTCACGTCAGGTATTCCACATTCGGCTCATCGACAATCGAGAACGCACAGCCCATTGTGGTCTCCACGAACTACGGCGATATCGCCCTTGGACACAACGGGGAGATTGTCAATGCCGACAAGATCATGGAGGACCTGAAGAAGAAGGGCTGGGCGTTCATCACATCAACCGATTCTGAGATAGCTGTCAGGCTGCTTGCGAACGATATCGCCAACACGGGCGACCCAGTCAGGTCGCTCAAGAACCTGATGAGCATACTTCAGGGATCGTACTCGATGACGATAATGATCGACAACAGGATCTTCGCCATCAGGGACCCTCTGGGCTTCAGACCACTTTGCGTCGGCAGGACCAAGGGGGGCTACGCGGCCGCCTCGGAGAGCGTCGTGTTCGACACCCTCGGCGGCGAATTCATCAGGGACGTGGACCCGGGGGAGATAGTGGAGCTCCTTCCAGGAGAGATTCGTTCTACGAAGACGGGCCTTTCAAAAGGCAGAGCGCATTGCATGTTCGAGTGGGTGTACCTTGCAAGAGCCGACTCTTCGATTGAAGGACACCTCGTGTACGAGGTGAGGCGAAGGATAGGGCAAAGGCTCGCCAAAGAGCAGCCTGCTGACGTCGATGTCGTGGTCCCAATACCGGACTCGGGGAGATCCCATGCAATCGGATACTCCGAGGAGTCGGGGATACGGTACTCCGAAGGCCTGATG